>CAIYYX010000170.1 GCA_903930535.1 uncultured Sterolibacterium sp. | reverse complement strand
TTGGTCTTGCCGCAGGCCGAGGGGAAGGCTGCGGCGACATAGCTTTTTTCACCCTGAGGATTTTCCACGCCAAGAATCAGCATGTGCTCGGCGAGCCAGCCCTCCTCGCGCGCCATGCTCGAGGCGATGCGCAGGGCGAAGCATTTCTTGCCGAGCAGGGCATTGCCGCCATAACCCGAACCGAAGGACCAGATCTCCCGCGTCTCTGGGAAATGGGTGATGTACTTGGCTTTATTGCAGGGCCAGCGAATGTCCTTCTGGCCGGGTTCAAGAGGCATGCCGACCGAGTGCAGGCAAGGCACAAATTCACCCTTTTCGCCGAGTTGGTCGGCCACTTTTCGGCCCATGCGGGTCATGATTTTCATATTGACCACGACATAGGCAGAGTCGGAAATCTCGACGCCGATGTGGGCGATCGGGCTGCCTATCGGGCCCATCGAGAAGGGAATGATGTACATGGTGCGACCGCGCATGCAATCCTGATACAGCCCGCGCATCACTTCCTTCATCTTGACCGGATCTTCCCAGTTGTTGTTGGGGCCGGCGTCTTCCTTGTTGGCAGTGCAAATAAAGGTTCGATCTTCGACACGGGCTACATCTGAAGGATCCGAGTTGGCGAGGAAGGAGTTGGGTCGCGTGGCCGGATTGAGCCGAATCATGCTGCCGGCCTCGACCATTTCATTGCAGAGGCGGGCGTATTCCTCATCCGAGCCATCGCACCAAACGATGCGATCTGGGCGCGTCATCGCAGCGATTTCGGCGACCCAGGCTTTCAGTTTGTTGTGGCGGATATAGTCCGGGGCGCTGGATGACTCTGAATGCTGCTGATTCATGATGCGGAACTCTCCAAGAAAAGTTGTCGGGAAAGTGCCTGAAAGTCGGGCGATCGATGGGATGGAGATCGTTGGCTTCTGGCTTTCCGCGGGTTAGGGGGTAGGCCCGGCGCGGAAGAATGGAATACAGGATATATTTTTAATATTATGCCATCTCCGCTCGCGACGAGCAAACCCGGTAACCGCTATACTATGGCTCTGCCCAACCCCAGGCTGGGCCTGTCGCTCTTGAACGCATTGCCACAAGGAATCAGCAAATGGATGAAAGAATCCGCGCCGCTGCGCTTGATTACCACCGCCTACCGAAACCAGGAAAAATTTCGGTTGTTCCAACCAAGTCCGTGACCAATGCACAGGACCTGGCGCTGGCCTATACTCCCGGTGTTGCCGCAGCCTGCGACGAAATCGTCGCCGACCCCGCCAATTCCTACAAATACACTTCGCGCGGCAATCTGGTCGCCGTCATCACCAACGGCACCGCCGTGCTCGGCTTGGGCAACATCGGCGCGCTCGCCGGCAAGCCGGTAATGGAAGGCAAGGGCGTGCTGTTCAAGAAATTCGCCGGCATAGATGTATTCGACCTCGAGATCAACGAGACCGACCCGGAAAAGTTGGTGGACATCATCGCCTCGCTAGAGCCCACCTTCGGCGGCATCAATCTCGAGGACATCAAGGCACCGGAGTGTTTCTACGTCGAGAAGCATTTGCGCGAACGGCTCAAGATCCCAGTCTTTCATGACGATCAGCACGGCACAGCGATTATCGCCGGTGCCGCGATATTGAATGGGCTGCGCGTGGTCGGCAAGAAGATCGAGGAGGTCAAGCTGGTCTGCTCAGGTGCAGGCGCGGCCGCTATCGCCTGTCTCGACCTTCTGGTGAGCCTCGGCCTCGACCCAAAGAACATTTTCATCACCGATAGCAAGGGGGTGGTGTATGTCGGTCGCGATGCCAAGCTCGATCCATCCAAGGCGAGGTATGCGCGGGCCACGGAAGCGCGCACGCTGGGCGATGTCATGCCGGATACCGATATTTTCCTCGGCGTTTCTGCAGGGGGGGTGCTCAAGCCTGAAATGGTCAAGACCATGGCGGCACAGCCGTTGATCCTGGCGCTCGCCAACCCGGTACCGGAGATTCTGCCGGCAGAGGCGAAGGCGGTGCGCCCAGACGCCATCATCGCGACCGGGCGCTCCGACTACCCGAATCAGGTCAACAATGTCCTCTGTTTCCCCTTCATCTTCCGCGGGGCCCTGGATGTCGGCGCCACCACCATCAACGAGCCCATGAAACTCGCTGCCGTGCATGCCATCGCCGATCTGGCCCATGCCGAGCAATCCGACATCATGGTCACGGCCTTGGGCGGCGAGGATATCAAGTTCGGTCCGGATTTCCTCATCCCCAGCCCGTTCGACCCGCGCCTGATCGTCCGGATCGCGCCTGCGGTGGCCCGTGCCGCCATGGAATCGGGCGTGGCGACCCGGCCCCTGGCTGACCTCGACGCCTATCGCGAGCAGTTGAATGAGTTCGTCTACCACTCCGGCCTGCAGATGCGGCCGATTTTCAGCGCCGCGAAGAGGAAGCCGCAGCGCATCGTCTTTTGCGAGGGCGAGGAAGAGCGCGTGCTGCGCGCCGTTCAGACCGTCGTTGACGAGGGTCTTGCCCGGCCTATCCTGATCGGTCGGCCGGGTGTGGTCGATATGCGCATCGCCAAGTTTGGTCTGCGTATCCGCCCCGGCGAACATTTTGAACTGGTCAATCCTGATTCCGATCCGCGCTATCGCGATTTCTGGAGCGATTACTACAACATCATGGCGCGCAAGGGCGTGAGCATCGAGTATGCCAAGCGCGAGGCGCGCCGTCGCACGACGCTGATCGGTGCGCTCCTGATCAGACATGATTACGCGGAGGGAATGATTTGCGGCACTTTCGGCAGTCACTCCCAGCATCTGCGCTATATCGCCAATGTGATCGGCCTTTCCCCGGGGGTGGGCAGCTTCTACGCGATGAACATGCTGATCCTGCCCAATCGCACGCTGTTCATTGGCGACACCTATGTGAACTACGATCCCACCGCCGAGCAACTGGCCGAGATGACCTTGCTCGCCGCCGAGGAAGTGAAACGCTTCGGTCTTCAGCCCAAGGTCGCACTGCTTTCGCATTCGAGTTTCGGCACCGACGACACCCCGACCGCCATCAAGATGCGTCGGGCGCTGGTGCTTCTCCAGGAACGGGCGCCGCACCTCGAAGTCGATGGCGAGATGCATGGCGATGCGGCTCTTTCCGAAGAGATTCGTCACAAGGTATTCCCAAACTCGCCGTTGAAGGGCCAGGCAAACCTGCTCATCATGCCGACCCTGGATGCCGCAAACATCGCCTTCAATCTGCTCAAGACCGCGGCCGGCGACGGCCTCACCGTCGGCCCGTTGCTGCTGGGCGCTGCCCGGCCGGTGCACATCCTGACGCCGACCGCGACGGTCAGGCGCATCGTGAACATGACGGCGCTGCTTTCCGTGGAAGCCGCGACAGAGCAGTCAAGAGCCAAGCCCTGATGCCTGCAGCGGGGACAAAGACTGCTCTGATATTGACCGGGGGCGGGGCGCGCGCCGCTTACCAGGTCGGCGTACTGGCGGCGATACGCGATCTGCTGTCGGACAAGAAGAAAAATCCATTCCCCATCATCTGCGGCACCTCTGCCGGCGCTCTCAATGCCGCCTACCTGGCGACCAGGACTGACAATTTCGGCGCCGGTGTCGGGCAGTTGCTTCATCTTTGGCGCAACTTTCGCGCCGGCGACGTGTATCGCGCTGACGCCATCGGCATGGGTGGCACGGCAGTACGATGGCTCGCAGCGTTTGCCATGGGTTGGCTGGTGAAAAAAAGCCCCAATGCCCTGCTCGATAACGCACCCTTGCGGCAGTTGGTCACGCGACATATCGACTTTTCCCGCATCAAGGGTGCGATAGCGAATCGCGAACTGCATTCGATCAGCATTACCTGTTCCGGTTATTCCTCGGGCCAAAGCGTCACCTTCTTTGAGGGGCGGCCCGACCTCGAGCCATGGCAGCGCTCGCAACGTTTCGGTGCTCATGTCCAACTTGGCGTCGACCACTTGCTGGCATCGAGCGCGATTCCCTTCATATTTCCGGCGGTCAAGCTGCATCGAGAATATTTCGGCGACGGCTCGATGCGCCAGGTGGCGCCGATTTCGCCTGCCATCCATCTCGGCGCCGACAAGATACTGGTCATCGGCGCAGGCCGCCTGACCACTCCCGAAGCCTTCCGCGAAGCAGACGGTGCTTATCCCTCGCTGGCGCAGATTGCCGGACATGCCTTATCCAGCATATTCCTCGACAGTTTGTGGGCCGACCTCGAGCGAACGAGTCGCATCAACAAGACGCTGACCCTGATTCCGGAAGAAATCAGGCGGGAGCAGGGAGTGTCGCTGCGGCCCATCGATGTCCTGGTGATCGCCCCGTCCGAGCGTCTGGACCACCTGGCCGCCAGTCATGCCAAGAGCCTGCCCTGGCCGGTTCGTGCCCTGCTGGGCGGCATCGGGGCAATGAACAAGAACGGCGGGGCGCTGACCAGCTACCTGCTGTTCGAGAAGTCCTACACCCGCGCACTGATCGATCTCGGCCGCCATGACACCCTGGCGCGCCGCGATGAAGTCCTCGCTTTTCTTGAGACTGGACATCAACAATCTGACACAACCACTTAATTATTCTGTAATAATGCCGTTGTTGACTATTGGCGGCAGGGCTATTCGCTGCTAAACTGTCAGCCAGCCCGTAGCTCGGTTTGGGAGAACAAGCATATGAAGAAGATGGTGATGCTGCTTGTGGCGCTTGGCCTAGCCATTGGCGCGGGTCAGGGTATTGCGGAAACGGCGCAGAAGAAGAAGCCGGATGCCGTCAAGAAGCACAAGCATGTAAAAAAACACGTCAGAAGAACAGCGCTGCAGGAAACCGAAGGGCTGGCGCTGAAGTCTGCGACGGCTCTGGTCATGGACCAGTCTACGGGCGCCATCCTGTTTGAAAAGAACCCGGGTGCCGTCCTGCCGATCGCTTCCATCACCAAGCTCATGACCGCGATGGTGGCGCTTGACGCCCAGCCGGACATGGAAGAGATGCTCAGCATCAGTGATGAAGATGTCGACACGCTCCGCGGCACGCGTTCCCGCCTCAGGGTCGGGACCCCGCTGGCGCGTGAAGACATGATGCACCTGGCGCTGATGTCCTCGGAAAACCGCGCCGCCTCAGCCCTGTCGCGGCATTATCCGGGCGGGCGCGAAGCCTTTGTTGCGGCGATGAATTTCAAGGCGCAGGAACTTGGGCTCATCCAGACCCACTTTGACGACCCCACCGGCCTCACCGCCAGAAATGTCTCCAGCGCCCGCGATCTGGTCAAGTTAGTCGCCGCGGCGCATCAATACCCTTTGATCCGCAGGTTTACCACGAGCACCGAATACCAGGTTGCGGTGCATGGCCGAGCGCAACTCTTTCGCAATACCAATAGTCTGGTGAAGAGCGCCTCCTGGGACATCGGCCTGTCCAAGACCGGCTTTATCAACGAGGCCGGGAAATGCCTGGTGATGCAGGCCTGGCTGAACAAGAAGCCGACCATCATCGTGCTGCTCGACTCGATGGGGAAGTCGACGCGCATCGGCGACGCCAACCGCATCAAGCGCTGGGTCGAGCACGCCTCGGCGGCGCAGCGCCTGGCTGCAGGCTAGCCGGGCTGCCCCTGAGCCTTCGCTCCGTCGCTCGACTGGCGGCGAGCCGTGCTCGCCGAATTCCCTGCCTTGCCCCGAAGAAAGGGGTGACCCTGGCTCACTTCCTGCGGACGCGGCCCGACGCCGAGGCCCGCTACTTCTCCGGTTTGACGTAGCCGATCGCGGCGGAAATCTCGTCGGCCGTTTGCCGCACGATGGGCACCCAGTCCGGGTTGTGACGCTCGGCCGGAGCGGACACCGAAAGCCCGGCCACCAGTTCGCCTGAATCATCTCGGATGGGCGCTGCGATGCAGCGCAGGCCCTGTTCGATTTCCTCGTTGTCGAAGGCGACGCCATGACGGCGCACGCGTTCGAGTTCGCGCTCGAGTTGCGGCAGCGTCGTCAAGGAGGTCGGCGTGAATCCGGGCAGAGCGGTGCGCTTGGCGTATTCGCGAACCTTCTGGAGTCCGTCCTCGACCAGGAAAAGCTTGCCCACGGCGGTCACATGCAGCGGCGCGCGCGCGCCGACAAGGTGAACGACGCGTACCGAGGAGCGTCCGCTCGAGGTACGTTCGACATAGACGATCTCGTCGCCTTGGCGAACGCCCAGATTGATGCTCTCCCCGATTTCCCTGTGCAGGCGCTGCATCAGCGGCATCGCCGAGTCGCGGATATTGATGCGCGATTTGACGAGATTGCCCAGTTCTAAGAGGCGGATGCCGAGTTGATAGGTGCCGGGATCGGCGCGCTCGACAAAACCATTTGCGCTCATGGCGGCGAGAATGCGGTGGGCGGTGGATGGATGCAGTCCGGTTTCCAGAGCCAGTTGCTTCAGGCTGACCGGATCGTGGTAGTAGGAGAGCACATCGAGCAGCTTCATCATGCGCTCGATGACCTGGATGGGGCTCTTAGTCTCGGGCTGCTTGGACTGCGTCACTAGATTGCTTTCGCTGCTGCAAAGATCGGAATACTATATCAGATCGTGAAATCTACCCCATCCGGCGACTCATTTGCCGCGGGGATAAAAGGTGGGGAGTCCATGCGCGTCGGCCTGTTCGTGACCTGTCTCGTTGATCTGATGCGGCCGCGCATCGGATTCTCCGCCATCAGGCTGCTCGAGGCGGCGGGTTGCGAGGTGGTGGTGCCGGCGACGCAGACCTGTTGCGGCCAACCTGGCTACAATTCCGGGGACCGCGCGAGCGCCCTGGCCCTGGCGAAAAAGGTCTTGGCTGAATTCGAAGCCTGCGACTATGTCGTTGTCCCTTCCGGTTCCTGTGCCGGCATGATCCGCGTCGATTACGCCGATCTTGCCAAGGACGAACCTGGGCTGACTTGCCGAATGGAAAAGCTCTCGGCCAAGACCTATGAACTCACCGATTTCCTGGTCAATATCGCCAGGCTCGAGCGTGTCCCCGGGGATTTCCAGGGACGCATCACTTATCACGATTCCTGCGCCGGCCTGCGCGAACTCGGCGTCAAAGCGCAACCGCGCGCCCTGCTGGCGAAGATGCCCGGCGTCGCCTTATCAGAGATGCCAGGCGCCGAAGAGTGCTGCGGTTTCGGCGGCGCCTTCTCGGTCAAGTTTGGCGAGATCTCGGCGGCGATCGCCGAGAAAAAGTGCGCAGGAATTCTTGCCGCCGACGTCGATGCCGTCGTGCTCGGCGATCTGGGCTGCATGCTCAACATCGAGGGCAAGCTTCGCCGCATGGGCGACGAGAAGACACGTGTGCTGCACGTCGCCGAGATACTCGCCGGAGATCTCTGATGGAAATCCGCTCGATGAATTTCAAGGCGCGTGCCGGGCAGAAGCTGGCCGACGTAGTGCTTCAGGAAAATCTGAAAAGGGCGAAGAGCAAGTTCATTGACTCGCGCATCAGCGCTCTCGCAGAACTCGACGATTTCGAAGCGACACGGGAGGCTGCCAAGAATCTGCGCGACCGCTCTCTGGCCGACCTCGATCTCTGGTTGGAGAAATTCGAGCAGGAGGCAACTAGGCGCGGCGCGACCGTGCTGTGGGCGAAGGACAACGCCGAAGTGTGTCAGCGGGTGGTCGACATCGCCCGCCGCCATGGCGTCAAGAAGGTCACGAAATCGAAGTCCATGCTGTCCGAGGAGGCCGGCCTCAACCAGGCGCTGGAGGCCGCGGGCATTCAACCGGTGGAGACGGACCTCGGCGAATACATTCTGCAGATCAATGACAACGAGCCGCCTTCGCATATCATCGCGCCGGTGTTCCACAAGAACAAGGAGGAGATCTCCACCCTGTTCGCCAGGACGCACGGCCGGCCGGCGCTGACAGACATCCAAATGATGACGCGCGAGGCGCGCGAAGTGCTTCGCCCCCACTTTCTCTCGGCCGACATGGGCATCTCAGGCGGCAATTTCCTGATCGCAGAGACCGGTTCCGTGGCGCTCGTCACCAACGAAGGCAACGGCCGCATGGTGACCACTCTGCCGCCGGTGCATGTGGTCGTCACCGGCATCGAGAAGGTGGTTCCGACCCTGGAGGATCTTGCCACCCTGATGCGCCTGTTGCCGCGCTCGGCGACAGGCCAGTCGATATCCAACTACTTTTCCCTGCTCACCGGCAAGAAACAAACGGGAGATCAAGACGGTCCCGAGCACATGTATTTCGTGCTGGTCGACAGCGGCCGGGCAGACATGGTCGGGGGCGAGTTTGCCGAGATGCTTCGCTGCATTCGCTGCGGCGCCTGCATGAACCATTGCCCCGTTTACCAGGCCGTCGGCGGCCAGGCATACGGCTGGGTTTATCCCGGGCCCATGGGCTCGGTGCTCACACCGCTCTTTGCCGGGTTGGAGAATGCCATCGACTTGCCGCAGGCAGCAACGCTTTGCAACCAGTGCGGTGTCGTCTGTCCGGTGAAGATTCCCCTGCCGGATTTGCTGCGCCGCCTGCGCGAGAAGCAGATTGAACGTCGCCTGCGACCGCTCTCCGAGCGCCTGGCGCTCAAGGCCTGGGCCTGGATGGCCAGGCATCCTGCGCTTTATGCCCTGGGCACGAAGCTGGGCGTGCGCTATCTGAAATGGCTGGCCGGCGGCGAGGACCGCATCCGCATCTTAGGCCTGGTCCCGGAGTGGACGCTGGGACGCGATTTCCCTGCACCCGAAGGCAAGACCTTCCGCGAGCTTTACGTGCGCCGCGCCGTCGCAGGGCCGCCCCAAGGCGGCGCAGCCAAATGATGGGGAGCGCAGCGAACAAGCGTCACCCCCTGCCGCGGGAAGGGGGGCGGGGGGAAGGCCCACCACATATGGAGCGAATAGTTTTTCTTGAGCGCGACTCGATCCGGGCAGAGCTTCGGCGGCCGGATTTTCCTCATGTCTGGGAAGAATATCCCTTGACCTTGTCCGAGGATATTTATCACAGGCTCAAGAATGCCACGATAGCAATCACCAACAAGGTGGTACTCTCCGGCGAAATCCTGGCGCGACTGCCCGATCTCAAGATGATCGCCGGTGCAGCGACCGGCACGGACAATCTCGACCTCGACTGGTGCCGCAGCCACGGCATCGTCGTCAGCAATATCCGCGGTTATGCGGAGCATGCGGTGCCCGAGCACGCGATGATGTTGATTCTGGCGCTGCGGCGGCAACTCCTTCCCTACAGGGCCGATGTCAAAGCCGGCAGATGGCAAACTGCGCCGATGTTCTGCTTTTTCGACCATCCGATCCGCGATCTCCACGGCAGTACCCTTGGTTTGTTCGGCCGCGGCTCCTTGGGACAAGGCGTGGCGCGTCTGGCCGAGGCCTTCGGCATGCGCGTGCTCTGGGGAGAACATAAAGGGGCTGCGGTTGTCAGGCCGGGCTATGTGGCATTCGAGCAACTGATCAGGGAGGCGGATGTGGTGTCCCTGCATTGCCCGCTCTCCAATCAGACGCGCGGCATGATAGGTGCTGCAGAGCTTGCCGCCATGAAGCCGGGGGTCCTGCTTATCAACACCGCAAGAGGCGGTCTGGTGGATGAGGCGGCGCTGGCGGCCGCCCTCAAGGCCGGGCGCATCGGTGGTGCAGGTTTCGATGTGCTCAGCCGTGAGCCGCCGCGCGAAGCAAACCCGTTGCTGGATCCTGAGGTGCTCTCGCTGCCCAACTTCATCCTGACCCCGCATGTCGGTTGGGCTTCCGATCGGGCGATGCAGACCCTTGCCGATCAACTGACAGACAACATCGAAGCCTATGTAAGAGGCTCGCCCAGGAATCGGGTGGCATGAGCACGGAAAGGACGAAATGAATTCCCGCGAAAATATCCTCGGCCGCATCCGCACCAAGCTAGGCCGCAATGCCGGCAATGCCGAAACCGGCATTGCCGCGATGGAGGCCTATCTTGCAGCCAGAAAGCCCGGCCCGCGGCCGCCGGCCGTGGCTGACTTGATGGAGCGTTTCAAGCAGAAGTCTGAAGCCCAGTCTTCCACGATAGAGGAAGTGGCGATGCTGGCGGAGCTGCCTTTGACCATCGCCCGCTATCTCGCGCGTCATGAACTGCCGACGCAGGCGGTGTGCTGGCCGGAACTGGGCGGTCTGGCCTGGCGCGAGGCCGGTCTCGATGTCTCCATGCGTCATGTCTCTGGCGCCGATCTGGTCGGCATCACCGGCTGTTATTGCGCTGTGGCGGAGACTGGTTCGCTGCTGCTTTGTTCTTCACCCGCTACGCCGGCGGCCTTGAGCCTGCTGCCCGAGACCCATATCGCCATCGTGCCCGCCGCGCGCATTGTTGCCGGCATGGAAGAGGCATGGGGTCTTCTGCGCGCCGAACTCAAGGAACTGCCGCGTGCCGTCAATTTCATTTCCGGCCCCTCGCGCACCGGCGACATAGAGCAGACCATTGTGCTTGGCGCCCACGGGCCCTACCGTGTGCATATCATTATCGTTCACGGCCAGTAGGGGCAAGGGTTTCAGGCAGGGCAATTGCATGAATCTTATACAAGACCGAGAAGCTGAGCGCGATAAAGATCGGGACTTTTTGATGTGACTTGAAGCGAGTAGTGGACAATGGATTTGCCGTTTATTCAAAACCTTCGCGTTGATGAGGCGAAGCTCTTTGATTATCTGTTGAGCCACGCAAATGGCCGGGGTAAAGCCACGTTCTTTCTAGGTTTCGGGTTTCAGCCGGAAGCATGGCCTGAACTCGCCGCTGCAATCAAGCGGCAGGCCACGTCCAATCCAGTAGCATCCGCGGTTGATTCGCCCTATGGTACGCGCTACAGTGTAGATGGCGAGCTGCAAACGCCCGGCGGCAGACGGCCCATAATTCGCTCTGTTTGGATATTGGAAGTTGATTCTGAAACGCCCCGGCTGATTACAGCACACCCTATCAAGGAGGCCTGATGATTAACGAACATGCATCTGTGATTTTGACTGAAGATATTGCTGCCGCTGGACTGCAAGCCGGGGATGTTGGTGTTGTCGTGCATGTGCATCGGCAAGGCGCGGCCTATGAGGTTGAATTCATGACGCTGGATGGTGGCACTCTGACTGTTGAAACGCTTGAAGCTCGACAGGTTCGTGAAGCGGGTCGGTGTGATATCCCACATGCGCGTGAGCGCATCGCCGCCTAGATTCTCTCTGTCTGGTTCTGGGACATGACTCGCACTCAGTTTCATCTCCGGCCCCTCGCGCACCGGAGATATTGAGCAGACCATTGTGCTCGGCGCCCACGGGCCCTACCGTGTGCATATAATCATCGTCCGCGGCAGGTAGCGACAAAATCCAACTGAGTCCAACTGAGAGGAGATAACGGGTGAGACGTTTTATTTTTGCCATGCTGTGCTTTGTGGCAGTGCCGGCTTATGCCGCAGGCCTGTCTGTCGCCAATGTCCCTCTGGAATTCATCCTGTTCGCCCTGACGCTTCTTGGCGTCATGCTGTTCCACAACAAGACACTTTATGTCGGCCTGATTGGACTAGGTTCCATCACGCTCTACAAACTGGCGTTCACGGGCTTCAAGGCAGGAGGTGGGGCTGCCGGTCTGCTCGGTCATCTTGGCCATGAGTGGGTGATGCTGGCCAATCTGTTTTGTCTCCTGATGGGTTTTGCGTTGCTCTCGCGCCATTTCGAGAAAAGCCATATCCCGGTGGTGCTGCCGAAATATCTGCCCGACGACTGGAAGGGCGGCTTCGTTCTCCTGATCATGGTGTTCGTGATTTCCAGTTTCCTCGACAACATCGCGGCTGCCTTGATCGGCGGGGCGATGGCGCACCAGTTGTTCAAGGCCAAGGTACATATCGGCTATCTCGCCGCCATAGTTGCCGCGTCAAACGCCGGTGGCTCGGGCAGCGTGGTCGGCGACACGACCACGACCATGATGTGGATAGACGGCGTGAGTCCCGCGAGCGTCTTCGAGGCTTATGCTGCCGCCGTGGTGGCGCTGTGCATTTGCGGTGTCATCGCTGCCAAGCAGCAGCACGCCTATTCGCCGATACTCAAGGATGCCCACCACCATACCCGCGTCGACTGGGCCAGGGTAGCCATCGTCGCCCTGATCCTGGTCTTTGCCATGGCCGCCAATCTGGTGGTGAATCTCGAATATAAGGCTTTCTCCGATAGCTTCCCCTTCATCGGCGTGGCGGTGTGGCTGGCCATCCTGATCACGGTCGGCCTGCGCCGGCCGGATTGGGAAGTGCTTCCCGAGACCTTCAAGGGTACGATCTTCCTGCTCTCCCTGGTAACCTGCGCCTCGATGATGCCGGTCGAGCATCTGCCCGCCGCCTCCTGGCAGACTGCGCTGGGCCTGGGTTTCGTCTCTGCCGTCTTCGACAATATCCCGCTCACCGCCCTGGCGCTGAAACAGGGTGGCTTCGACTGGGGCTTTCTGGCTTATGCCGTGGGCTTTGGCGGCTCGATGATCTGGTTCGGCTCATCAGCCGGTGTGGCCCTGGCCAATATGTATCCCGAAGCCAAGTCGGTGCGCCTGTGGCTGCGTCATGGCTGGCATGTGGCGCTCGCCTACGTCATCGGTTTCTTCGTCATGCTGGCGTTGCTCGGCTGGCATCCCGATGCGCCGCACAAGGTGCCACCAGCCGCGACGACTGCCGCAGCACACTGAGCGGCCATGAATCGGCGCGGGATTGCCCTGGGCCTGGCCGTTGCGGCCTATATGCTGTCGTTCTTCCACCGCGTAGCCCCCGCCGCGCTTGCCCAGGATCTGGCGACGAGTTTCCAACTCGGCGCCGCTTCGCTGGGCAGTCTGGCGGCCACTTATTTTTATATTTACACCTTGATGCAGTTGCCCACGGGCATCCTCGCCGACACCCTGGGACCGCGCAAAATCCTGTTTGTTGGCGGCCTGGTGGCGGGTTGTGGATCGCTGTTGTTCGGGCTGTCGCCTTCTTTCGAGCTAGCCTTCCTCGGTCGCACACTGGTCGGCCTGGGCGTGTCGGTGACTTTCATCGCCATGCTCAAGCTCATCGCCGCCTGGTATGAGGAGAGCCGCTTCGCTACGCTCACCGGCGTGTGCATGTTGATCGGCAATCTCGGTTCCATCCTGGCCGGCGCACCGCTTTCCGCCCTCACCCAGATCGCCTCCTGGCGGGAGATATTCGTCGCTGTCGGTATGCTGTCCCTGGCGATCGGCGCGGCCAGTTTCTTCCTGGTGAGCGATGGCCCTGAGAAGGCAAGGTCAGATACTGGCATTGCCCGCACCGCCTGGCTTTCGGGCTTTGTGACTGTGCTGAAGAACCGCGCCACCTGGCCGGGCTTCTTCGTGGCCCTCGGCATTTCCGGCAGTTTCTTCGCCTTCGCCGGTCTTTGGGCTGTGCCCTTTTTCACCCAGGTGCAGGGCATGACGCGGGCGGCTGCCTCTAACCATATCAGTCTCTATTTCTTGGGCTTCGCCGTGGGTTCTGCCGTCCTGGGAAAGATTTCCGACATGCTAGAACGGCGCAAGCCCATCATGGTTGCGGGCAGCCTGCTCTATGCGCTGGGTTGGCTGGTCTGGATTTTCGGCGTCTCGCTGCCTCTTGCGGCAAGCTACCCCTTCTGTCTGCTGATGGGCATGTTGACTTCGAGCTTTACCCTCTCCTGGTCTTGCGCCAAGGAGGTCAATCCGCCGCAGCTCTCTGGCATGGCGATCAGCGTGGTGAATGTCGGCGTCTTCCTGGGACCGGCCATACTGCAGCCCCTGGTCGGTTGGGCGATGGATCGGAGTTGGAGCGGGGTGTTGGAAAACGGCGTCAGGGTTTATGTCGCCGCTGACTATCGCTTGGGCATGCTGCTGATGGCCGGTGCGGCGGCGGCGGGCTGCCTGGCGACTCTGCTGATGCGTGAGACCGGTTGCCGCAATATCTGGAGGGAGTCTGTATGAAGGGGGTCATTCTGTTCGCGCACGGCGCGCGCAACCCGGAATGGGCGTTGCCCATTCTGGCCATCCGCGATTGTATGCGGGCGAAGAGCCGGGTCGTCCGTGTCGAGGCAGCCTTTCTCGAATTCATCGCGCCGCAACTGCCGCAAGCCATCTCTGAGCTTGTCGCGGGCGGTATTCTCGACATTGCCATCGTGCCGATGTTCATGGCGCAGACCGGGCACACCAAGCGCGATCTGCCGGCGCTGCTGGAGACGGCCAGGACCAACCATCCCGGCTTGATCATTCGTGTGGCGGCGCCCATAGGCGAGGCGCCGGGCGTGGTCGAGGCGATTGCGGAATACGCTTTAAAGCAGTTTCCCTAGTGCCCGTAGTTGCCGAAGGCAACCCAGGGCACTTGTGCCGCGATCGGCCCAGAAGAAGCACTTGCAATAATTAAATATTAGCATATACTAATACACCATGAATCCCATGCGTGTACTGCTCCTCCTATCTGCCTTGGCGCCGGCCATCACCTCTTCCTGGGCGCAGCCTGTCCTGGCCACCCGCCAGGTCGAACTGCGCGAGGTCCAGTTAAGCTACCCTGCCGAGGCGATGGTGGAGGCCGTGAGGCAGGCCACTGTCGCCGCTCAGGTGCAAGGGCGGATACTGGATGCGCGCGTCGATGCCGGCAGCAGGGTCAAGAGCGGACAAGTGCTGATGCGCATCGATGCGCGCGAGGCTGAAGAAGTGCTGGCGGGCGCCAAGGCGCAACTTGCCGTTGCCCGCGCCAACTTCGAACGCACGCAAAACCTGTTTGCCCAGAAGTTCGTCAGCCAAGCGGCTCTCGACAAGGCAGAGGCCGATTTCAAAGCTGCCAGCGCCGGCGCCGGGCAGGCCGGAACCGTCAGCAGTTTTTCCATTATCACCGCGCCGTTCGCCGGCGTCGTCGCGCAGCGCCTTGCCGAACCCGGTGAGATGGCGATTCCCGGGAGGCCGCTGGTCAGTGTCTTCGACCCCAGGAACCTGCGCGTCATCGCCAGCATTCCGCAGTACAAACTGGCCGAGGTGAAGCAGACGCCACGCGCCAAGATCGAGTTCCCGGAGACCGGCAAGTGGGTCGATGCCGTCAGGGTCGAGTTGCTGCCGACGGCTGACGCCAATACTCATGTCGTGCAGGCTCGCGCCTACCTGCCGGAGAATCTCGAGGGGGCCATTCCGGGCATGTTCGTGCGCGTACATTTCCTTATTGGCAAGGCGAAAAAACTGCTGCTGCCGGCTGCCGCCGTGCTGCGCCGGGGCGAGGTGACCGCGGCCTACGTTGTCGATGAAAAGGGCATGGCACAGCTGCGCCAGATTCGGCTGGGAGAGGCTGTGGCCGGAGGCGATCTGGAAGTGCTGGCCGGACTCTCGGCCGGCGAAAGTGTCGCGCTCGATCCGGTCAAGGCGGGTATCGTCAAGCGCGGGGAAAAGTAAACGATGGGTATCTCCGGGCGTATCGCCGAATTTTTTCTGCGCCACTCGATGACGCCCTTGATCGCGTTGATCGCGCTGCTCCTGGGCGCCTTTGCCCTGCTCGTGACGCCGCGGGAAGAAGAGCCGCAGATCAACGTCACCATGGCGAATGTTTTCATTCCTTTCCCCGGCGCCTCGGCCAAGGATGTCGAAGCACTGGTCGCGCGCCCGGCAGAGCAGGTCCTCTCCCGTATCTCGGGCATCGAGCATGTCTATTCGGTGTCCCGGCCGGGCATGGCCGTCATCACCGTGCAATATGTCGTCGGCGAAGATGCGATCCAGGCGCTGGTGCGTCTCTACGACACCATCAACTCCCACCGCGATTGGGTATCCCCCAATCTCGGCGTCCTCGATCCCATCATCAAGCCGAAAGGCATTGACGACGTGCCCATCGTCGCGCTCACCTTCTGGAGCGCCGACTCCGGCGGACTTGAGGGCAAGAGCGCCTTCGAACTGCAGCAGGTGTCGCGTGCCGCCGAAATAGAACTGAAGCGTGTTCCCGGCACGCGCGATATCTCCACCATTGGTGGTCCGGGGCACGTCATTCGCGTCGTCATGGACAGCGACAGGATGAATGCCTTCGGCGTCACCGCGCAGGAACTCAAGGCGGCTTTGCAACTGTCGAATGCCTCTCAACCTTCAGGCAGCCTGGTCTCGGGCAACAGGGAGGTCCTGGTCCAGACCGGCACCTACATCGAGAATGCCGCCGACGTGAAGCGCCTGGTCGTCGGCGTGCACGAGGGCAAGCCAGTTTTCATGGCCGATGTGGCCCAGATCATAGATGGCCCTGACCAGCCATCGCGTTACGTCTGGTTCGGCGCGGGTAAGGCAAATGCGGCGGCGGCCAAGAGCAAGCATACTGACGCCACCGGCGAGTATCCCGCGGTGACGCTTGCCGTTTCCAAGAAACCCGGGGTCAATGCCGCCGACGTTGCCGAAGCGGTGATCGCCCGTGCCAATAGTCTGAAGGGCACGGTCATCCCAGATGGCGTGGAGTTTACCGTTACCCGCAACTACGGCGAGACGGCGACCGACAAGGCGCAGAAACTGATTGGCAAGTTGGTCTTCGCCACCGCCTTCGTCATCTTGCTGGTGTTGTTCGCACTGGGCTGGCGTGAAGCGGTCATCGTCGGCGCGGCGGTGACCCTCACCCTGGCGGCGACGCTGTTCGCCTCCTGGGCCTGGGGCTTCACCCTGAACCGGGTGTCGCTGTTCGCCCTGATATTTTCCATCGGCATCCTGGTCGACGATGCCATCGTGGTCGTCGAGAACATTCATCGCTGGCACACGCGCGAACCCGGGAAGCATCTATGGCAAATCATCCCGGCGGCTGTAGACGAGGTCGGCAGTCCGACCATACTCGCCACCTTCACGGTGATCGCTGCGCTGTTGCCCATGGCCTTCGTCACCGGGCTCATGGGACCCTATATGAGTCCGATCCCGATCAATGCCTCGATGGGCATGTTCATCTCCCTGGCGATTGCCTTCGTCATCACGCCTTGGCTGGCGCTGCAACTGCTCGCCGGGAAGGTCTCCCACGCTGCCGGCGAAGTCAAGACCGCCGGCAGGCTGGAGCGGTTTTTCCGCCGGGGATTGACCCCTTTCCTCCATGAACAGACGGGAAAAAGCGCGCGGCGCAAGCTTTGGCTGGGCGTGTTCGCGGCGATTCTTCTCTCGGGTGCCCTGGTGGCGGTAGAACTCGTGGTGATGAAGATGCTGCCTTTCGACAACAAGAGCGAATTCCAGGTCGTGCTCGATATGCCGGTCGGCACCCCGCTCGAAGAGACGGCCAAGGTGCTGCGCGAAATCGGCGGCTACCTCGCCACGGTTGAGGAAGTGACCGATTACCAATCCTATGCCGGTACAGCCAGTCCGATCAACTTCAACGGTCTGGTGCGCCAGTATTATCTGCGCGCGAACCCCGAGATGGGCGACATTCAGGTGAATCTGGTCGACAAGCACCAGCGCAAGCGCCAGAGCCATGAGGTGGCGGTGGCGATTCGCCCCGCTGTGACCGCTATCGCCAGGAAATACGGCGGCAACGTCAAGGTGGTGGAAGTGCCCCCGGGACCGCCTGTGCTCTCGCCCATCGTGGCCGAGGTCTACGGCCCGGATTACGCGGGACAGATCAGTGTGGCGAAACAGATAAGAGCGCAGTTCGAGGGCACTGCCGACATCATCGGCGTCGACGACAGCGTCGATGCGCCTGCGCCAAAAATGGTGCTGCGGGTTTCGCAGAGCAAGGCCGCCCTGGCCGGCGTGGCGCAGAAGGACATCGTCGAGGTGGTGGGCCTGGGGCTCTCCGGGGAAGATGTGACGCCGGTGCATGAGGGTGAGGCCAAGTACGAAATTCCAGTGCGCATCACCTTGCCCGCGGAGAAACAGAATTCGATCGACCAATTATTGAAGCTGCGCGTGCGCTCGCGCACAGGCAAGCTTATCCCGGTCTCTGAACTGGCCGAGGTGAGGAGCGGCCTGCGCGATCAGGTGATCTACCACAAGGATCTATTGCCCGTTGTCTATGTCGTCGGCGACATGGGCGGCAAGCTCGACTCGCCCCTCTATGGCATGTTCGACATTCGGACCAAGACGCTGGACATGCCGCTCGAAGGGGTAAAAGGGCTGGGTGGCAAGCTGGACGAGTATTTCGTCAGGCAGCCGAAGGATCCCTACGCCGGTTACAGCTTGAAATGGGACGGCGAGTGGCAGGTCACCTATGAGACTTTCCGCGACATGGGGCTGGCTTATGCGGTGGGCCTGGTTCTGATCTATCTCCTGGTGGTGGCGCAGTTCAAGTCGTATCTGGTGCCGCTCATCATCATGGCGCCCATCCCCCTTACCCTCATCGGGGTGATGCCCGGCCATGCGCTGGCGGGAAGCCAGTTCACCGCCACCTCAATGATAGGCATGATCGCGCTGGCGGGCATTATTGTCAGGAACTCCATTCTCCTCGTCGATTTCATCAACGAGCAGGTGGCGGAGGGCATCCCCTTCCCCGAGGCGGTGATCCAGTCTGCGGTGGTGCGCTCCAAGCCCATCGTGCTGACGGGACTGGCGGCCATGCTGGGCGCCTTGTTTATCCTCGACGACCCGATCTTCAATGGCCTCGCACTCTCCCTGATTTTTGGCATCCTCGTCTCCACCGTGCTGACCCTGGTGGTAATTCCCGTGCTCTATTTTGCCGTCATGCGCGGCCGCATCGCTGCGGCAAATACTCACTGATTTCAACCTTCACAACTTTGCAAAGGAAAACCTATGACAGTCAATCAAATCGTTCGTATCGTTGCCGGATTCTTCGTCATGCTTTCTCTAGCGCTGGGCATCGAGACCAGTCCTCTGTTCATAAACAAATACTGGTTGTTCTTTACCCTCTTCGTCGGTTTCAATCTATTCCAGAGCGGCTTCACCAGGTTCTGCCCACTGGACCTCCTCTTGAAAAAATTGGGCGTCAAGGAAACTACGGGAACCAATTGCGCCTGAGTCCAACTCGTCCTCAAGAAAACGCCGCTTTGCGGCGTTTTTTATGAATGATCGGGGCATAATGAGGGTTGGCTCACTTGGACAATCATGGCGCAGGCGCTGCGCGCGCAGGCTGAGTCTATAATGCCCGGGCTGAGCACAAGGGGGAACCGATGAATGCCGAATCCGGGCGCTATGACCGCGCTATCGCATTGTTCGATGCCGCTAACGCACAAGACCCGAATTTGCAAACGGTTGAGGGCGAACAGCATCCGAAAGAACTGCTCTACGCCCGGCGCATGAGCGAGATGCTTGGCCGTTATGCCCCCGCTGCCTCTGCGGCGGTCAGGCTGGCCGTGCGCGCACAGCATATCCAGCGCTGGAAAATTCCGCGCAGCGACTATCCCCCAACGCCTGTCGGCTACAAACAGTGGCGCACCGCCCTTTATAAATTCCACGCCGAAACTGCGGGCAAGTTGATGCAGCAGACAGGTTGCGGCGATGAACTGATAGAGCGGGTCAAGTCCATAGTCAGCAAGCAAGGCATCAAGGCCGATCCGGAAACCCAGATGCTTGAGGACGTGGTCGATCTGGTATTTCTCGAACATTATCTCGCCGACTTCGCTGCCAAGCACCCGGAGTACGACGAGGCCAAGTGGATAGACATTCTGCAGAAGACCTGGAAGAAAATGTCGCCGGCCGGCCGCGAGGCTGCGCTGGCAAAAATCAAGTTGCCAGAGCATCTGCTGCCATTGATCAAGAAGGCGGTCGGGGCGGCGGCGTGAAGGGCTCACGGTTATAACGAGAGGGGAATAACATGAAAATAGGATTCATCGGACTCGGCCTGATGGGGCGGCCCATGGCATTGCATCTGGCGCGCGCCGGTCATGATCTGCATTTGTGGGCGCGCCGTCCGGCTTCGCTCGAGCCTTTCCGCGAGGTCAATGCCCGGGCGCATATCAGCGCCTCTGAAGTGGCGAAACACGCCGAAATCGTATTCACCATGGTGGCCGACGCACCCGACGTGGCGCAAGTCGTACTGGGCGAAGGCGGCATCGTGGAGGGCGCTGCCAAGGGAATGATCGTGGCCGACATGAGCACCATCGCCCCGACCGCGGCACGGGATATCGCGGCCAAGCTGAAAGAACGCGGCATGAGTTTTCTCGATGCGCCGGTGTCCGGCGGCGAGACGGGCGCCATCAATGCCGCGCTGACCATCATGGTCGGGGGCGAGGCCGATGTTTTCGAGAAGGTCAAACCGCTGTTCGAGAAGCTCGGCAAGTCGGTGACGCTGATCGGCGGATCGGGCGCGGGGCAGGTGGCCAAGGCATGCAATCAGATCCTCACCGGAGTCGGCGTCGCGGCGGTGGCGGAAGCGTTCAATTTCGCCAGGAAGAGTGGCGTCGATCCGGCGCGCGTGCGCGAGGCGCTCATGGGCGGCTTTGCCTACAGCAAGATCCTCGAAAACCATGGCCAGCGGATGCTCGATCGCAACTTCAAGCCGGGCTTCAAGGCCTGGATGCATCAGAAGGATTTGCGCATCGTCATGGGAGAGGCGCATAGCCTCGGTCTGATGCTGCCCAGCGCAGCGGCGACAGCGCAGATGTTCAATGCCCTGGTCGGGTCGGGTATGGGCGAGGAAGACTCGATTTCCGTTTTGAAGCTGCTGGAAAAAATGAGCGGCCAGGAGTGAAGCTCGGTTTCATCGGTCTGGGTGCCATGGGGCGGCCGATGGCGGAACACTTGCTGCGTGCCGGTCACGAACTGGCGGTGTGGGGGAGAAGGCCGCAAAGCATGGCGCCGCTCGTGGAGGCGGGTGCGGTGGCCTACGCCAGCCCGGCCGAACTGGCGCAGCAGGCAGAGATCGTATTCACGATGGTCACAGCGGGCGAGGATGTCGCAAGGCTCGCTCTCGGGCAGGATGGATTGATACATGGCCTCGCTGCGGGGGCGATCCATGTCGATATGAGCACCATCGCACCGGAAACGAGTCGCGATATCGCGGTGCGGCTGGCGGGAAAAGGCATGGGCATGCTTGACGCGCCGGTCTCGGGCGGGCCGGTCGGGGCGCAGAATGCCACCCTGTCTATCATGGTCGGTGGCAGCGCGGCAGATCTGGATCGTGTGAGGCCATTGTTTGAACTCCTCGGCAAGACCATAGTGCATGTCGGGGGACAGGGTGCGGGGCAGGTGGCAAAGGCCTGCAACCAGATGGTGATGGTGGCGGCGATTGCCGCGAGCGCCGAGGCGCTTTGTTTGGCCGCTGCCGAAGGCGTCGATCCGGCGCGGGTGCACGCTGCGCTCGCAGCGGGTTCCGCCGCCTCGCGCGTTCTGGATGTGTTCGGCGCCCGCATGGTGAAGCGCGACTTTGCCGCGGGCGTCGAGGCACGGCTGCATCACAAGGACTTTGGCATTCTTCTGGACGAGGCGCATCGCCTGGGCTGCCCGTTGCCGATTGCGGCGCAGGTGGGGCAGCAGTTGAATGCCCTGATGGGAATGGGCTGGGGTCGTATGGATGCAGCGGTCTTGCTGCGCGTCGCCGAAGCATCCTGCAGGCGCAACTGAAATGGTTGCGCAGGATAGATCCGCAATGCCCAAGGCAGCGCAAGCAGGCCTAGACCATCTCAGCGCGGGCGAGCTGCGCACGATCCTGCTCGAGCAGCAGGCTATCCTGGACAATGCCACGGTCGGCATTCTTTTCTCGCGCAATCGCAAGCTGGTGGCAAGCAATGCACTCTGTGCCGAGATGTTCGGTTATGCGCAGGACGAGTTCATTAGACTGTCCGGCGTGGACCTTTATCCTTCCGCAGAAATTTATGAGCAGATCGGCCACGCTGCTGTGCCTGCCCTGAATGCGGGTTCGGCCTTTCATACCGAGGCCGAGTTCAAGCGCAAGGATGGCTCGCTTTTCTGGTGCCGTGTTTCGGCCAAGGCCATCGATCCGGGGAACCCCCAGGACAGCACCATCTGGATCATCGAGGATGCCACCGAAGACCGGATGATTCGCCAGGCGCTGGAGCAGTCCATCCGGGAGTTGGGAGCGATCTTCGAGACGGCACTGATCGGCATTGTCGTCTTGCGCGAGCGCAAGATGGTCCGCTGCAACGGCCGCATGGAAGAACTGTTCGGCTATAGCCCGGGAGAGATGGTCGGGCAGTCCACCCGGCCCTGGTATTTCTCGGAGGAGGACTATGTCGGCTTCGGCGCGGACTCCTATTCAGACCTGGCGCAGGGCAATATGCATCGGCGCGAGCAGCTTTTTCGCCGCAAGGACGGATCCTCCTTCTGGGGACGCCTGTTTGCGCGCGCCTTCGACCAGAGTCAGCCGGTCTTGGGCTCGGTCTGTCTGATCGAGGACATCACCGAGAAGAAGCTTGCCGAAGAGCGTATCCGCGCTGCGCTCGAAGAGCAGGAGATGATATTCAACAATGCCGCGGTTGCCATCCTGTTTGTCAGAAACCGCGTCATTCAGCGCTGCAACCATCGCCTCGAAGACATGTTTGGTTACCCCGAAGGGGAGCTTGTCGGAAACTCGACCTTGTTGCTCTTTCCGACTGTCGGCGAATACGACGACTTCGGCGCGCGCGCTTACGAGGCGATCCGACAAGGCAATACCAATGTCAGCGAGCTGCGCCTGCGGCGCAAGGACGGCAGTCTATTCTGGTTGCGCGCCACCGGGCGCAAGACCGACTCTCCCGGCGCCGGCCTTGACCTGATCTGGATCCTCGAGGACGTGACTGAGCGTCACCAGGCAGAAGAGGCGCTGCTGCGCGCCCGCGACGAACTGGAGCGGCGCGTGGTGGAGCGAACCGCCGAACTGGCCACCACCAATGTGCAGTTGCAGGATGAGATTTTCGAACGCCTGCAGGCGGAGCAGCGTGTCTGGCACCTGGCGCATCATGATGCGCTGACGGGTCTACCCAACCGCAGCCTGCTTCATGACCGTCTTGATCAGGCGCTGACCCACGCGGGACGATCGCGCCAGCGGCTGGCGGTGATGTTCCTCGACCTCGACAGGTTCAAGAACATCAATGACACCCTCGGCCATGCTGTCGGCGACCTGCTCCTCAAGCATGTCGCCGACCATTTGCGCCAGGTGGTGCGCGCCGTCGATACAGTGTCGCGGCTCGGCGGCGACGAGTTCGTGGTGGTGCTGCACGAGATCGAGCGTCCCGACGACGCGGCGCTGGTGGCGGAAAAAATCATCGCCGCACTGGCCACAGCCGCGACACTGGAAGGGCATCAGTTGCATGCCACGCCTTCCATCGGCATCAGCATTTTCCCCGAAGACGGCAGCGAGGCTTATGAACTCATGAAGAACGCCGACACGGCGATGTACCACGCCAAGGCGAGCGGCCGCAACAACTTCCAGTTCTTCACGGCGAAGATGAACGAGCAGGCGATGCAATCCTTCAATCTCGAACACAAGCTGCGTGCCGCACTCGAGAGCAATCAGTTCCTGCTTCATTTCCAGCCGCAAATCGATTACCAGCGCAAGCTCGTGTGCGGCATGGCTGCGCTGGTTTGCTGGCAGGATCCGGAGGCGGGCTTGATCGAGGCCGGTGAGTTCATGCCCCTGGCGGAGGAAACTGGCCTGATCCTGCCACTCGGCGATTGGATACTGAGGCAGGCCTGCCGCCAGAATGGCGAATGGCAGGCGCAGGGCTATCCCTGCCTGCCGGTGTCAGTCCCTGTCTCTCGGCTGCAATTTCGTCAGAAGGAACTGGTCGCAAGCATAGGCGCCATCATCAAGGAAACCGCCCAGCCACCCGCACTGCTCGAACTCAGGATAGCTGAATCGACATTGCTGCTAGATGTCGAGGAAAACCTGACAAAGCTTAGGCAACTCGCCGATATGGGGGTGAGGCTGGCAATCGATGGCTTTGGCACAGGCTACTCCAGCTTGACCTATCTCAAGCGCTTCCCCGGGCACTCGATTCACATTCCCAGGAGCCTGGTTCGAGATCTTGGCGACAATCGCGAGGACTCTGCCATGGTCGCAGCCATCTTCGCCCTGGCGAGCGCCCTCGGCCGCAAGGTGCTTGTCGAGGGAGTGGATTCGGATAGCCAACTCGCCGCTCTCATGAACCTCGGCTGCCGTAATTTTCAGGGCGGCATTTTCTCCGATCCCATGCCGCCGGAAGCTTCGCCGCAACTCTTCAAACCGGCGGCGCTGGGACTTGGTGCATAATTCTTTTTTTTCAGCTTAAGGCAGGGATAGTCAAATGAGCCAGATCACCACGGAAAGCGGTCTCGTCATCGAGGACATCAGCGTCGGCAGCGGCGACGAAGCAGGTACAGGCCAGACCGTTTCGGTTCATTACACCGGTTGGCTTGACGATGGCAGTGAGTTCGATTCAAGCAGAACCCGCAACGAGCCATTCGAGTTTCCGCTGGGCAGTCGCTGGGTGATTGCCGGTTGGGACGAAGGCGTGCTGGGGATGAGAATCGGGGGCGTGCGCAAGCTCACCATCCCGCCGCAGCTTGGCTATGGCGCGGCAGGCGCAGGCGGAGTGATTCCGCCCAATGCCACGCTCGTGTTCGAGGTCGAACTCCTGGGATTAAGCTAAAAGCTTGCCCTGGTATCTTGGGGGCTGGCAGGGATTGTGGCGAGTTGGGGGATATACAAGGGGAAGCCTCCCTTTATGCCCCAGAGGGTACTTGTACGTATACTTTGCGAGGCTTAGTTAGCCGTTGAAACGGCTGACTAAGCCTCTACCATGCGCCGGATCACGGCGTTGAAGGGCAGTATCCATTCCGGGGCGAACTGGTTGTCGCAGGCGTTGACCTCGGCGATGGCGCGGATGATTGAGCGCGACTGGCCACGGTGGCTGTGCTTCAGGGTGACGGCCTCGAAGGTGTCGACGATCGCCAGGATTTTCGCGCCGGCGCAGATCTCCTCCCCGCTGAACTTCTTCGGATAACCGCCGCCGTCGTGCATCTCGTGGTGTTGCGCGACCATTTCTGCGGCGGCTTGCCAGCCCTCCATGCGTTCGAGCAGACCCGCGCCGAGGGCGGCATGGCTTTGCAGCAGAATTTTGTCTTCCTCCGAGAGTTTGCCCAACTTGAGCCAAACGGACTCAGGCAGGAACATCATGCCGATATCGTGCATGTAGATGGCCGCTTCCAATTGAGCCGGGTCGACGGGGTTGCCTGCAGTCTGGTTTGTCTCCAGCGCGAAGTGCAGCAAACGCTGGCTGCGGCCATTAAACAGAGGCGAGCGGGCCTCGAATTGCAGCGCCAGCGAGCGGAAGAAGCGCAGATCGGCGGCGACATTCTCGTGACTGCGGGTGATCTCGGAGGCGCGTGGCTTGACCCCGCGGTTTGCGGCGGCGGGCAGGAAACCGGTGACCGCCTCGATTAACTTCGCCGAGCGTTCGTCGAGGGTAACGGCATCAGCCTGGGCCAGGTTCTCCAATCCGCCTATGAGTTCGACCAGCCTCAACTGGGTGAGGGGGCGATTGCTGACCAGTGCCTCGAGGGAGAGTTCGAGCCGGTCCATGGCGAGCAGGAGCGCTTCGGCGAACAGGTCGGAAAATCCTATCTCCCTGTTTCTTAGCCGCACCATCAGAGTCTCTACCGGATGGGTGATAGCCACGCCGATCTCGACTTTGCACATCGCGGCGTTGCCCTTGACGTTATGCAGAGCTCGGAACAACTCGGCTATCAGCAAAGCATCCTGGGGTGCGCGCTTGAGACCAGCGATGTTCTTCTCTATGAGCGGGATCTGTTCGCTCAGGTCGTCGATATACTCCTGCAGGGCCTGGCGGTCAGGTATATAAGGGTTTACTAACTTGTCGATGTCCATGTAAGCTCGCTTCGAGACGGCCTGAGATGCTAAACATACGGTAGCCCGGCGCATCGCGCAAGCATATCTTATCGACCCGTCCAGTCGTGATGAAGGCTGGGCGCGGTGAGGGCAACTGGATGAACAGGCAGATGGTTGCCTGATGAACTATCCAGAGTCAGGCAGGCATCTTGCCGTGTTCGGGATGATCGGCCGCGGCCCGTCCCGGCTCACAGGCGGCAAAAAAATCCGTATCGTAATTGCCGACGGATTCGACGAAGGGATCGCAATTCTCAAGCAGCGCGGTGACGCTTTCATGCGACAGACATCTGGCTTCGTCGGTCACGGGATGCAGCCATAGCGCGGCCACATGCTCATAACTGCCGACGCAAAGCCAGGGTCCTTCATTTTCAGGAGGCGATGTCAGCTCAGGAATATAGCCGCCTCCCGGCGCCGGGAGGCTGCGGTAGGAAAGGTCGAAGCCCAGTTGTCGCGCTTGCTGGCGTAAGGTGATCCAGGTCATGACATGCTCGCCGTTGTCAGAGGAATTCTCTTTGTAGTACATCCTGGACCTAATGTCACCTTGTGAACGGCACTATGCGCCGGACTTGGCCCAGGAGTCCCTGAGAGTTACTGTCCGGTTGAACACCGGGTTTCCTTCCTTTGAATCAACGCGGTCTGTGACGAAGTAGCCGTGGCGCTCGAACTGGAAACTTTCTTCGGGCAGTGCTGCTTTCAGGGCCGACTCGAGATAAGCGGTGATGACCTTCTTGCTCTCGGGGTTGAGGTCGGCGAGATAATCCTCTCCTCCTGCTCCCGGATTAGGACGGGAAAAGAGCCGGTCGTAGAGGCGCACCTCGGCGTGGTAGGCGTGACGCGCCGAGACCCAGTGCAGGTTGCCCTTGACCTTGTAGTTGTCCGAACCCGGTGAGCCGGACTTCGAGTCGGGCAGGTATTCGCAATGCACTGTGACCACCCTGCCTTCAGCATCGCGCTGTGCTCCCAGGCACTTGACCACGAAGCCATAGCGCAGCCGCACCATATTGCCGGGGTAGAGGCGGTGGTAGCCCTTTGCCGGCACTTCCATGAAGTCTTCGCGTTCTATCCAGAGCTCCTTCGAGAAAGTTATTTCACGCTTGCCAAGCTCCGGCTTCAAAGGGTGGTTAGGGGCATGGCAGGTTTCTTCCTGATCTTCGGGATAGTTGTCGATGACCAGTTTTATCGGATCGAGAACGGCAATGCGGCGCTGCGCGCTTTCATTGAGCTCTTCGCGCATGCAGTCTTCGAGCAGGCTCATGTCTATCCAGGAGTCCGACTTTGAGACCCCGATGCGTTCTGCGAACAAACGAAAGCCAGAAGGCGTGAAGCCGCGGCGGCGGGCGCCGACCAGGGTGGGCATGCGCGGGTCGTCCCAGCCATCGGTATGGCCTTCCTCGACCAGTTGGATCAGCCTGCGCTTGGAGAGCACGACATAAGTCAGGTTGAGTCTGGAGAATTCGTATTGGTGCGGCAGCGGCAGGTTGAGCAAACCCATGGCCCCGAGCTTCTCGTCGAGCCAGTCGTAGAGCGGTCTATGATCCTCGAATTCCAGCGTGCATACCGAGTGGGTGATGTTCTCCAGCGCGTCAGAAATTCCATGCGTGTAGTCATACATCGGGTAGATGCACCACTTGTCGCCGGTACGGTGATGGTTGGCGTGACGGACGCGGTAGGCGATCGGGTCACGCAGGTTGATGTTGGGCGAGCCCATGTCGATCTTGAGCCTCAGGACATGGGCGCCGTCGGCAAATTCGCCGGACTTCATGCGTCGGAACAGATCGAGATTCTCGGCCACCGGGCGATCGCGGTAGGGCGAGTTTCTGCCGCGCTCGGTCAGGGTGCCGCGGTGCTCGCGGATCTCTTCTGCGGAAAGACTATCCACATAGGCCGACCCGGCCGCTATCAGGGCTTCGGCGAATTCGTAGAGCCAGTCGAAATAGTCGGAGGCATAGTAGAGATTCTCGCCCCAGTCGAAGCCCAGCCAATGGACCGCATCGATGATGGAGTCTACATACTCCTGTTCTTCCTTGGTCGGGTTGGTGTCGTCGAAGCGCAGATGGCAGACGCCGCCATAGTCGCGCGCCAGGCCGAAGTTGAGACAGATGCTTTTGGCGTGACCGTAATGAAGATAGCCGTTTGGCTCCGGCGGAAAGCGGGTACGAATCTTCGCAGCATCGGGTGCGGCACCTGCCTGCAACTTGGCCGGACCGGGCCGGCCGGACCAGCGGCGGGCGACATACTTGGCGGCGGCGAGATCGGACTCGATGATGCTGCGAATGAAGTTGGAGGTGGCGGCGATGTGGTCGGCGGACATGGCGGTGGGCATTGCGAAAACGCTTATTTTAACGGCAAAGCCCTCTGCCCCGAGGTGTAAAATGCGCTGCATGAACGCATGCATGCCCATCCCGCGATGAACGGGTCCGCATTCGCCGCCGTCGGCGCGGGTGCCGCGCTAGGCGCCTGGCTGCGCTGGGGATTGGGGCTGATGCTGAATCCGCTTTTTCCCACCGTTCCCCTGGGCACTTTGGCGGCCAACCTGATCGGTGGCTATCTGGTCGGGGTCGCTGTGGCGGTGTTCCATATCAACGCCGATCTGCCGCCCGAGGTCAAACTCCTCATCATCACAGGCTTCCTCGGTGGGCTCACCACCTTTTCCAGCTTCTCCGCGGAAGTCGTCGCGCTTCTCCAGCGCGCCCAGTATCTCTGGGCGGCGGGTACGGTCTCGCTGCATCTGTTCGGTTCGCTCCTGATGACAGTTCTCGGCATTCTGAGCGTACAGCAGTTCTCCAAATGAAGCCGGCACGCCAGGCTGCGGCTGCGGCGGAGGCGCGCAATGCTACACACCTCGCCGCCCGGCTCGCAGGCCGACCAGCCATTTATTACGATGAAGAATTGCCGGTCACGGCACGCCGGGCCGAGATCGCCCGTGCCATAGAGAAGAATCAGGTGGTCATTGTCTGCGGCGAGACGGGTTCGGGCAAGACCACCCAGCTTCCCAAGATCTGCCTCGAGCTCGGCCGTGGCTGTGCCGGTCTGATCGGCCATACCCAGCCGCGGCGCATCGCCGCGCGCGCCACCGCGGCGCGCATCAGCCAGGAACTGAAAAGCGAGTTGGGCCGCTATGTCGTGTACAAGATCCGCTTCACCGACCGCGTATCAAACGACACTTATATCAAACTGATGACCGACGGCATCCTGTTGGCGGAGACTCAGGGCGACCCGCGGCTGCGCCAATACGACACCATCATTCTCGACGAAGCGCACGAGCGCAGTGTGAACATCGAGTTCCTGCTTGGCCATCTCAAGCAGATCTTGCCTGAGCGGCCCGACCTGAAAGTCATCGTCACCTCGGCCACGCTCGACGCAGAGCGTTTCTCCAATCATTTCGATGGTGCTCCCGTGTTCGAGGTTTCCGGCCGTCTTTACCCCATCGAGATGCGCTGGAGACCAATAGACCTTCCTCCCCGCCCCCTTCCCCGGGAAGGGGGTGAGGCAGGCTCGCGTAGCTCGCAGTCCAGCGCTGCGCCGGGCTCGGGGCGGCCCTTCGCCCAGCGCGAGGACCGCGACATCAACGACGCCATCGTTGATGCGGTGGCTGAAGCGCATCGAACCGGACCCGGTGACGTGCTGGTCTTCCTGCCAGGTGAGCGCGAGATACGCGAGGCGGCGGAAGCCTTGCGCAAGCATCACCCGCCCGGCACCGAGATTCTCTCCCTGTTCGCGCGCCAGTCGGCGCAGGAGCAGTCCCGCGTCTTTCAGTCCCATCAGGGCAGGCGCGTGATTCTGGCGACCAATGTCGCAGAGACCTCGCTCACCGTGCCGGGCATCCGCTACGTGGTGGATACCGGCCTGGCCCGCATCAAACGCTACTCGCATCGCAACAAGGTGGAACAGTTGCAGGTCGAGTCCATATCCCAGGCCTCCGCCAACCAGCGAGCCGGCCGTTGCGGGCGCGTGTCCTCAGGCATTTGTTTCCGCCTCTATGCCGAGGAGGATTTCGCCAAACGTCCGCCCTACACGGATCCGGAGATTTTGCGCTCATCGCTGGCCGGGGTGATCCTGCGCATGAAGTCGCTGAATCTGGGCGGCGTCGAGGAATTCCCCTTCCTGCAACCGCCCCTGCCGAGGATGATTGTCGACGGCTACCAGTTGCTCGAGGAGCTGGGCGCGGTTGACCTTGGCAAGCAACTGACCGCAGTCGGCCGGGAGTTGGCCAAGCTTCCTCTCGATCCAAAAATCGGCCGCATGATTATCAGTGGTCGCGATCAGGGATGCTTGCGCGAAGTGCTGATCATCGCCGCCGCCCTGTCGGTGCAGGATGCCCGGGACAGGCCGACCGAGCACGCGGCGAGCGCCGACCAGGCGCACGCAAAATGGAAAGACGAGAAGTCCGAGTTTCTTTTTTACCTCAAGCTCTGGGCCGCCGCAGACCAGGTTTGGAGCCACGAGTCTGTTCCCAAGCAGCGGGCCTGGTGCCGGCAGAACTTCATTTCCTGGCTGCGACTGCGCGAGTGGCGCGACATCCACGGCCAGCTCCACGCCGTCAGCGCCGAGCATGGCTGGAAGGAGAATGAATTGCCTGCCTCCTTTGACGCGATCCATCAGGCGCTGCTCTCGGGCCTGCTCGGTCACGTCGGCCTGAAAAGCGAGGACGAGGGACATTATCTCGGCGCACACGGCATCAAGTTTCATCTCCATCCGGGCTCCACTCTCGCCAAGAAGGCCGGACGCTGGGTCATGGCTGCCGAACTGGTGGAAACCTCGCGTCTCTTTGCCCGCTGCCTGGCAAAGATAGAACCCGAGTGGCTGGAGCGGGTCGGATCCCATCTTGTCCGGCGCCATGTCTATGAGCCCCACTGGGAGAAATCTTCCGGCCAGGTGGTGGCCTGGGAGCGCGCGACGCTTCACGGCCTCCTGCTTTATGCCAAGCGCAGGGTTCAGTTCGGAAAACTCCCCAGCGAAGAGAGCCTGGCGCACGAACTCTTCATACGCGGGGCGCTGGTTGCAGGGGAAGTGCATGAGGATTTCTCCCGCCGCGCGAAGTTTTTCCAGCACAACCGCAAGCTCATTGGTGAGATCGAAGCGCTCGAGCACAAGTCGCGACGTCCTGACGTGCTGGTGGACGAGGAACTGATTTTCGCTTTCTACGAGGCAAAGATTCCTCGGGAAATCACCACCATCGCCGCATTCGACTCTTGGCGCCGCGACGCCGAGCGTGAGGGGTCCCGGTTGCTGTTTCTCGAGCGCGAGCAATTGATGCGACACGAGGCTTCCGGCATCACCACCGATGCCTTTCCTCACCATCTTGAATTCCACGGCCAGATACAGAAGCTCTCCTACCATCATGACCCGGGGGCGGCCGACGATGGCGTCACACTGTCGCTGCCCCTGGTGAGCGTGAACCAGATCTCGGCCACGCGCTGCGAATGGCTTGTTCCTGGCCTCCTCGAGGAAAAGGTGAGACAGCTTTTGAAGACCCTGCCGGCCAGGGTCAGAAGCCGTCTGATGCCGCTCGATGGTTTCTCCGAAGATTTTTGCGGGCAGGCTCATGATCTCGAAGAACCTCTGGTGCGGGCACTGACCCGCGCTGTCGAGGAAAAGTTGGCGATGAAACTGCCGCTCGACGCTTTCAGACCGGGCGAGTTACGCCCGCATCTATCCATGAACTACCGGCTGATGGACGAACACGGCGGCACCCTGTCCATGTCACGATCCCTTGCGGAGCTGCGGGCTGGCTTCGGCAGCCGCGTCGAACAAAGCTTCGCGCAAGCAGACTTTGGCAAACCCGGCAGCGCAGCCGCCGAGGGGGCCGAGGGTGAGCTGCGCGGACTGACCTCCTGGAGCTTCGGCGATCTGCCCACGCTATTGGAGATCACCGTCTCCGGGCGCAGCGTGGTCGGGTTTCCGGCCCTGGTGGACGAACATGAAACGGTCGCCCTGCGCGTCTTCGACACCCCCGAGAAGGCGCAACAGCAGCATCGCGCCGGCCTGCGCCGGCTGTTCGCTTTGGGCCTGAAGGAGCCGCTGAAATACATCCAGAAGAACCTCGGCCTGCGCGACATGGCGCTGCAATTCATGAACCTGTTCACCGAGAGCGAATTGCAGGAGCAGTTGCTCGCCGCGACCCTGGAGCGAAGCTGCATGATGAGCCCCTTGCCGCAGACGGCGGCGGAGTTCGCAGAGCGTCTGGTCTCTGCCAAGACGCGCATCACGCTGGTGGCTCAGGAACTGGCGCGGCTGGTCGGCATCATCCTGTCGGAACATGCGGCCTTGCAGAAAAAGCTGGGGCTTGCCAAGGCTTTTCCCGCCGCCGCCGCCGACGTGACCGCACAGTGCCACGCCCTGCTCGACAAGGGCTTCGTCCTGGCCACGCCCTTCGAGCGCTTGCAGCACTTCCCGCGCTATCTCAAGGCTGCCTCCTTGCGCCTGGAAAAACTGCGCATCGACCCGAGCAGAGACGCAGCGGCGATGGCAGAATGGGCAAGGCTCGCCAAACCCTTCGAGCGCGAACGCGCCGCACGCATGAAGGCGGGAGTCAGCGACCCTTTCCTGGAAGAATTCCGCTGGCTTCTGGAAGAGCTGCGTGTGTCATTATTCGCCCAGGAACTGCGCACGCCGACACCGGTATCGGTGAAACGTCTCGCCAAGACCTGGGAGTCGAGAGAGCACCACCATTGAGGAGAAGATCATGGGCTTCGGCGCAATCATCATCGGCGACGAAATCATCCGCGGCAAGAGGACAGACAGGCATTTTGCCAAGACCATAGAACTCTTGGCGCTTCGCGGCCTGCATCTCGATTGGAGCCTCTACCTCGCCGACGACCGCCGCCGCCTCACCGACACGCTGTCCCTTTCTCTCAAGTCGGAAGATGTGGTGTTCTGTTTCGGCGGCATCGGCGTCACCCCGGATGACCATACCCGCCAGGCCGCCGCCGCCGCGGCCGGCGTGCAGGTGGTCCTGCATCCCGAGGCAGAGACCGAGATTCGCGCCCGCTTCGCGGAGTCAGGCACCGAGGCGACCCCGGACAGGCTGCAACTGGGGGAGTTCCCGGCCGGCAGCCGCATCATCCCGAATCCTTTCAACCGCATCCCGGGTTTTTCGCTCAATCATCACCACTTCTTCCCGGGTTTTCCGCAGATGGCCCATCCCATGCTCGAATGGGTGCTCGACAACTATTACCGTGAGCGCTTCCATCTTGTGGCGGAGGCGGAACAGGCGATCATCGTCTGGGAGGGCAACGAAGGCGCATTGCTCGCCTTGATGCGCCATGTCGAGGCGATTCACAATGGACTGACCGTGTTCAGCCTGCCCTCCTTCGGTGATGCCGTCAGGCGCCGCCATATCGAACTCGGCGTGCGCGGCGATCCGGCACAGGTGGCTGCCGCCATGGTCGAGATCAAAGCAGAAGTGTCGCACATCGGTTTTCAGTGGGAAGAGCTTGCTGCTACGCAGCAATAGCGCGGCGTCCTTTGTCGGCAGGAGTTGACCTACATCAGCTATTTTTAACAAAGTCGGCCTATCATTTTTTCATACTTTCTCGCCTGGACAATTTACAGAGACAGCATGGATAAGAGAGGCATGGTATTCGAGGTCAGAATCCATGGCCGCGGTGGGCAGGGCGTGGTATCTGCGGCAGAACTGCTGGCCGATGCCGCCTTCCGCGAGGGAAGGCATGCCCAGGCTTTCCCCAGCTTTGGTTCCGAGCGCACGGGCGCACCTGTGGTCGCATTCTGCCGCATCTCGGACCGCGAGATCCGGCTAAGGGAGCCGGTGATGCATCCCGATGCCCTCATCATCCAGGATCCGACACTGCTACATCAGGTGGACTTGTTCAGCGGGGTGCCGCCTGGCGCATACATTCTGATCAACTCCACCCTGGGCTTCGCCGATCTCGGCCTGGGCGACTTCATCAAGGACTTCGATCCCAGACGCCTATGCACCGTGCCCGCCACGGACCTGGCGCTGAGGCATGTCGGCCGGCCGGTACCCAATGTGCCGCTACTGGGGGGCTTCGCGGCGATCAGCGGGATGATGCATCTGGCTTCAGTGATCAGCGCCATTCGTGACAAGTTCCCGCCCAAGGTGGCAGCCGCCAATATCGCCGCTGCCAGCGAAGCATTTGACGGCGTCATCAAGTCGCTCGCCCTGGAGTCTTTCCATGCTTAAGCAGATCGAGGGTTCCCGCGCCGTCGCTGAAGCCGTGGCCTTGTGCCGGCCCGAAGTCATCTGCGCCTATCCGATTTCGCCGCAGACGCATATCGTCGAGGCGCTCGGCGCCATGGTCAAGGGAGGGGAGTTGCAGGACTGCGAGTTCGTCAATGTCGAATCCGAGTTCGCCGCCATGTCGGTGGCCATCGGCGCCTCCGCCACGGGTGCGCGGGCATACACCGCGACCGCGAGCCAGGGGCTGCTTTTCATGGCAGAAGCCGTCTACAATGCCGCCGGCCTGGGCTTGCCCATCGTCATGACCATCGCCAACCGGGCAATCGGCGCGCCCATCAATATCTGGAACGATCATTCCGACGCCATGGCCTTGCGCGATGCCGGCTGGCTCCAGCTTTTCGCCGAGACCAACCAGGAGGCAATCGATCTGCACATCCAGGCCTTTCGCCTGGCCGAGGAACTCTCATTGCCGGTCATGGTGTGCATGGACGGGTTCATCCTGACCCATGCCTTCGAACGCGTAGACATCCCGACCCAGAAACAGGTGGACGCCTTCCTGCCGACCTATGCTCCGCGCCAGATGCTCGATCCCGCTGAGCCTGTGTCCATCGGCGCCATGGTTGGCCCGGAGGCTTTCTCGGAGGTGCGTTATCTCGCCCATGCCAAGCAGTTGCAGGCGCTCAGCCTGATTCCGGAATTTGCCGCAGAGTTTGCGGAAATTTTCGGCCGCGACTCCGGCGGGCTGGTGCGCTCCTACCGCTGCGAGGGTGCCGAAACCATTGTGGTGGCCATGGGTTCGGTGCTGGGCACCATCAAGGACGTGGTCGATGAGATGCGAGATCTTGGCGTCAGCATCGGGGCTCTCGCGATCAAGGCCTTCCGACCCTTCCCGCTGACCGAAATTCGGGCGGCATTGCAGGAGGCAAAGCGCGTCGTCATCCTGGAGAAAAGCCTTGCCGTCGGCATCGGCGGCATACTGTCTACGAATGTGCGCATGGCGCTCTCCCATCTCAATATTCACGGCTATACAGTGATCGCCGGCCTCGGCGGGCGGGCCATCACCAAGGCCTCCTTGCACCGGCTGTTTGCCGAGGCCCATGCCGAGCGTCTCGAACATTTGACCTTCCTCGATCTCGACCAGGGTCTCGTCGAAAGAGTGCTGGAGCGCGAACGGTCCATGCGTCGTTCAGGACCGATCGCCGAGAGCATCCTGCGCGATCTGGGTGTGGTCGCCGCGCGTTTATAGGGAAGATGCCATGGCATTTCAGGCGATCAAGTTCTATCAGACCGGCACATTCACCGTCGGCAATCGTCTGCTCGACCCGGAACAACGTTCGGTGCAGGCAGACATGGCGCGCACCAACGCCCTCAACTCCGGCCACCGTGCCTGTCAGGGTTGCGGCGAGGCGCTGGGCGCACGCTACGCCATTGACGCGGCGATGGAGGCTGCCGACGGGCAACTCATCGCGGTCAATGCCACGGGTTGCCTGGAAGTTTTTTCGACGCCTTATCCAGAGACATCCTGGCAGATTCCGTGGATCCACTCGCTGTTCGGCAATGCCGCTGCGGTCGCCACCGGCGTGGCCGCTGCGCTGAAGGTCAAGCAACAAAAGAAAGTGCGCGTGGTGGCGCAGGGTGGCGACGGCGGAACCACCGACATCGGCTTTGGCTGCCTCTCGGGGATGTTTGAGCGCAACGACGATGTGCTCTACATCTGTTACGACAACGAGGGCTACATGAACACCGGCGGCCAGCGCTCTTCGGCGACGCCGCCGGCGGCCAGAACTGCGACGACACCTGTCGTGGGGGGCTCTCCGGGAAACGTCTTCGGCCAGGGCAAGAATCTGCCGGAGATCGCCATGGCCCACGGTATTCCCTATGTGGCGACGGCCACCGTTGCCGACTTGCGCGACCTCGAAGCCAAGGTCCGTCGTGCCATGGAGATTCAGGGAGCGCGTTACATCCACATTCTCGTGCCCTGCCCGCTCGGCTGGGGCACGGCTTCCCACGACACAATACGCATGGCGCGTCTGGCCAAAGAGACCGGGCTGTTTCCGGTATTCGAAGCCGAATGGGGAGAACTCACCAGCCGTTTGACTATACGCAGAAAAACCCCGGTGGAGGAATATCTCAAGCCGCAGAAACGTTTCGCCCATCTTTTCCAACCGCTACCGGAACTGGCCATCGTCGCCAGGCTGCAGGCGCTGGCCGACCGCAATATACGCAAGTACGGCCTCGTGGAAGGCGGGGCGTCATGAACATCAACAAACCCTTTGCCATCACCCTTGATGTCGGCTCCAGCCTGGCCAATCGCACCGGCTCATGGCGAACCGCGCGCCCCGTCTATGTTGATCGCCTGCCGCCTTGCAACCATACCTGTCCAGCGGGAGAGAACATCCAGGGCTGGCTTTTCCATGCCGAAGCGGGCGATTACGAGTCGGCCTGGCGCGAGCTGATGAAGGACAATCCCCTGCCCGCCGTCATGGGGCGGGTCTGCTATCACAGCTGTGAGTCGGCCTGCAATCGCGGCCAACTCGACGAGGCGGTGAATATCCACGCCGTGGAGCGCTTTCTCGGTGACGAGGCGATCAGGCGGGGATGGAAGATCGAGGTCGCGGCGCCACTCTCGGGGAAACATGTCCTCGTAGTGGGGGCGGGGCCGGCCGGCCTGGCGGCAGCCTACCACCTGACGCTGCTCGGTCATCGTGCGACCATATTCGAGGCCGGACCTTTCGCCGGCGGCATGATGCGCTTCGGTATTCCCAAGTACCGCTTGCCGCGTTCCGTGCTCGATGCCGAAGTAGAACGCCTGGAAACGATGGGTGTGACCATACGGTTGAACACTCGGGTTGACGACATGCTCTCGACGATGCGAGAGGGAGGCTTCGATGCAGCCTTCCTCGGCGTCGGAGCCCATCTTGCCAAGCGCGCCTACATTCCCGCCGGCGACGCCAATCGCATCCTCGATGCGGTGTCGGTGTTACGCGGCATGGAAAGCGAGGAGAAACCCCTGCTCGGCCGCCGCGTCGTCGTCGTCGGCGGCGGCAATACGGCCATCGATGTAGCCAGGAGCGCCAAACGCATGGGGGCGGAAGAGGCCATCGTCGTCTATCGGCGCACCCGCGAAAAAATGCCCGCCCATGAATCCGAAGTCGAGGAGGCGCTCGCCGAAGGCGTCATGATGAAATGGCTGACCACCATCAAGGAGGCGGGAGAAGCGTCATTCACGGTGGAAAAGATGGCGCTGGACGAGAACGGATTCCCCCAACCCACTGGCGAGTATGAGAAGATCGCGGCCGATTCCCTGGTGCTGGCGCTGGGGCAGGATGTCGACCTGGCATTGCTCGACAAACTGCCAGGACTTACGGTCGACAACGGCATGGTGACGGTGGACTGCAACATGATGACCGGCCATCCGGGCATATTCGCTGGCGGCGACATGGTCCCCTCCGAGCGCACGGTGACTGACGCCGTCGGCCATGGCAAGAAGTCGGCCAAAAGCATCGATGCCTGGCTGCGCGGGGAAGTCCCGGTCGCGCGCGAGAAGCATGAACTCGCCACTTTCAGCCGTCTTAACACCTGGTATTACGCCGATGCGCCAAAGACGGTGCAGCCCGTTCTGGACATCATCCGCCGCCAGTCCACCTTCGAGGAGGTACTGGGCGATCTCGACGAGGGCAATGCCCTGTTCGAGGCGCGCCGCTGCCTGTCATGCGGTAACTGTTTCGAGTGCGACAACTGCTACGGCGTCTGCCCCGACAATGCCGTGATCAAACTCGGCCCCGGCAAACGCTTCCTCTTCAACTTCGACTATTGCAAGGGTTGCGGCCTATGCGCAACCGAGTGCCCGTGCGGGGCGATACGCATGGAGCCCGAGACGGTGTGAGCTACTGCACAAAAACAAACCCCGGCCTCGGCCGGGGTTTGTGTCAGACAGCGTGACTATTTACGCAGCCTTCTTGCCCTTGACCCCGACTGCCTTGACAGTGGCGCTGGAGGCGGTGGCCATATTGGTTTCGGCGATCTCGGCGACTTGCTTGGCAGCCTTGCTCATGCTGTCATAAGCCGAGTTGGCGGCAGCGATGACAGACTTGACGGCAGCGACGGCGACGTCCGAACCGGCAGGGGCGTTCTTGGCCACATTGTCAAGGGTCGAGGCAACATTCTTGTTCACTTCTGCGAACTGAGACTCGACGATCTTGGAGACTTCTTCCTGGGTCTGGGTCGCGATCTCATAGACGCTGCGGGAGTAGGCAATGGCTTTCTCGACGCTCGGTTGGGCCAGGGTGGTTTGCAGGTTCATCAGATCCTGCATGTCCTTGGCGCTGAGCAGGGTCTTGACATTGGACATGCCGTCTTCGAGGAAGGCGCGGGCGGTATTCAGATTCAGGGCGGCAAAGCGCTCGGCGCTGGCGAAGGCGGTATTGGCCAGGGTCAGAAAGGATTCAACGTTGGCTTTGTTGCTGCTGGCGAGCTTTTCAGGGGTGGCGAACATGTTTTGCTCCTTGAGTTAAATTACAATGGGCGGTTGTGACGTTATATTCGGTCTTGCGCCGCATATATTGCAATGCAGCATGAGTCCATTATAAGAGCGAATTCCCCAATGTCAAGATATTTATGTTGCAGCGCACCAATATCCGTAAATGTTAATTTTACTATCCATTAACATAGTGTTGGATTGTTCCGTCAGGGATGGAAGGGTCGTCGCCAAGGAGCAGATGTTGCACTGCCGTCATGGCTGAGCGGATGGCCGCATGGTTCCAGAATTTGCTGCCGGGTTTGTTCGTCCTGCTGTGGAGTACCGGTTTCATCGGCACCAAGCTCGGTTTGGCGGATGCCGAACCTTTCACCTTCCTGCTGCTGCGCTTTTCCGCCACTTGCCTCCTGCTCCTGGGCATAGTCCTGGCCTTGCGCAGACCTTGGCCGGTGGATGCAAAGCATGCAGGGCATATCATGATTGCCGGGGTATTGCTTCAGGGCGGCTACCTAGGCGGCGTGTTTAGCGCCATCCACTTAGGATTGCCGGCCGGTTTGACTGCCCTGATCGTAGGCATGCAACCCCTGTTGACCGGACTTTTCAGTGCCCGCATGCTAGGCGAACGCGTTGGTATGCGGCAGTGGTCTGGGCTGGTGCTGGGTTTCGCCGGGGTGGCGCTAGTGCTGTCAGGCAGATTCTCGTTGTCTGGCTTCTCCCTCCTCGGCTTCGGCTTCGCCTTGCTGGCCTTGGCCAGCATCACCTTCGGCACCCTCTACCAGAAGCGCTTTTGCGGGCAGATGGATTTATGGAGCGGTTCTCTGCTGCAATTCGCGGCGAGCGCCGTCGTGGTAATGCCGTTAGCGCTTACTTTCGAGACGATGCAGGTTAACTGGGAAGGTAGCTTTCTGTTTGCGCTGGGGTGGCTGGTGCTGGTGCTCTCTGTCGGTGCGGTCTCTTTGCTGCACCTATTGATCCGGCGCGGCGCAGCGACTCGCGTAGCGACCCTCTTTTATCTGACGCCGCCGACTACGGCACTGATGGCCTGGGCGATGTTCGGTGAGCGTCTCGCCATGCCCGCCGTGGCAGGCATGGCGCTGGCAGTCGCCGGAGTTGCCATTGCACTGAAACGCTAACCTGGCGCCAAATCGAGACAAATTCAGCGGTTCTTGAAGCCCGGCTTGCGCTTGTCCACGAAGGCCGACATGCCTTCCCTGGCATCGCTGAGCGCGAAGGAAGCGTGGAAGGTGCGGCGCTCGAACAGAATCCCCTCGGCGAGCGAGGATTCGAAGGCGCGGTTGACCGACTCCTTGATGGCCATCAACACCGGCAGCGAAAATTCTGCGATGGTCGCTGCGGCGGCGAGGGCCTCTTCAAGAAGCCTGTCTGACGGCACGATGCGCGAGACAAGACCGGCGCGCTCGGCTTCTGCGGCGTCCATTAATCGCGTAGTGAGACACATGTCCATGGCTTTCGCCTTGCCTACGGCGCGTGGCAGGCGCTGGGTGCCGCCGGCGCCTGGAAGAAGTCCGAGCTTGACCTCAGGCTGACCGAATTTTGCGCTTTCCGCGGCGATGATGAAATCGCACATCATCGCCAGTTCGCAACCACCGCCCAGGGCGAAGCCGGCAACCGCGGCGATGATGGGTTTGCGACAGCGCCCTATGCGATCCCAGTTGCGGCTGATGTAGTTGGCCTTGTAGACCTCCACATAGCCCCATTCCTTCATTGCGGCGATGTCGGCGCCGGCGGCAAAGGCTTTTTCCGAGCCGGTGATGACGATGCAGCCTATCGTTTCATTGGCTTCAAAGTCGTCGAGGGCGGCGCCGACCTCGTCAATCAAAGCATCATTGAGGGCATTCATGGCCTTGGGCCGGTTGAGCGTGATCAGGCCAACTTTGCCTATTGTCTCGACGAGGATGTTCTCAAAAGCCATGAGGGTTCCTATTGTTTGCCGCCGATTTCCGGCGCGGTTTTGAGCGGCGCAGCCTCGCCCGCTGGCCGGGGCTCGGAGCTGCTCTTCTTGGGCTGGATCACTGCGCGTACGCGGCTATCCTTGCCGGGAACCGTCGGGGCGACGGTGCCACCGGGACCGCTGGTGACAAGATAATTCTCGCTCTTGCCGTCGTAGGATATGTACTGGCCCCGGACCTCGTCCTGCCCGCTCTTGACATGGGCGCGCAGGAAAAACTGGGTCTTCTCTGCCTTGCCGTCGTGCTCGATGCGCTCGGCCTCTCCCTCGACATATTCATCCCTGCCTTCGCGCCTCTGGCGAAAGCGCGCAAGGCCGGCTTCGCCCCCGAAGGCTACCCCCTTCTGGAAACCTTCGCCATCCTGGGTCACCACCAACTTCTCGGTGCGGATAATCAGCGTGCCTTGAATCAGCTGAACGTTCCCCTCGAAGATATGCACCCTCTTGACGTCATCGACAGTGATGCGGTCGGCCTCGAGGTTGACCGGTTTGTCGCGGTCGGCACGTTCAGCCAGGGCCGGCTGTGCGATGAACAGGAGGGTGACAAGGCTAATCAGTCCGGCGCTGGGTTTCATGGCGTGTCAGTCTTTTTGTAAATAATGCCGTGCACCCTGCCCATCAGCTTGAAAAGGTGTGCGCGGTTGTCGGCTTCGAAGCCGGTACCATGGATGATGCTCCGGCCTTCCGTGATAGTGACAGGCTTGTCGCCGCGGGCAAGTTCATCATCGGGATATACAAACATTTCTGAAGTCGTCACTACCAACTCCGGGTTGTCTGCCGTAGCCTCGCGCACCATGCGCACGTCATCGTTCAGGCGGATTTCCTTGCCGGATGGACCGAGCCAGGCTAGACGGGCGGTGACTCTGGTATGTTGCCTCTCGCTGATGTATCTCAATGCCGGCGCTGTGACTTCCGTGCTGTCGTCATCGGTGTAATGTAGCATTTTCTGCGCCGTCTGCACATATTGCAGCCCGCCGCCGGGATTGAAACGGCGCACGGTAAAGTTATCGACAATGAAGTCGGGGTCGTGGCGCCCTTTGCCGTCGTGTTTCTCATTGTCGATCTGGGTGGCGCGCTCAAGCCAGAATGTGAGCGCTGCCAGAAGGCCCAGCAGTATCAGCGGCAGCAGGCTGGCGCTAGGATGTTTCATTATTCCGGGGCTTTCGGAAGATAAGGGGCCATGGCTGCGTCGAGTTTATCTTGCGCGGCGAGGATGAACTCGCAGACTTCGCGAACTGCGCCGTGGCCGGCGGCGGCGCGGGCGACATAATCGACGCGACCTTGAACCAGCGTGTGGCCACTTCGCACCGTGGCGGAAAAACCGCAGGCGCAGAGCAATGGCAGATCGACCACATCGTCGCCCATGTAACCCGCCTCGGCGAAGCCCAGGCCCTGCTGCTGCAGAAGGGTTTGCATGGCGCCGCGCTTGTCGGCGACACCCTGCAGCAATAACGCGATGCCGAGATTCTGCGCGCGCAATTCGACGGCGCGGGAAGTTCGGCCGGTGATGATGGCAAGGCGAATGCCGGCTTCGGCAAGCATCTTCAGGCCGTGACCGTCGAGCGCGTTGAATGCCTTCATCTCGTCGCCCTGCGCCGTGTAATAGAGTGTGCCGTCCGTCAGTACGCCGTCGACATCGAAGGCCATCAGCCTGAGATTTCTGGCTTGGACCGTGGCACGCATCAAACCACCTTGGCGCGAAACAAGTCGTGCATATTGAGGGCGCCGCAAAGCCCGCCGTCGTCGTCCGTCACCAGGAGCTGATTGATCTTGTGCTCCTCCATCAGTTGTACTGCCTCGACAGCGAGTCGTCCGGGAGAAATGGTGCGCGGCTTCACTGTCATGACCACCTCGACGGAGATGTCGCGCAGGTCGCCTAGCCGCTCCATGGCTCGGCGCAGGTCGCCGTCGGTGAATATTCCGGCCAGCCTCTGGTCGGCCGCGAAGACAGCGGTCATGCCCATGCCGCCCTTGGAGATGGCGAGAATTGCCTCAAGCACCGGCGTGGTGACATAAACCTTGGGCACCTTAGCTGCCGGACGCATCACGTCAGCGACATGGGTCAGGAGGCGGCGGCCGAGCGCGCCGCCGGGATGGGAGCGGGCGAAGTCGGAGGAAGAGAATCCACGCGCGTCCAGGAGTGCTACGGCCAGGGCGTCACCAAGCGCCAGCGCCGCCGTGGTGCTGGCGGTGGGGGCGAGATTGAGTGGGCAGGCTTCCTCCCTGACGCTGGCGTCAAGATGCACATCAGCCTCCTTCGCCAGCGGGGACAGGGGGTCGCCCGTGATGGCGATGAGCCGGGCGCCCTGGCGCTTGACATGCGGCACGATGGTGAGCAGTTCGTCGTTCTCGCCGGAATAGGAGAGGGCGATCAGCACGTCGCCCTTCGCGATCATGCCAAGATCGCCATGCACGGCTTCAGCCGCATGCACGAAGTAAGACGGTGTGCCGGTGCTGGCGAGAGTCGCTGCGATCTTGCGGCCGACATGGCCGGACTTGCCGATACCGCTGACGATGACCCGGCCGCGGCAGTTCAGTATGAGTTCGATTGCGCGCAGAAAGTCTTGACCCAGCCCGTCACCCAAGCGTTCGCTCAAGGCGACGATTGCCTCCGCCTCGATTTGCAGGACGCGTCGCGCCATGCTGAGCGCGCGCAAGTCGCTGCTGGGATCGCCTGTTTGGCTCATGGTCGGTATGCAGTTATGATTGAGAAGATTATAACAAACGCCATCCTTCCCCCCGCTTCCATCGCCACATGGCCACCACACTGCAACTCGTCCTGCTGCTCCTGGCCTCCGCTGTGCTGGTGGTGACCTTGTTCCGCTGGCTTGGCGTGCCATCGCTTCTGGGCTATCTGCTGGTCGGCGCCGCGATCGGCCCGCATGCCTTGAAGCTTCTGCCGGACACGGAGGGAACCCGCCATCTCGCGGAATTCGGTGTGGTATTCCTGATGTTTACCATTGGCCTCGAATTTTCGCTGCCGCGGTTGTACACCATGAAGCGCCTGGTCTTCGTCCTGGGTCTTGCGCAGGTTCTCTTGACCATGGCGGTGATCCTGCCCGTGGCCTTGATGTTGGGGCTGTCGTGGCAAGGCGGCGTGGCGCTTGGCGGAGCGCTGGCGATGTCGTCGACGGCGGTGGCGAGCAAACTCCTGGCCGAGCGCAGGGAACTGGATTCCGCCCACGGCAGGCAGGTCATGGGCGTGCTGCTTTTTCAGGATCTGGCCGTGGTGCCTCTCCTGATCCTGCTGCCCGCTTTGGCCGGCGAGATGGAGTCCCTGCCGAGGCTGATGTTCGACGCAGCGCTCAAGGGGGTGATTGTTCTCGTTGTAGTGCTGATCCTGGGGCAGCGTGTGATGCGGGCATGGTTCACCGTCGTCGCCCGGCGCAAGTCAGCCGAACTGTTCATGCTCAATGTCTTGCTGATCACCCTGGGCCTGTCCTTTCTCACCGAACTGGCCGGCCTGTCCTTGGCGCTGGGGGCTTTTCTGGCCGGCATGCTGATTTCCGAAACAGAGTACCGCTTCCAGGTCGAGCAGGACATCAAACCCTTCCGCGATGTTCTGCTGGGCCTGTTCTTCATCACCGTCGGCATGGTCCTCGATCCCATGCTCGTCGGGCGCCATTTCCTGCTGGTGGCAGGCGTCCTGTCGGGCCTGCTGTTGATCAAGCTCGCCATCGCCATCGGACTGGCGCGTTTGGTCGGTGCCTCGACGGGGACGGCCTTGCGCACGGGACTATGGCTTTGTGCCGGCGGCGAATTCGGTTTCGTGCTGCTGGCGCAAGTGATGCACGAACAACTGATCACGGATGCCGCGACTCAGATCGTGCTGGCGTCCGTGGTGCTCTCTCTTCTGCTCTCGCCGCTTTTGATCCACTTCAGTGACAAAATCGTGTTGCGCTTCGTCGCCTCTGAATGGCTGATGCGTTCCCTGGTGCTGACGCAGATCGCCGCCCGCAGCATGAGCAGCAACAAGCACGCCATCCTCTGCGGCTACGGTCGCACCGGCCAGCATCTGGCGCGATTCCTGGAGCAGGAGAACGTCTCCTTCGTCGCACTCGACCTCGATCCGGAGCGCGTGCGCGAGGCGGCGGCAGCCGGCGATCCGGTGGTCTATGGCGATGCGGCGCATCGCGAGACGCTGGTCGCCGCAGGCATTGCGCGCGCCGACGTGGTTGTGGTGACCTCGAACGATCCGCACCTGGCGCTGCGCGTGCTGCACCACGCGCATGACTTGCGGCCGGGGTTGCCGGTGGTGGTGCGCGCCGCCGAGGAAAGGGATGTCGAGCGCTTCGCCGCCGCCGGTGCGGCCGAAGTGGTGCCCGAGGCGCTGGAGTCGAGCGTGATGCTGGCGACCCATGCCCTTGCCCTGCTCGGTGTGCCGCTGCATCGCGTGATCAAGCGCCTGCGCGAGATGCGCGAACAACGCTATGTCCTGCTGCGCGGATTTTTTCACGGCGCTTCCGACAGCAACGAACAGCTCTCAGATGCCGAACAGCCGCGCTTGCACACCGTGGTGTTGACCGAGGGCGCCCGCGCCATTGGCCGCAAACTGGGCGAACTGGCGTTGGCAGAGCTTGGTGTGACGGTCTCGGCCATCCGCCGCAAAAACATCCGCCGCGTCGAGCCCGGCCCCGAGACCCTTCTCGAGGCCGGGGACATCGCGGTGCTGCTGGGCGTGCCGGCGGCGGTTGCCGCTGCGGAGGAATTGCTGTTGCGCGGCGCTTAAAAGCCCATGCAGACGGTGTAGCCGCCGGCATCATCCACCTGGGCGCTGGCGATTGCCTTTTGTCCGCGCGCGTGGCTGGCAGACACCGTACGCATCGAACCCGTCTGGGTATCGCCGTCGTCCATCAGGGTATCGAGCTGCTTGGCAAACTTGCCGAGAATGCCCGCTGAGCAGAGCAGATAAGTGCCCTGGAGGAAGGAGGCGCCATCGTTGTTGAGAATGTAGTGGGCGCCGGCGCTTTCGATGCCGATGTATCCGCCATCGGCGTTGCTGGGCCGATAGGGGGTGCTGTTGGCCGGCACGGTTGCGCCCGAGGCCAGGCCGGCCAAGCGGACATGCTGCCAGAAGACGAAGCTCTCGTCGCTAATGGCCGAGGAATCCCATGTGCCGTCGATGACGCCATTGCCGGCTACGCAATGCCCGGCAGCGCCGGGAGCACAGGCTGCCGCCGTGCTGGCGGGAGGAAACTGGACATCCAGCGCAGACTGCGTCTGGTCGCCCGGCAGGGCCCGGTACTTGTCCTGGTAGCCGTAGATCAAAAGAGGAATATTGCGGAAGTCGTTGGCGAAGTTCTTCACCTTCGCGCTGTTGATCAACTCCTGTCCCTTGAGCACACCGCCCAACAAAAGGCCGATGATGACCAGCACGATGGCGATCTCGACGAGGGTGAAGCCTTTTTGTTGGCGGCGCATGATTGACTCCTTCTCTGCAGAATAGGCCTATGGCAACCTGCCGGCTGCAAGCATTCGGCCAGCCAGCGTTGAACGCGAAACCCAGACCAGGATGTCGTCGAAGTTTGCCGTGCGCTCGCTGGCCTGATATGTGGGGTTGCCTGTCTTGTTGGCTTCAAAACTGGTGTTTTCCCCGTCCGGCTGATTGCTGGCGCCTACAGAGAAAACAATGGCGACTGGCCTCTCGGTATCGGCATTCAATGCTACTCCGGCGGCATTTTTGATCCTGAGGCAATCATCGGGAAATGGATCGGTGCTGTTGCAGGTGGAGACGCCGGGCAGCAGAATGCGCTGGCGCAGGGTTGCGGCGTCCGCGTACTTGCGTTCAATGCGATAGCGCCAGAGACCTTTTCGCGGCAAGCCGGGGTTCCGCCAGGGGCTGCCCCAGGAGTCGAACTCACTGACGCCCAGTGTTTTCCAGGGCAGGTAGCTTTCGTCCGCGGCATCGGCAGTGCAACTAGCTTCCTCGACGCCATATCCGGCGGCCGTGGGATCCGTGTCGGTGTCAGGACAGGGCAAACGTCCATTGACTGCCGCAAAGCCGAGCAAGGCCTCCCTGATCTCATCGAGTTGCCTTCTGGTTTCGCCGGAGTTTCGCAAGTCCATCTGCGCCGAAATAGGCATCAGCATGCCCCCGACCAGCAAGGCGGCTATGAGCAGGACAATTGCCAACTCGGTCAGGGAAAATCCGGCGCATGGATGTTTCATGGACATGGCGCCACACTCAGTCCGCTGTCTATGCAGTAGAGCAAATCGTTCAAGCCCGCTGTCGCTGGGCTGTTCCTGTAGTCGGAGTTTCCTCCGGCGTTCGGGTCGTTGGCGCTGTTACGGTCTTCGAGATAATTGGAGATCGCTGCCTTGTCCGCGAGGCTGATGCGTTTCTGGCCGGCAAGTTTTTTCCCGGCGAACAGGACAATGGCGGCGTAGGAGCCGATGCCGTTGGCAGAAAGACAGCTTGGGCAGATGCTGGGGGTGGCCGCCCCCGGTCCGAATGCCCCGCCCAGCGCGTAGAAAAGATGATCCTTCCAGTTTTTGTACCACTCGTCGTCCAAAGCCGACCAGGGTCCCGGGCAATTGACGCCAATCACCAGATTGGTCCCTGTCATGCCATTGGCTGTCCTGGTTTTCGAGTTATTGACCCTGTAGGGCAGGCGGCCCGAGAGCCTGTCGATGTCGTCATCGTAGCTGGCATTGGCCAGATAGTCGGCCAGAGCGATGGGAGCTGGCCAGGGCAAGCGCTTGTCGCCCGAACCGCCGGCGTTCCGAGATCCATAAGCGGCGATACAGTTGCCGACTTTCCCGGTGAAACTTCCTATCGTGGCGGAGAAGTCCGAGCGCTTTTCGATCGCAGCGAAAATCTCCTGTGGGGTAATGGCCAGATAACGGTCATTGACGCCGTTATCGAAGCCCGCCGAGATGAAAACGGAAAGGGCATTGGCGACTGCCGAAACGACAGCATTGTTTGCTGCTCCTGACGCCTCGAGATAATTGCCCGGATTGTAGTTGCCGCCGCAGACAGCAGCATTCGCAACCGCACTGCGGTTTTGACTTCCAGTAACCGCTCCGGGCGCGAAAATGACGGCGGCGGCACGATTGTCTGGCGAGTCCCCGACGATGAAGCCGGCCCCATCCGGGGAGAGAATGGACAGCCATCCAGTCGTATCCCAGTTCATCATCTCCGTAGGAGGATTGTTCTTGTGGCTTCCCGATACGGCATACCAAAGGCACTCGCCGTATCCGTCGCGCAGAGGGCCTAGTCCCAGCGTCTTCCAAGGAAACTTTCCGATGACGCTGATGTTCTTGGCGGCGCAGGAACTTTCTGCACTGCCTTCGTCGGCGGGGGTGGCCGGGGTCGCCGTTTCCGGGCAGGGTAGGTAGCCTGGCACCTTGTTGGGATGCTTGTCGCCATAGCTGACCGCATAAGCGATCAATGCCTCTTTCGCCCGCGCCAAGGAGGTGGCAGTCAGCTGCTCTCTTTCTGCCTGCAGTCTTGCGGGAGTCAATGGGGCCAGTAACAGCGCCCCCATAAGGAGCAGCATGAGCATCATGAGCAAGGCGAAGCCTTGCTGCGGGGATAAGGTGAACATGATCGAATAGGGGGTCAGGAGTTTATCGTCCCGGGTTGATGAGAATGAGGCCATTGCCCAGACCTTTCTTGTTCCAGCCGTTTGCCGGATTTCCGGACTTGCCGGTGCGCAGGCTGTTGCCGTCCTGCGGGATGCCGTTGATCCAGACGGTGGTTGTGCCGCCTGATGAACGCACGATGCCGTTGATGCTGAGCGTTGCGGCTTGCTCCGCCTGGACTTCCTGGGCGCCGAGCAAGCGCTGACGGTCAAGGGCTGCGCGCTCTGCGGGAGTGAAAAAGAGCCGGCCCAGCGCTTCGCCCTTGGCTGGAAGCGCGGCGGCGAGCAGGACGAAGAGCAGAGCAGGGAACTGTGTGACATGCCCGGAAATAGTGGGTAGTGTCTGCTTGGTCATGGCTTTTCCCTGAAGGTGATCCAGTCGAGCGAACAATCCGCCTGGAGCCTGCCCTCGCCTGCACTCAATGGCAGGCGTTCGACTCTGCAGCTGTTGATGCGGATGTAGGCATGCACTCGAGCGCTTAGGTCGGCGAGGAAGTTGATCAGATCCTCTTCATGCAGCAATTGCATTTGCAGCTTCATGTTGCTGGAAGAAGCAACGTAAGCATCGCCCCGGGCAATATCGAGCGGTTGCTGGGGCGACAGTTCATAGCGCAAGTCAAGAAGATGGCGCTGCTTGCTTATGCTGGCGATCTCTTCGATCCACTCCAGACGTTGCTCCTGGCCGATGTAGCCATGCCCCAACAGCTCTCTGTAGCGGGCGAGTTTCCTCTCTAGCAACTTTCCATCGAATCCCACCTGCGCAAACCTGCGCTGGATGGTCGTTCTCTCGCTCTGTGCCTGGCGATGTTCTTCAAGACTTGCATTCATGAAGCGGATTGCCAGAATCACGGCTATGACGCCAGGCAAGGCGAGCAGCAGGGAGAACAGGATGCTCCAGCGCAGGTGATCCAGGTCGGCCAGTTTCATGATTCAGGGCTTTTCCAGGAGGCGTAGCGAGAAGCTCGTGGTGTCGTCACTGGCAGCGATATCGTGGCTGCCCTTCAGGGACTTTTCCGGAGCGGTGTCAAACGGCATCTTGAGAATGTGCGTTTCCGTTGCGACGTCTTTGCCAAGATCTGCTTTGAAAGCCTGTATGGCGGTTAGATGTGCTCTCTTATCGTGACCGAGGTCGGATGGCAACTGGGCGTATACATCTGAGATAACGGCGGGGCCGGCGTCTATCCGCCATTCGATGCGGTTGATCTGTATGCCGGGCGAGCCCTGGAGGGCGTGGCTGATGCGACGAAACATCGGTTCCAGTGAGGCGGATCGCTTTTCCAGGTCATCGTAGCGGGAAATCAATGTACTCAGCCTGTCGATGCTGGCCGGTAGTGGCGGCTGCGCAGCCATGATGGTTGCGTAACGTTGCCTATTGCCTTCGGATTGAAATCTGACCAGCCTGGTTTCGCCATCGAGCCGATAGCCTTCAAGGGACTGCATTCCCGAGAACAGCAGGCAGCCAAGAAGAATCAGTGCCCCGCCCGATTTCAGCGCAGAACCAATCTGCCACAGTTGGAAGAAGCGGCGCTCTTTGTCGTGAGCGAACTGGACGTGTGGCCGATGCTTTACCATCAGGTGCAGAAACAGGGCCTCGCTTTGCGAATTGCCGGGAATGGATTTGAGTCCCGATTTCTCTGCTTCGCGGAGTAGGTCTATGAATCCGAAGCGGACATCTTCCGAGTCGCGGCAATGATTCCTGAATACGCTGATCTCTTCCGGATGCGCCAGCACCAGCGTGGTCAGAGGCGTGCCACGCGAAATTTGGCGTTGCCCGACGAGATAGTGGTAAGTGCTTTCTGCCTCCCTTGCGCAAGCGCCGGCGCTTTGTTCCATACTTGCCGAAGGCAGGGGCGTCAGTCGTGAAAAGCGCAAGCTGCCATCATTGAAAAAGCTCTGGCGCAGGCCGCCTGAGGTCAGCGTCACCAGCAGCATCGGCCCTGACCCGACACCTGAGTTCGCCGCCAGATCAGCAGCAAGCGCCCCTGCGAGCAGCGGTATCGAGTAAATCCCTGCGAGCCGCCCTTCCTGCTCTCTTAGCGAGGCCAGCCAGGGTTCGAACTGCTGGGGTCTGGTGAGTCCGGCAAATAACATCTTCTCGTCGCGCCGGCCAGTGCCCTCGCGGCCGAGCGAAAGGGCGAGATTGAGGGGCGTGTCATGGAAGATCTGGTCCAGCTTGCGTGCGAGCAGGGCGCAGCGATCATTACCCCGGACGCAGGGGATATCGTCGAGCCGGAAGGCTTCGTCGAAGACCTCGGCCAAGAGATAGAAAAGGCTGTGCCGCTGTCGCACAAGATACTGGGCAAAGGCCTCGAGCCCGTGACCATCGGCGGCGAACCGGCCTTCAGCGCTGAGCCTGCCAGAACTCCAGCCATAGGCTGTCAGCTGGTTGGCATCGAGGAATAGGGCGATTCGCTGCGACATGGGAGGTCAGCCGCTTCAAGTTTTTAGCTGGGTGATGACGCCGTAGATGGGACCGAGCACGGATAGCATCACCCAGCCCAGAATCAGCCCAATCACCAGCGTCAAAACCGGTTCCAACAGAATTTGCGCGCGCTCTATGGCTTCGCGAACGTCGCGATTGTAGAAATAACTCACATTGAGCAGGGCTGCATCGAGTCCACCGGTGCTTTCTCCGACGCGCAGCATCCGGATTACCAGCGGCGGAAACAGGCCGGCATTCTGGAATGCAGCAGAGACATTCTGACCCTCGACTATCATCTGGCCTACGCGCGCCAGGCTAGCCTTGATGACGGCATTGCCGACCACCTTCTCTGAGGTGTGGAGGGTGTCTATGATGGAAATCCCCGAGCCATACATCATGGCGAAGACGGCGGCGAATCTGGAGAAAATGATTTTGCGCTGGATGTCGCCAAAGACAGGAATGCCAAGTTTGAAGGCGTCGCAGCGGTAACGTGCCGCGGCGCTCACTGCAAGCAGCAACTTGACGACGACGATAGCCAGGATGGGGGCGAACAGCAATGGAATCCAGAAATTGACGATGAAGTCGGAACAGGCAATCAATATCCGGGTCTGCAGCGGCAGTTCCTGGCCCATGCTCCTGATAAAACCAGCCATCTTGGGCACGAGGGTGGTCAACAAAAAGAGCGTCACAACGAGCACCACAATGCCGAGAAAGGCCGGATAGAGGATGAGCTTCCTGGTGTGCGAGGTCATCTCGTCCTGCCATTTGAGGGAATCGACCAGGCTTTTGAGAACGTCCGGCAGCTTGCCGCTCTCCTCGCCGGTGCGCACCATGCTTGTGAAAACCTCGTCGAAGCTGCGGGGGTGCTCGCCCATGGCTTGAGAGAGGGTCTTGCCGCCTTCCACGCTCTCTGTCAGGCTGGCGACCACCGCACGGAAACGGCTATGTGCGAGGCTGTCGCGCAGGTCGATAAGGCTGTCAATGATGGCAATTCCTGAGCGCGTCAACTGTTCGAGATGGAAGCAGAAATGGATCAGTTCCCGCAAGCTGACATTCTTTTCGAAAGGCTTGCCGTGGCTGACCGGAGTGCCTCTGATGAAGTCCAGCCCCATATGCTTTAGCCGCATTTCCAGGTCGTCCAGATTGATCGCGTCAATATGGCCCTGGAGCCGGCGTCCGAAAACATCCATTGCCTTGTAGGCATAGAGTGTCATCACCTGCGCTCGCTCAAGTCGATTACCCTCGCCACTTCTTCCAGAGAAGTCGTGCCGTCCAGGACGCGGCGCAAGCCATCTTCGGCGAGCGGGCGGAAGCCCTTGGCGATGGCGGCTTTGCGGATTTCTCCGGCGGTGGTGTGCGTGGCCACGAGTTCGTCTATGTCGCTGTCCATGCGCAACAGTTCGACGATGGCGATGCGGCCGCGGTAACCCATGAATTCGCAGGACTCGCAGCCCGTGGCGCGATAGATGATGGGTGCCGGCGGCTCACTGCAAAGCAGTCGGCATTCGTCCGGCTCCGCTCTATGCGGTATTCGGCAATGCGGACAGAGGCGGCGAACAAGGCGTTGGGCGATGATTCCGATGATGTTGCCGGCCATGATTTCAGGCAGGATTCCTATGTCGAGCAGGCGGGGCAAGACCCCGATTGCCGAGTTGGTGTGCAGCGTCGAGTAGACCTGGTGACCGGTCATCGCTGCGCGGAAGGCCATTTTCGCCGTATCGGTGTCGCGAATTTCGCCAACCAGGATCACGTCAGGGTCCTGCCGCATCATCGAGCGGATGCCGTTGGCGAAGTCGAGCTTGGCCGACTCCGCCACAGAGGTTTGCCGGATCATGGCCATGGGGTATTCGACAGGGTCCTCGAGGGTCATCACATTGATGCCTTCCTCGCTGATGTGTTGGAGAATTGAGTAAAGCGTGGTTGTCTTGCCGCTGCCGGTTGGGCCTGTGACCAGGATGATGCCCTCAGGCCTGCTGATCATTCTCTTCAGTAAATCGAGTTGTCCTTCATCGAGACCAAGTCTGTCGAGGGACACTATGCCTCTTTGCCGGTCGAGGATGCGCAGCACCAGATTCTCGCCGTGCAGCGTCGGCTGTGCGGCGACGCGGAAATCCACAGGGTGGCCGCTGACATTGAGATAAATCCGGCCATCCTGCGGCGCGCGCGTTTCTGCGATGTTCATGCCGCTCATGACCTTGATCCGCACCGCCATCGCCGGCCAGTAGGATTTGTGCAGGGAACGGATCTGGCGCAGTATCCCGTCGATGCGGTAGCGTATACGCAGAAAGCCGGCTTCCGGCTCGAAGTGGATGTCGGAGGCCGCATGTTTGACGGCATCTGTCAGCAAGGCATCGACCAAGCGCACCACTGGCTGGTTGTATTGATCTGAAGTCGCCGCCAGGCTTCGGTGGTCTATTTCACCTGTTTCGATTTCATGAAGAATTCCATCGATTGAAAGGTCATGGCCGTAATAATGATCGATGGCGCAGGCAATTTCCGATTCTCCGGCGAGCAATGTTTCGATTGCGGTCTGGTGGGGCATCAGCGCCCGCAGGCGATCTATGGCAACGATGTTGCTGGGGTCGGAGATGGCGATAGTGAGTTTATGGTCTGCGGCGACATATTCGAGCGGCAGCAAGTGGTAGCGCTTGGCGACCTCGCAAGGCACGAGCCGCAGCGCGGCAGGGTCGATGATGACCTGGGCGAGAGTGATCGTCCTCTTGCCCAGATAACTGGAGAGCGCGTCGCGCAGCGTCGCTTCGGAGACGAATCCCAGAGTTACCAGCAACCTGCCGACAGGCTGGTTCAATTTCATTTGTTCCAACAAGGCGATGCGCAACTGGTCGTCGCTGATGACGCCCTGGTTAATCAGTGTCTGCCCAATCGGCTGGTCCCGCCTTGCTGATGTGTTCGCCTCCGACATGAGATTCAGTCTTGCCGTGGTTCACGCAGTCGCGCCAGGAGCATTTCCCTGGCGAAGCCAGAGGAGCGCTCATCCGCCAGGGCCCAGGCGCGGAGGTAATAGTTCAGCGCGAGTCCGGGTTTGTGCAGCCTATCGAGGCTGACGGCGATGTTGAACAGAATGTCGGGGTTGTCCGGTTCGGTTCTGAGCGCATTGAGGTAAGCCTGCCTGGCCTCGTTCCAGAGGCCCCTGCCAGCGTACAGATTGCCAAGGGCGAAGTGGAGCACCGGTCGATCAGGCTGGGCGGCGATCAGTGTTTTTAAAAGGGACTGGGAGCGCATAGAGTCTGACTGGCCTTTGAGGCTGGTCAGACCGGCCTGGGCGAGGACATTCCTGGGGTCGCTCGCAAGAACGCGCAGGAAGAATTCCCCGGCAAGTTCGGGCTGCCCTTGTCGCAGGCTGATGGCCGCCATGGCCTGGAGGGCATCGGGATTCCTGGAGTCCAGCAGGAGCAGAGACGCATATTCGCTGCGTGCGGCGGCGAGGTCTCCGGCCATGAACAGTTCGTAGCCGCGAAGGAGCGCCGGATGGTGCTTTAGCTTCGTGGTCTTGTTGAATAGCGGGCCGGCAGGTTCAGCGAGCGCTGCCGATTGCAGCAGAACAGCAGTGGCTAGACTTATCGTCAGCAGTTTCTTCGCTCTGCAGGAGTTGGCTGCACTCAGCAACGGACTCATGGTGAGGCTCCTGGCGACTGGCCGCGGAATCCCGCGTAATCGCCGTTGACGCTTGGATCGAGAATGACCAACGGTCGCAGGAAGATCACCAGTTCCGTCTTGGTGCTGGTGTTATTCCGCTGTTTGAAGAGGTTGCCGATGAGGGGTATGCTGGAGAGCCCCGGGACTTCGTTAGTCGTGTTGTCTATGGAGTCCTGCATGAGTCCGCCCATCACGGCGATCTCTCCATTGTTGAGGCGAAGCAGGGACTCAAGTTCCCGGGTTTCGATTTCCGGAACGAGGTTTGAGAGGCCTGCGGGGATGTTGGGATTAGGGTCGCTCTTGTAGCCATTGATGCGCGAGATGCTCGGCCGCACATTGAGCAGCACCGTGCCGTTTTCGCTGATTTGTGGCGTCACGGTCATCACCAAGCCAACCGAGACGGACCTTGGTGTGGTGCTGACCGTCGTCATGCTGGAGAAATTGCCCTGGCTCGTCGTGGCTTGGATCTCGAAATAGACGACGTTGTTCACCACTTTCAGCAACGCCGTCTGGTTGTTCAGAACGCTGATTTTCGGGCTCGACAGGACCCTCACGTTGCCGAAGGTTTCCAATAGGCTGATGGTCGAAGAAATTCCGAGTCCTGGCGCGACATAATTCAGCAAAAGGCCGGCTCCTGCCGCTGCGAAGGGGTTGGCTACCCTGCCCGAGGCATCCAGCCCCGTCGGGTTCTGGGCCACGGACAATCCGGCCGTTGCCGGAGAACTGCGCAAGGTCCTCAGACTCTGCCAGTTGATGCCCTGCTGGTACTGGTCGCTCAAGCGGACTTCGGCAATGGTTGCTTCGACCAGCACCTGCCGCCTGGCACTCGCCATGATCAAATCGAGGAATTCCTGAACCTTTTCGTGCTGGCGCGAGGTGGCACGGACGACGATGATGTTTCCTTCGGCGTTGGTGATGACGGAAGCCGCTTCTCTGAAGGTGGTCCGGCGCACCACGGTGGTTCCCTGCTGCTGCAATGCGGCCGGATTCGGGCTGCCGGCGATGTTTGCCTGCGCGTTGGCGCGGCTGCGGCCGTTAGCTTGCGTTGCGGCCCCGGTGCCTGTCGTTGCCTGCTGATCGCTTCTCTCGATGACGGTTTCGCTGGAACCCTCAGGCAGGATTTTGTCTGTCTCGTGCAGGAGTTCCTTGAGATTCCTGTCCAGAGATTCCCAGAAGCGATTCTTTGCGGAATTATCGATCTTGGTGGTGGAGATATTGCTGCCTGAAGCGACCGTGCCTGGACTGGTGGCGGAAACATTGGCCGATGTGGTGCCGATCTGGGTGCTGATGCTGACGCTGCCGTTCGCATCCCGCGACATATTGAGGTAATCGACCCGATAGTTGCGCAGGTAAGGCGAGTCGGGCATCACGGCCAGATTGGCACCATCGAGTTCCCAGCGCATGTCGGTTTGCCTGGAAATGCGGTTGAGGATTTGCGGCAGGGTCTGGTCTATGGCATTGAGGGTTACGGCGCCGGTGATTCCCTGATGAATGTCTATGTTGAGATTGGCGTCGCGGGCAAGCGCGAAAAGAAGTTCCTGCACCCGAACACTGTTGACCGTGACGCTATAGGTCTCGGTTTTTGCCATCGGCCGCGGCTTGGGAAGCGCGGCGATGTGCTCTACCGGCGGCGGGATGTTTTGCACGGGCACTGGCAGACTCTCGGCCCGCAGATGGCCTGAGTTGGGCGGCTGAATAGGCAGACTGCTGCAGGCAGGAGCCAGTATGGCTGAGGCAGCGAGAAAAACGATGGGAGAGTGTCGAATAGGCATGGCGATGGCAGTGCCTCCATACCACATACTATGACAACAGCATGTTTATGGCAAGTGTCAGCTCATGCGAAAATAAATGCCGTGTAATTGAGCGGGAACAAGTGCCCTAGAGGCGCTAGCGCAGCCGTTTCACCGTGCGCGGGAAGGGTTCGAGATTGCGCAGCGACTCGGGGAACTTCTTTGCTGCGGCCAATGCCGCCTCGCTCGACGGATAGTCGCCGTAAATCACCCCGACACGCTGCTTGCCGCTGGATTCGGCGACGTAGACATGCACCTGATTTTCTTCCATCTGGCGTATCACATCGGCGACAAAGTCTTCGATTTTGTCCGGGCTGCTGATGTCGGACGTGAGCAGTTGGAGGAACCAGCGGTCGTCGGCGGCAGTTGCCAGCCACTGTCGCGTCGCATCCATGCGGGCGCGCGTCTGGCTGCCCAGGATCGGGGATTTTGTCGCAGCCGGGAGCGGACTCGGCGGCTTCGCAGGAGGCGCGACAGTGATCGGGCGCTGCAGTGGCGCGATGGCGATGCCGGCTTCTGCTGCCGGCTTGACTGCTTGCGCGTGCTCCTCGGATTTGGGCAGGAAGGCGCCTACGGCTGCGGCGCCCAGAGCGAGAGCGGCGACAAGGATAGCCAGCTTGGCACGGCGATGGCGGTCGGGGCGGAACTCGGAGTCGCGAATGGCGGCACGGACATGGCGCGGAGCGATCTGGTGGGTGTTGTCGGCGAAAGCGGCGAGCAGGGACTTGTCGGCGAGGATGTTGATGCGACGCGTCATGCCCAACGATGCTTCAGTGATTTGCTTGACGGCGGCGCTGCCGAATATTTCCGGGCCGCGATAGCCCACCGCGCGCAAACGGAAGTTCAGGTATTCAGCGACGTCGCCGCGATGCAGCGGTTCCAGCGCGAAGTGATGGGTGATGCGTTCCTTGAGTTGGCGCATTTCCGGGCGGGCAAGGATGGCATTGAGTTCCGGTTGGCCGAAAAGCACCAGTTGCAGCAGCTTGTGACGGGGCGACTCCAGGTTGGAGAGCAGGCGGATTTCCTCGAGGGTTTCGATCGGCATGGCTTGCGCCTCGTCGATCAGTACCACCACCTGGCGGCCGTCGGCAAAAAGCTTGATCAGATGCTCATGGAGTATCCGCAGCATGGCGCTGGCGGGCAGGGCAGGGGCCGCGATCTTGAGTTCTTCGGCGATGGCATAGAGGATGTCGTCGCGGGAAAGGGAGGGATTGGCCAGGTAGACGATGACGACCTGTGGAGGCAGGCGCTGCATCAGCATGCGGCACATCATGGTCTTGCCGCTGCCGACCTCGCCGCTTACCTTGACGATGCCTTCGTCGTGGGTGATGGCATAGACCATGGCGTCCAGGGTGAGGCCGCGATTTGCCCCGGCAAAAAACACATCGGAGTCCGCGGTGATGCGGAAGGGCGCTTCGCTGAGTCCGTAGTGGTCGAGGTACATGTCAATCCTGTCCAGTATCCGGGATTTTATGTGTTCCGTGAACTTTGGCTGTCTGGCTTGCGCGCGGCAAAAAGGCCACAGGCTTGCGTCTCTACGCGAGATGAGCGTCTATCTCCTGATAGAATACCAAGCTTTCGCATTGACGGGACGAATTCGTGTCAAGTGAGTCCGGCGAAAGCCTGGTCAAAATCAGCGATCTCAGCTTCGCCTATGACAGCCGTACGATACTGTCCGGCATCAACATGGAGATCCCGCGCGGCAAGGTCGTGGCGATCATGGGGGCGAGCGGTTGCGGCAAGACCACCACGCTGCGCCTGATCGGCGGCCAGTTGAAGCCCTCCAGCGGGGAAGTGCGGGTCGGCGGCCAGGTAGTCCATGAACTGGACAGCGACGGGCTTTATCAACTGCGCCGGCGCATGGGCATGCTTTTCCAGTTCGGCGCGCTGTTTACCGACATGTCGGTGTTCGACAACGTCGCCTTCCAGATGCGCGAACACACCGATCTTTCTGAGCAGTTGATCCACGACCTGGTGTTGATGAAGCTTCACGCCGTGGGTCTTCTGGGCGCCCGCCATTTGATGCCATCGGAACTGTCCGGCGGCATGGCGCGTCGCGTCGCCCTGGCGCGGGCCACCGCACTCGACCCCATGCTCATCATGTATGACGAGCCTTTCGCCGGCCTCGATCCGATTTCGCTGTCCGTCATCGGCGAACTGATACGCCGCCTGAACGATGCGCTTGGCGCCAGTTCCATCATCGTCACCCACGACGTACAGGAATCGCTTAAAATCGTCGATTACGTCTATTTCGTCTCAGAAGGCAGGATTGTCGCCGAGGGTACGGTGGAGGAAATCAAGGCCTCCAAGGCGCCTTATGTGCATCAGTTTGTCTGGGGCGAGGCGGACGGCCCGGTGCCTTTTCATTATCCTGCCCAGCCTTACCGCGAGGAAATCATGACCCAGCAGGCCAAGGTCTATGGCTGAAATGCCCAATAACAGCCGCTTGGTGAGACTCATCAGTGGCCTCGGCAATCGGGTGGTGAACGGCATCTGGCGCTTGGGCTTTGCCAGCCGCTTCTTCCTGATGATTCTGGTTTACTCGGGAACGGCGCTGCGCCGCTTCCATCTGACCATACGCGAGATCTATTTCGCCGGCGTGCTGTCCCTGATCATCATCCTGGTCTCCGGCCTTTTCGTCGGTATGGTGCTTGGGCTGCAGGGCTACGACACCCTGCAGCGATATGGCTCGAGCGAGGCGTTGGGCATTCTGGTGGCGCTGTCTTTGGTGCGCGAACTGGGGCCCGTGGTCGCCGCCCTCCTCTTCGCCAGCCGGGCCGGCAGTGCCATCACCGCCGAGATCGGCCTGATGAAGGCGACGGAGCAACTCTCCGCAATGGAAATGATGGCGGTCAATCCGATCGCCCGGGTCGTCGCCCCGCGTTTCTGGGCAGGCGTGATTTCCATGCCCGTCCTGGCCGCGCTGTTCTCGGCGATGGGCATATTCGGCGGCTATCTGGTCGGCGTGAAGCTGATCGGGGTCGACGAAGGATCGTTCTGGTCGCAGATGCAGGCTTCGGTCGATTTTCGCGAAGACATCATGAACGGCGTGATCAAGAGCTTCGTTTTTGGCATCATCATCAGCTGGATCGCGGTGTTTGAGGGTTACGATTCCGACCCGACCGCCGAAGGCGTATCGGGTGCGACCACTCGGACCGTGGTGACCTCCTCGCTGGCGGTTTTGGCCGCCGACTTCATCCTAACCGCATTAATGTTCCGGGGGGCATAATGAACCGTGCAACACTCGACCTTTGGGTCGGCATTTTCGTAGCCATCGGCCTGGGAGCGCTGCTTTTCCTTGCGCTCAAAGTGGGTAATCTGGGCGCAACCAACGTCGGCGAGACTTACCTGCTCCAGGCTAAATTTGATAACATTGGGGGCCTCAAGGTGCGGGCGGCCATAAAAAGCTCCGGCGTCGTCGTTGGCCGTGTCTCCGATATCAGGTTCGATCCGGAGGCTTACGTCGCTGTTGTCGCCATGAGGGTGGATACCCGGTACAAGTTTCCCAAAGACACTTTTGCCACGATCAATACTTCGGGGCTGCTGGGCGAGCAGTACATCGGTTTCGAGGTCGGTGGCGAGACCGAGATGCTGAAGGAAGCCGATTTCGTCAAGAAGACCCAGTCAGCCGTGGTGCTGGAGAAGCTCATTAGCCAGTTCATGTTCAACAAGGCAGCCGAGGAGCCGGGCAGCAAGAAGAAGTGACATCTGTCACGATTTGAAAGGATGAGCCAGTGAGAAAATCGAATGTGCAACGTCTCGCGACCCCGTTGCTGGTATTGGCCGCGGCCTGTCTGCTAGGCGGTTGCGCCACTTCAGGCAATCCCAAGGATCCGATCGAGGGCTTCAACCGGGCCATGTTCGCCTTCAACGACGGCCTCGACAAGGTCATCGTCAAGCCTGTGGCCCAAGGCTATGAAGCCGTCCTGCCGCAACCGGCGCGCAACGGCGTGACGAACTTTTTCTCGAATATCGATGACGTCTTCATCGCCTTGAACAACCTGTTGCAGGGCAAGGTGCCGGAAGCCATCAACGACATCGGCCGGGTTCTCGTGAATACCACCCTCGGAGTCCTGGGCTTCATGGACGTGGCCTCCGATCTGGGCATCGACAAGCACGAGGAGGACTTCGGCCAGACGCTCGCTTACTGGGGCGTCGGCAACGGCGCCTACGTGGTGCTGCCGCTCTTCGGGCCGCGCACGGTGCGCGATTCCGTCGGCCTGGCGGTCGATGTGGCAGGCGATGCGGTCGCCAATATCAGCAGAGTGCCCACGCGCAACTCCCTGCTGGCGACGCGCATCGTCAGCGACCGTGTCGAACTGTTCTCCGCTGACAAGATCGTCGAGGAGGCGGCGCTTGATCGCTATTCCTACATCCGTGACGCCTACTTGCAGCGCCGCCGCAATCTGATTTACGACGGCAGCCCGCCGCGCGAAAAAGAAACAGAATAGTCATCATCTGATAAGAGGTTCTCAAATGAAGTTGTTCAGCTTGCTGCTGCTCGGCATTTCCCTCCTGTTGCCCGCAGCCGCGGGAGCACAAGGCCAAAGCGCACCCGATGTGCTGATCAAGAGCGTCACCAATGAGGTGCTGGATATCGTTCGCAGGGACAAGGATATCCAGGCCGGAAACTACAAGAAGGCGATCGAACTGTTCGAGGCCAAGGTCCTGCCGCACTTCAATTTCACTCACATGACCCAGCTTGCCCTGGCAAAGGACTGGCGGGGTGCCTCACCTGTTCAGCAGAAGGTATTGACAGAAGAGTTTCGCACGCTGCTGGTGCGCACCTATTCCAAGGCCCTGACCGAGTACAAGGACGAGGCCATCGAGTACAAGCCGTTCAAGATGGCGGCCACTGAAACCGACGTCAAGGTGCGCACCCAGATCAAGCAGCCTGGCGGCAAGCCCATCCCCCTCGACTACTACCTCGAGAAGCTGCCGCAGGGCTGGAGGGTGTATGACATCGAGGTCGACGGCATCAGCCTGGTGATCAACTATCGCGATGATTTTGCCGCCCAGGTACGCAATGGCGGCATCGACGGGCTCGTCAAGTATTTGCAGACGAAGAACCGCAACGTCGCAACTTCGGAGAAGAAATGATCCGCAAAGCCGGAGATAGCGTCGAGGTGTCCGGCGCCATGACGTTGCCCGGCGCAACCGCACTCCTGGCTGCGGGCCGTGCCTCGCTCGCCAATCCCGAGACGGTGTTCGATCTCGCGGCGGTCACGGAGGTCGATTCATCATGCATTGCCGTCGTCTTCGGCTGGTTGCGCGAGGCACAGCGCCTGGGCAAAACCATACGCATCGCCCACCCGCCGCAGGACCTGCTGACATTGGCTGAAGTCTACGGCGTTACCGAATTATTGCCGCTCGTCTGAGCCGGCGCCTGCGTCGAATTTAGTCTTCATAAAGTCGGCGTCGTATCCGGGATTTCCCGCAGTTCCCCATGAAAACCGCTATATCTGCTCATCAGGTCGCCAAGCGTTTTGGCTCGGTAGAGGCGCTCGCCGGCGTTGATCTCACCGTCCTTCAAGGTGAATTCTTCGGTCTGCTCGGCCCCAACGGTGCCGGCAAGACCACGCTGATCTCGGCGCTGGCCGGTCTGGTGCGCGTCGATAGCGGCCGCATCGAGGTGATGGGGTGCGATGTGGTCTCGGACTACCGCAATGCCCGCCGCCAGCTCGGCGTGGTGCCTCAGGAACTGGTGTTCGATCCTTTCTTCAGCGTGCGCGAGACCTTGAAGATCCAGTCGGGTTACTTCGGCATCCGCGACAATGACGACTGGATCGATGAAATCCTCGCCAATCTCGATCTCACATCGAAGGCGAACGACAATATGCGCACGCTCTCGGGCGGCATGAAACGGCGCGTGCTGGTGGCGCAGGCGTTGGTGCATCGGCCGCCGGTGATCGTGCTCGACGAGCCGACCGCCGGCGTCGATGTCGAATTGCGCAAGACCCTGTGGCAATTCATCCGCCGCTTGAACAGCGACGGCCATACCATCGTGCTGACCACCCACTATCTGGAGGAGGCTGAGAACCTGTGCAGCCGCATCGCCATGCTCCAGGCCGGCCGCGTCGTCGCTCTCGATACCACCGCCAACCTGCTGAATCGCTTCGCCAGCCATGCTCTGCACCTGCGTCTCGGAGCCGGAGCTGCGTTGCCACCAGTCCTCGCTGCCCGCGCCACGGAACAGGACGGGATCTGGTCGCTCTCATTCGACCGATTTTCCGACATCGAGCCGGTACTGGCACAACTGCGTGCCGCCGGCTGCAGTCTGGAAGACCTGGAAATCGGCAAGCCTGACCTCGAGGAAGTGTTCATCCGCGTCATGCAGGGGCAGCAGGGGGACATGATGTTATGAACGGCTTCACCACGTTGTTCTACAAGGAAGTTCTGCGTTTCTGGAAGGTGGCGACCCAGACCGTCGCGGCACCCGTGCTGACGGCGCTGCTCTATCTCCTGATTTTCTCCCATGTTCTGGAGTCCCATGTGCGGGTCTATGGGACGGTGAGCTATACGGCCTTCCTGGTGCCGGGTCTGGTGATGATGTCGGTGCTGCAGAACGCCTTTGCCAACACCTCGTCTTCGTTGATCCAGTCCAAGGTCACCGGCAACATCATTTTCGTTCTGCTGCCGCCGATCTCCTATCGTGAATTTTATGCCGCCTACGTGCTGGCCTCTATTGTGCGCGGCCTCGTCGTAGGCGCCGGGGTGCTCGCCGCGACGATGTGGTTCGCACCGCTGTCCCTCAATAATCCCCTTTGGGTTCTCGCCTTCGCCTTTTTGGGCGGCGCCATCCTAGGCAGCCTGGGCGTCGTCGCCGGCATCTGGGCGGACAAGTTCGACCAGCTGGCGGCCTTTCAGAATTTCCTCATCATGCCGCTGACCTTCCTCTCCGGCGTCTTCTATTCGGTTCATTCCCTGCCGCCGTTCTGGCAGAAGGTGTCCCATTTCAACCCCATTTTTTACATGATAGACGGCTTCCGCTACGGCTTCTTCGGCGTCTCCGATGTTTCGCCGTGGAAAAGCCTCGCCATCGTCGGCAGCTGTTTTGTGCTGCTCTTCCTGCTCACCCTGACCATGCTGAAGCGCGGCTACAAGCTGAGAGCGTAGGTCGTCTCTGGACCACCTTTATGGTGGCAGGCCGACATATCGGGCTACACCCGTTCGGATGTCTCCCTCGAAAGCCCGACCTATAATCGAATTGAAATAACGATGTTTTAAGGAAAACAATTATGCTGGACCCAAAACAAATCGAAATCTGGATCGCCGAAGGGCTCATTTGCGATCACCTTGCCATAGACGGCGACGGCCATCATTTTGCCGCCATCGTGGTCAGCGAAGAGTTCACCGGCATGAATCGCGTCAAGCGCCAGCAGCGCGTCTACCAGATCATCAAGGACAAACTCGATTCCGGCGAACTGCATGCGCTATCGATGCAAACCCTGACGCCTGAGGAGTGGCGAGACCGTAATGGATAAGCTCCTGATCGAGGGCGGCTTGCCGCTCAAGGGCGAAGCTTCCGTCTCGGGCGCAAAGAACGCCGCCCTGCCGTTGCTCTGCGCAGCTTTGCTGACGCGCGAGCCCTTGACGCTCACCAATGTGCCGCGCCTGAACGATGTCGGTACCATGCTCGGGCTGCTCGGACAGATGGGCGTCAAGGTCAGTCGCGATGAGGGCGATGAGGATGACACGGTGACCCTCGACGCCTCCGGTCTCGACAATCCCGTGGCTCCCTACGAGCGGGTGAAGACCATGCGTGCCGCCATCCTGGTGCTGGGTCCGCTGGTGGCGCGCGCCGGCGAGGCCAAGGTTAGTCTGCCCGGTGGCTGCGCCATCGGTGCGCGGCCAGTGGATCAGCACATCAAGGGACTCGCGGCAATGGGCGCCGAGATCAGCGTCGAGCATGGCTACGTCATCGCCAAGTCGCCGCGGCAAAGGGACGGCAGCATCCGCCTGTCCGGGGCCAGGCTGTTCACCGACATGGTTACCGTGACCGGCACCGAGAACCTGATGATGGCGGCCTGTCTCGCGGAAGGCGAGACATTGATAGAGAATGCCGCGCGCGAGCCCGAGGTGGTGGATCTGGCCAACTGCCTCTTGGCCATGGGAGCGAAGATTGAAGGTGCTGGCAGCGACGTGATCCGCATCCAGGGTGTGGCTCGACTCTCTGGCGCTACCCACCGCATCATGGCGGATCGCATCGAGACCGGCACTTATCTTTGCGCAGCGGCTGCGACAGGCGGCCAGGTGCGCCTGTCGGGAACCCAGGCAGGCACGCTTGACGCCGTCATCGAAAAGCTGCGCGAGTCCGGCTGCAAGGTCGGAGTCGAGGCTCACGCCATTCATCTCACGGCACCCAAGAGGCTGACTCCGGTGGATATCCGCACCGCCCCCTATCCTGGTTTTCCGACCGACATGCAGGCGCAATTCATGGCGGTGAATGCGCTGGCCGATGGCGTCGCGGTGATCCGCGAAACGATTTTCGAGAACCGTTTCATGCACGCCACCGAGCTGATACGTTTGGGCGCAGACATCAAGATCGACGGCAATACGGCCGTGGTCAAGGGTGTGAGCAAGTTAGACGGCGCGACGGTGATGGCCACCGATTTGCGCGCTTCGGCCAGCCTGGTCATCGCCGGCCTGACGGCGCAGGGAGAAACCCTGATAGACCGCATCTACCATCTCGACCGCGGCTACGAAGGCCTGGAGCAGAAGCTCACCGCGCTGGGCGCCCCGCGTCCGACGGGTGCGGTAGAATCGCATATTTGGCTCTTTGACTGCCCACCGTGAACGGCATCACCATCGCCCTGTCGAAGGGCCGCATCTTCGAGGAAACGCTGCCGCTTCTGGCCGCTGCCGGCATCGTTCCGCTGGAGCATCCGGAGTCCTCGCGCAAACTCATCATCGGCACCAACCGGCCCGATGTCCGCGTCGTCATCGTGCGCGCCTCCGACACGCCCACCTATGTCCAGTATGGCGCTGCGGATCTGGGCATCGCCGGCCGTGACGTGCTGCTGGAGCATGGTGGCGTCGGCCTCTACCAGCCGCTGGACCTGAAAATCGCCCAATGCCGGATGTGCGTCGCCGCCCCCGCAGGCTTCGATTACCAAGCCGCAGTGCGCAGAGGCGCCAGGCTCTCGGTGGCGACCAAGTACATCCACACCGCGCGCGAGCACTTTGCCGCAAAAGGCGTGCATGTCGACCTCATCAAGCTCTACGGCTCCATGGAACTCGCACCCCTGGTCGGGCTCGCCGACGCCATCGTGGACCTCGTCTCCAGCGGCAGCACGTTGAAGGCAAACAATCTGGTCGTGGTAGAGGAAATCCTGCAGATCTCTTCTCGCCTGATCGTGAACCAGGCCGCACTGAAAATGAAGCGCGAGGCCTTGCAGCCGCTGATCTCGGCCTTTGCCGGGGCCGTAGGGTGACGGGCGTGAGTCTCATGCGTCGCCTGAGTACGCGCGAGCCGGAATTCCTGTCGCAGCTCGATGCCCTGCTCGCCCTTGAGAGCGCGACCGACGAGAACATCGAGCGCAGCGTCGCCGAGATACTCGCCAATGTTCGCACCCTGGGCGATGTGGCGGTGCTCGATTACACGCGCCGTTTCGATTCGCTCGACGCGCACAACATGGCGCAACTGGAACTTCCGAAACTTGAACTGGCCGCTGCCTTCGCAGCATTGCCGCCGGCACAGAGAAGCGCTCTGGAGCAGGCGGCCGATCGGATCAGGAGTTTCCACGAGCGGCAGAAGTCGGCGTCCTGGGAATATCTCGAGGCAGACGGCACGAGACTCGGCCAGAAGGTCACACCGCTCGACCGCGTCGGTCTGTACGTCCCAGGCGGCAAGGCAAGCTATCCCAGTTCCGTGCTCATGAACGCCCTGCCGGCCAAGGTGGCGGGCGTGCCTGAACTCATCATGGTCGTGCCTTGCCCCAAGGGTGAAAAGAATCCTCTGGTTCTGGCTGCCGCGCACCTTTCCGGTGTCGACCGGGTGTTCACGCTTGGCGGCGCGCAGGCAATCGGCGCGCTGGCCTATGGCACGCAGACGATTCCGCAGGTGGACAAGATCGTCGGCCCGGGCAATGCCTATGTGGCCGCCGCGAAGCGTCGCGTCTTCGGCGTGGTCGGCATAGACATGGTGGCCGGGCCCTCGGAAGTTCTCGTGATTGCAGACAGTTCGGCCAATCCTGACTGGGTGGCGATGGATTTGTTCGCCCAGGCGGAGCACGACGAACTGGCCCAGTCCATCCTGCTCTGTCCCGATGCAGTGTTCATCGAGAGGGTCGAGGAGAGCATCGCGAGACTCCTGCCCACAATGGCCAGGCGTGAGGTGATCGCGGCCTCATTGAAAGGCCGTGGCGCGCTGATCCTGGTGAGCAACCTCGAAGAGGCCTGCGCCATCGCCAACCGCATTGCGCCGGAACATCTGGAACTGGCTGTGGCAGATCCGCGCCCTCTGGCGGAGAAGATACGCCACGCCGGTGCGATATTCCTCGGCCACTATTCCAGCGAGTCGCTCGGCGATTATTGCGCCGGCCCCAATCATGTACTGCCGACTTCGCGCAGTGCGCGCTTCTCCAGTCCGCTCGGGGTCTATGATTTTCAGAAGCGCACCAGCCTGATCGAAGTCTCTGCTGCGGGTGCGAGAACCTTAGGCCCAATCGCGGTGACGCTGGCCGAAGGCGAGGGTCTGAGTGCCCACGCACTGGCCGCCAGGCTGAGAATGTAGGTCGTGCTTTCGAGGCAGACACCCGAACGGGTGTAGCCCGACATGTCGGCCTGCCACCATAAAGGTGGTCCAGAGAAAGGCCGACCTACAATATCTCCGCCAGGGCAGCCACCAATGCCCGACACTGTTCGTCCGTACCCACGGTAATCCGCAGGAACTGGTCTATGCGCGGCAGCCTGAAGTGGCGCACGATGATGCCCCTCTGCCTGAGCGCCAGAGCCAGATCTTCGCCATCTTTTCCGGGGTGGCGGGTGAAGATGAAATTCGCCTTCGAGGGAAGGACGATGAATCCCAGTTTCTCCAGATTCCCGACCAGGGTCTCGCGGCTTTTGATGATAGCCATGCGGGTCTGCTCGAAATAGGCTTTGTCTTCAAAAGCGGCGACGGCACCGGCGATGGCCAGGCGACCGAGCGGATAGGAGTTGAAGCTGTTCTTCACCCGCTCCAGTGCCTCTATCAGCACGACTTGACCAAGGGCGAAGCCGACCCGCAGGCCCGCCAGCGAACGCGACTTGGACAGCGTCTGCACCACCAGAAGATTCGGGTAGCGGTCTATGAGGGGGATGGCCGAGGTTCCGCCGAAGTCCACATAGGCCTCGTCGATGACCACCACGGACTCCGTGTTGGCATCGAGCAGGCGCTCGATCTCGGACAGGGGAACGAGGCAGCCGGTCGGGGCGTTCGGGTTCGGGAAAATGATGCCGCCGCATGGTACCGCGTAGTCATCGACACGGATCGCGAAATTGTCGTCAAGCGGCGGCGTGCGGTAGTCGATGCCATAGAGGGCGCAGTAAACCGGATAGAAGCTGTAGCTGATGTCCGGGAAAAGTACGGGCTTCTCATGCTTCAGGAGGGCGAGAAAGACATGGGCTAAGACTTCATCCGAGCCATTGCCGACGAACACCTGTTGCGGCGTCAGACCATGGAAGCCGGCGATGGCCTCCTTGAGGCTTTGCGCATTGGGATCGGGATAAAGCCTCAGCGCCTCGCCGCTCTCCCGCTTCAGGGTTTCGATGACCCGTGGCGAGGGACCGTAGGGGTTCTCATTGGTGTTCAGCTTGACGAGATTGGCGAGCCTGGGCTGCTCGCCGGGAACGTATGGGGTAAGGCCGCTTACGACGGCGCTCCAGAATTTGCTCATTTTTCTTCAGTCAGGTGGGGCGGTGTTTTCTTTAGGGTGGCAGGCCGAGAGTCCCACAGGGACTTCCTCCGGTTGTCGGGCTGCACCCGTTCGGGTGTCTCCCTCGAAAGCCCGACCTAGTCATGAAATGGTATCATGCCAGCGTATGAAGCATTGCTGCGCGCCATGGCGTCATGGCGGGCCTTTTTTGATGGTGTCAAAATGCGCCGGGCCGAAATTTCTCGCAATACCCTGGAAACCCAAGTGACCGTCAGCGTGAACCTCGATGGCCAGGGACAGTCGCGACTGTCCTCCGGCATCGGTTTCCTCGACCACATGCTCGACCAGAGCGCCCGCCATGGCATGATTGACCTCGTCGTCGAGGCCCGTGGCGATCTGCATATCGACGCCCACCATACCGTCGAGGATATCGGCATCACGCTGGGCCAGGCGCTCGCCCAGGCCATCGGCGACAAGAAGGGCCTCACCCGTTACGGCCATGCCTATGTGCCGCTGGACGAGGCCTTGTCGCGCGTGGTGGTCGATCTCTCGGGCCGCCCTGGCCTCGTCTTCAACGTGCCATTCACCCGCGGGGTGGTCGGCGAATTCGACGTGGATCTGGTGCGCGAGTTTTTCCAGGGTTTGGTGAACCACGCCGCCATGACCGTCCATATCGACAATCTGCGCGGTGGAAATTCGCACCATCAGGCCGAGACGGTATTCAAAGCCTTTGGCCGTGCCTTGCGCATGGCCATAGCGTCTGACGCCCGCGCCACGGGCAGCATCCCCTCGACCAAAGGCAGCCTTTAACGCGCCATGGCTACTGTCGCCGTCGTCGATTACGGCATGGGCAATCTGCGCTCGGTGGCCAAGGCCATCGAGCACGTTTCCCCTGATGACCGCGTGCTGGTCACGTCCAGCGCCGCAGATATCGGCTGCGCCGACCGCGTCGTCGTACCCGGCCAGGGGGCGATGCCCGACTGCATGCGCGAACTCTCCGAGCGTGGTCTCGTCGATGCCGTCGTGAGAGCGACGCAGGAAAAGCCTTTTCTGGGCATCTGCATCGGCCTGCAAATGCTCTTCGGCCATGCCGAGGAGGGCGACGTCATGGGTCTGGATGTCCTGGCCGGGCGAGTGCCGCATTTCCCGCGCGAGGCCATGCTGGCCTCGGACGGCAGCCGTCTCAAGGTGCCGCACATGGGCTGGAACGAGGTGCTCCAGGCCGGCGCGCATCCGCTCTGGGCGGGCATCAATGACGGCGCGCGCTTCTATTTCGTGCACAGCTATTACGTCGAGCCCGCCTCGCCGGAAGTGATTGCCGCCTCGACGAATTACGGTATCCCCTTTACCAGCGCCGTGGCGCGCGATAATATCTTCGCCGTGCAATTCCATCCGGAAAAAAGTGCGAAGGACGGACTCTCACTGCTTGCCAATTTCATGCGCTGGAATCCCTGAGTTGTTTCCAAATCATCGAGAACGAATACTCCTATGTTGCTCATCCCCGCGATTGACCTGAAAGACGGCCACTGCGTCCGCCTGAAGCAGGGCGAAATGGAAGGCGCTACGGTATTTTCCGAAGACCCGGCGGCCATGGCCCGCCACTGGATAGCCCAGGGCGCGCGCCGCCTGCATCTGGTCGATTTAAACGGCGCCTTCGCCGGCAAGCCGAAAAACGAGCCGGCGATCAAGGCCATACTCAAGGAAGTCGGCGAGGAGATTCCCGTCCAGCTGGGCGGCGGCATTCGTGACCTCGACACCATCAGCCGCTGCCTCGACGACGGCGTTTCCTACGTCATCATCGGCACGGCGGCGGTGAAGACCCCGGGCTTTCTGCACGATGCCTGTGTGGCTTTCCCCGGCCAGGTCATCGTCGGCCTCGATGCCAAGGAGGGCAAGGTGGCTGTCGATGGCTGGTCCAAGATGACCGGCCACGACGTCATCGATCTGGCCAAGAAGTTCGAGGACTACGGCGTCGAGGCGGTGATTTACACCGACATCGGCCGCGACGGCATGCTCTCCGGCGTGAATGTCGAAGCCACCGTCAAGCTCGCCCAGGCGCTCCGGATTCCCGTCATCGCCAGCGGCGGCATTGCCAGCCTGAAGGACATCAAGGCGCTGTGCGCCGTGCAGCACGAGGGCATCATGGGCGCGATCACCGGCCGGGCAATTTATGAAGGCACGCTGGACTTCAAGAAGGCTCAAATCGAAGCCGACAAGCTGTCGGCGAAATCCTGACCGGACGGTCAGAAGCCTCTGTTCCTCCCTTCCATGCTGGCAAAGCGCATCATTCCCTGTCTTGACGTCAGCGCCGGCCGCGTCGTCAAGGGCATCAATTTCGTCGCACTGAAGGACGCCGGCGATCCGGTCGAGATCGCGCGCCGCTATGACGAACAGGGCGCCGACGAACTCACCTTTCTCGACATCACGGCGAGCTCCGACCAGCGCGACATCATCCTGCATGTGGTCGAGCAGGTGGCCGAGCAGGTCTTCATTCCCCTGACCGTGGGTGGCGGCGTGCGCAGCGTCGCGGATGTGCGGCGACTGCTCAATGCCGGCGCCGACAAGGTCAGCATGAATACCGCAGCGGTGGAGAATCCGCAACTCGTGGCCGATGCCTCGGGCAAGGTGGGAAGCCAATGCATCGTTGTTGCCATCGATGCCAAGCAGACGGCCCCCGGTCAGTGGCAGGTCTTTACCCACGGCGGCCGCCGCGCCACCGGCATGGATGCCGTTGTCTGGGCCCGCCAGGTGCAGCGGCTTGGCGCCGGAGAGATTTTGCTCACCAGCATGGACAGGGACGGCACCAAGAACGGTTTTGATCTGGAACTCACGCGCGCGGTGTCCGAAGCGGTGGACATCCCGGTCATCGCCAGCGGCGGTGTGGGCAATCTGCAGCACCTGGCCGACGGCGTGCTGGCGGGTCGGGCAGACGCGGTGCTGGCCGCCAGCATCTTCCACTACGGGGAGTTTACGGTGCGCCAGGCCAAGGAATTCATGCGGTCCAAAGGCATCGAGGTGAGGCTATAGCCGATTGGGTAGCGCGCTTCAAACGAGAGGTGAATCTTGAGTACACATTGGTTGAACGAAGTGAAATGGGACGAGCAGGGCCTCGTGCCGGTGATCGCGCAGGATGCGAAAAGCGGCGAAGTGCTGATGTTTGCCTGGATGAACAGGGAGGCGCTGGAACGCACTGCCCAAAGCGGCGAGGCGGTCTATTGGTCGCGTTCCCGGCGCAAGCTCTGGCACAAGGGCGAGGAGTCGGGCCACACGCAGAAAGTGCTGGAAATGCGCATGGACTGCGATAACGACGTCATCCTCATCAGGATAGAGCAGACCGGCGGCATCAGTTGCCATACCGGACGGCGCAGCTGCTTCTTCCAGCGCTTTGGCGATGAGGCCTGGCAGGAAGTCGAGCCGGTGCTGAAGGACCCCAGCGAGATCTACAAGACCTAGTGTAGGTCGGGCTGAAGCCCGACCTAAATATCAGCGGGGCGTATTCCTAGACCTCGACGATGATACGCATGCCCGACCCGGGCGCGGACTCCATGCGGAATTTTCCGCCCACGGCATCGGCCCGCTCGCGCATGGAGAGCATTCCGAGACCGGAACCCTTTTCCCGGCGGCCAAGTTGTCGCAGGTCTAAGCCGGAGCCATCATCGGCGATGACCAGTTCCATACGTTCAGCATCGCCGTTCAAGGCAATCGTGACAGTATGGGCATCGGCATGCTTGGCGCAGTTTGTCAGCGCTTCCTGGGCAATGCGGAAGAGAGCGATTTCCTTGTCGGGGGAAAGAGGTGTCTCCCGCCCGTTCCCCGATACCACGACGTCGAGGCCGGTGCGCGCCCGGAATTTGAGCACATAATCTTCCAGGGCGCCAAAAACGCCCTCGTAGTCGAGGATGGCCGGATGCAGGTCGGAACTGATGTCGCGGCAGACGAACAGGGTTTCCCTGACCAGATCGGCGGTATCGGACAATCGTTCGCTGATCTTGGCGGCCGTATCCCGAGGCAGCTGTTTTTCCATGAGTTCAAGATTGAGGCCGACGGCCGTCAGGCTGGAGGAAACTCTGTCATGAAGTTCCCTGGCAAGCCTTCTGCTTTCCGATTCGTGGGTATTGGCGAGGCGTCGGCTCATGATTTGCAGGCGGATGGCAAAGTCGGATACCGTTGTTTCGGCAAACTGGCGGTAGCGGATCTCATCGAGCAGTCTGTGATTGATCTCTAGCAGTTCCTTGGCGCGCAGTTCGACGCGCTCTTCCAGGGTGTTGTTGAGGCCTCGGACTTCATCTTCCTTGCGCTTGCGTTCGTCAAGTTCCTCGCGCGAAGCCTCATGAAGCCGGTTGCACTGCGCCACCAGAGCGTTGAAACTTTTAATCAGCCGCCCAATTTCGTCATCCCTTCCGATAGGCAGCGGGGAGAGATCCTGTTCGCCGGTACCCATGCGCTCCATGGCTATTGCCGCCTCATCGAGAGGCCTCAGTTGCTTCCTCAGGACGAGTCCCAGGATGACCACGACCGTCAGCGACAGCAGCAGCGCCGCCAGAAATATTTCTTGCTTGAGCTTGACTATCGGGGCGAAAGCTTCCGCGGTGGAGATCCCTGCGACGACCATCCAGCCCGTGTCCTTCAAATTTCGGCTGACGGTCAATACTTGGGTGCCGGAGGAGTCGATGGTCCTCGCGGCTCCCTCGAAGCCCTCGGCCAGGCGTCGGTCCATCAGGGGATTTACCCCTCTGGCCGGCAGCGGCGAAAAGACCCGGCTTTTGTCGGTTGCCGAAATGATCAGGGAGTCTTTTGGCGAAATCACCAAGGAGAAGCCCGTCCTGCCCAGCCTTGTCTGTTGCATCTGGCCGAACAGCGCCGAATCCGAAGGCAGGACAGTGCTGACGAGTATTCCCGCAGGGGCTCCCAAGGCATCGAATATCGGTACAGCGATCGCGACAATGGGCTGCTTCGAGAAACTCCCCGGCGCGGAGATGCCGAGATACAGTTTATTTCCGGCCATGATTTCATGAAAAAACCTCTGATCCTTGATGGAACTCCCCAGTCGGCCATCTTGCGAAGGTTCATCGGCAACAACCCTCCCCTCCTTGTTTGCGACGCTGAGCCCTGGCGAAAAGAGAAGCCTCGAAACCTTGCCTTGCGTCAGATAGCGCTGGACCCTGGCCGGGTCGGCAATCAACTCCGGGGTGATTGCTGCGGCGATATCATTGAGCGCCTTGATGTGAAACCCGATCTCATGTTCGACGTCGGCTGCGACATAGCCGACCGTTGCCGAAAGTTGCCCGGAGAGCAATTCCTCGAGTTCGCCTTGCAAGACCGCGGACACCCGCAATGCCAACCCCATGATGCCCAGAATAATGAGCACGGCGGCCAGGAGCAGGAGCCGGATCTTGAGACTGTCTTGGCGGAGGCGATTGAGCATAGCCAAATTGGATAAATGATGGGGTTATTGTGCCCCATAATATGCCGTTCGTATAGCCTTGTTTCGCGCCGGACAACCTGAGCAGGAAGACGTTCTGTTTCGTCGGCTTAAGCAGCGTAAAATACGCCCAGACTCCATTCCAGGAACCGCAATGATCGATCTCGAAGTGATACGCCGCGTCCAGGCGACGCTGGACGAGCGCAAGAATGCCGCGCCGGATTCCTCCTACGTGGCCAGCCTCTATGCCAAGGGGACGGACAGCATTTGCAAGAAGGTGGCCGAGGAGGCCGCAGAGACCATCATGGCGGCAAAGGATGGCGACCGCCTGCATCTGGTGCGCGAAGTGACCGACCTGTGGTTTCACAGCATGGTTCTGCTGGCCCATTTCGGCCTGGGCGTCGATGACGTGATGGGCGAGTTTCGCCGGCGCGAGGGCATTTCCGGAATAGACGAGAAGAAAAGCCGTTCTGAAGGAGGCTGAGATGGAAGACTGCCTTTTCTGCAAAATCGTGCGCGGCGAGATTCCCTGTCGCAAGGTCTATGAGGACGAGGATATTTTCGCCTTCCATGACATCCACCCGGTCACGCCGGTGCATTTTCTCATCATCCCCAAGACCCATATCCCATCCCTCGACGAGGTCGATCCGTCCCATCAGGCTGCGCTCGGCAAGATGCTTTCCATGGCGGGTCGCCTGGCTCGGGAGCAGGGACTCACCGATGGCTTCCGCAGCATCATCAACACCGGTCGCGTCGGCCGGCAAGAGGTGTATCATTTGCACGTTCACATCCTCGGCGGCCCACATCCGCTGGGTACGATGATTCGCAAATAAGGAGATAGTCATGGGAAGTTTGAGCATTTGGCACTGGCTGATCGTGCTGGTGATCGTCATGCTGGTGTTCGGCACCAAGAAAATCCGCAACATCGGCCAGGATCTGGGCGGCGCGGTGAAGGGCTTCAAGGACGGCATGAAAGAGAGCACCGCCGAAAAGACTGCAGAGCCGCAGCAGCAGCAGGCGGGCGGCCACACACTGGAAGGCGAGATCAAGGAGAAGGTCAAGAGCTAGCTCGCTGCGGGGGTGCACAGCCGTCCCCGACCTTTATCCCATTCACTCCTGATCGCCTTCAATGTTTGACGTCGGTTTTTCCGAACTCATGGTCATCGGCGTGGTTGCGCTGGTGGTCATCGGCCCCGAGCGGCTGCCCAAGGTTGCGCGCACCGCAGGCCTTCTCCTGGGTCGCCTGCAACGCTATGTCAATGACGTCAAGGCCGACATCAACCGCGAAATGCAGCTCGATGAACTGAAGAAGATGCAGGAGCAGATGACGGAGCAGGTGCGCTCAATGGAGTCTTCTGTCACCAGTGAAATGAGCGCCGTCGAGGAATCCATCAGCCAGTCGCTCGCGCCCCCGCCTGAGCTTGAGACCCCGCTGCAAGCAGCGGAAAACCAGCCGGCCGAGTCACCTGAGCCGCCTGAGTCACCTGCGGCCGCAGAGTTGCCTTTGGTCGAGGAGCCGCAAGTAGTCAATCAGCTTGAACTGGGCCTGGACCATGGCGCAGACCAACTCAAGCCAAGGGTCTGAGCAAACATGGCAGAACTCCAGGAATCATTCATCTCCCATCTGGTCGAACTGCGCGACAGGCTGATTCGCTCCATCGTTTCCGTGATGGTCATTTTCCTGTGCCTGGCGGCCTGGGCGCGGGAAATCTATTCGCTGCTGGCCAAACCCATGCTGGCCTCCCTGCCCGTGGGCGGCCACATGATAGCCACCGATGTCGCCGGTGCCTTCTTCGTGCCCATGAAGGTGACGATGATGCTCTCCTTCCTGATCGCGCTGCCCTATGTGCTCTACCAGGTGTGGGCCTTCGTCGCGCCCGGCCTCTATGCCCACGAAAAAAAACTGGTGCCGCCCCTCATCATTTCCAGTTTCATCCTGTTCTTCATCGGCATGTCCTTCGCCTATTTCATCGTCTTTCCGACGGTGTTCGCCTTCGTGAACAAGTTTGCGCCCGAGGGCGTGATGGTGATGACCGATATCGACAAGTATCTGTCCTTCGTCTTGTCCACCTTTCTCGCCTTTGGCATCACCTTCGAGGTGCCGGTGATCGTCATCGTCCTGGTCAGGACGGGGCTGGTCAGCATCGCCAAGCTGAAGGAGATTCGTCCCTATGTGATCGTCGGCGCCTTCGTGGTCGGTGCGATCTTCACCCCGCCCGACATACTCTCCCAGTTCATGCTGGCACTGCCTCTGTGGCTGCTCTATGAACTGGGCATCATCATTGCCCGCTTCATCATCAAGCCCGAAGAGGTCGCTGGCAGCGCCGTCGAACCGTAGGTAGGGCTTTCGCTGGAGACATCTCGATCACCAGGATAGGTGACCCGCACGGGTGCAGCCCGACCTACTGGCGCGGCTTGGGCCGCTTGGCGATAGCGACCGGGAGATCGAGTTCCTTGCTGTCGCGGCGTATCTTCAACTGCGACTCTGATCCGGGTGTCAGCCCGGCGATCAGTTCCAGCATGCCCTGGGAATTGCTCACGGGTTTGCCGGCAATCATCAGCAGGATGTCGCCAGGACGGATGCCGGCGCGATCGGCCGGGCCGCCGCGCATGACGCCGGCGATCAGCGCTCCTTTCGTGTTGGGAAGCCCGAATGACTCTGCCAGTTCCGGCGTGATCTCCTGCATTTCCACGCCTATCCAGCCGCGCGTCACGGCGCCGCTCTTGATGATCTGCTCCATGATGCTCTTTGCCAGGGAGATCGGGATGGCGAAACCGATGCCCATCGAGCCGCCGCTTTGCGAAAAGATCGCCGTGTTGATGCCGACCATATTGCCATTCGAGTCGACCAGTGCGCCGCCTGAGTTGCCTGGATTGATGGCGGCATCGGTCTGGATGAAATTCTCGAAGGTGTTGATGCCAAGGTGAGAGCGGCCCAGTGCGCTGACGATGCCTGAAGTGACCGTCTGGCCGACGCCGAAGGGATTGCCGATGGCCAGCACCACGTCGCCGACACGAATCGATTCGGGAGTGGCAAAAGTGATGGCGGGAAGCTTGCCGCCGGCATTAATCCTGACCACGGCGAGATCCGAATCCGGGTCCGAGCCGACCACCTTCGCCTTGAGCTTGCGGCCGTCATGCAGGGCCACCTCGATCTCGTCGGCGGCCTCGACCACGTGGTTGTTGGTCAGGATGTAGCCATCGCCGCTGACAATGACTCCGCTGCCCAGGCCTGAGCGGCGCTGCGGTTGCGCCTCGAATCGGTCGCCGAAAAAATGACGGAAGAAGGGATCGTTGAGCAAGGGGGAAAGCGGCGCCTTGACCTCCTGGCTGGTAAAAATATGGACCACCGAGGGCAGTGCCTTCTGTGCGGCATTGCTGTAGGAAACCACCTTGCGTTCGGTCCCGGCATCGGGCGCCGCCTCCTGCACGGCAACGACAGTCCTGGCGGGTCCGCGTCCCAGCCATTCGGGCTTCAGGGTTTGGATGACAAACAGCACCGCCACGCAGAAGGTGACGGTCTGAGCGAAAATCAGCCAGAGACGGCGCATAATTTGGTCTTTCTTGTTGCGGGGATACCCATGCAGCGCGATGAACTGCGAGACTATCTCGATCAATTGCTGAATTCATCCCACTACAGCGATTATTGCCCAAATGGGCTGCAAGTGGAAGGCCGCTCCGAGCTTCGCCGCGTTGTCTGCGGCGTGACGGCCAGCCAGGCCTTGCTCGAAGCCGCGGTTCTCCATGATGCCGATGCCATACTGGTGCATCACGGCTGGTTCTGGAAGTCCGAGGATGGCCGCATCACCGGATTCCGCAAGCGGCGCTTGGCGACCTTGCTCGCTCACGACATCAGCCTGTTCGCCTACCACCTGCCGCTCGACGCCCACGCCGAACTGGGCAACAACGCCCAGTTGGCGGCTCGTCTGGGCATCACCTGCGATGGCCGCTTCGCCGGGCAGGACATAGGCTTTCTCGGCCGCGGTGACTTCAGGACGGCGCAGGATCTGGCCGCGGCGATCGAGCAGAAACTAGGGCGCAAGCCGCTCCTGGTGGGCGATGCGGACAGGCCGCTGACGCGCATCGCCTGGTGCTCCGGCGGCGCCCAGGACTATTTCGAGCAGGCCATCGCCAGCGGTGCTGATTGCTACGTCTCGGGAGAAATCTCGGAACAGACGGTGCATCTGGCGCGCGAGTCGGGCATCCCTTTCATCGCCGCGGGCCACCATGCCACGGAGCGCTATGGCGTGCAGGCAGTGGCCGCCCATCTGCAGAAACGCTTCGGTCTCCAGTGCGAGTACATCGACATCGACAATCCGGTCTGAGCCGGCGCCCGCTCACAAGTTAAAACGATTCGCCAGGCTTTGCCGGTTCGCGGACATCTGCGCGCGGGTCTCGATGTTGCGGCGGGATATTGGCAACCCTCAGGTTGAGGCAAACTAGTAAGTAGTCATCGAAGAATTGGTGGAGGCAACTGTAGGTCGGGCTGAAGCCCGACCTACAGACCAACAGCAGCATGACTGACCACTAGTGCCCGCTTGCCTCGCTCGGCTGCAGATGCTTGCGGATCTTCGCCAGCATGTCTATCAAACGCGCCGCATCGTCGCTGCCCAATGCCGCGGTGATGCGCTTTTCATGAGCCATCACCCGACGCTTCATCGCCAGCAAGACCTTCCTGCCCGAATCGGTCAGCCAGAGCGCGTTGGAGCGCCTGTCGTTGGGTGCGGCGCGGCGCTCGACCAGATTACGCGCCTCCAACTGGTCTATCACTGCCACCATGGTCGAGCGATCGAGCTGCGTGGCCTCTGCCAGACGGCTCTGCGTCAAACCGGGATTGGAGCCGATCAGCACCAGTACGCCGAAGCGTCCCGGTGAGATTTCCTGGTCATGCAGCGACGTGCCGAAGTCGTTGAAAATTGCCAGTTGGGTCAGCCGCAACTGATAGCCAATGAGTCCCGGCAGAAGGGCCAGATCGATCTCGGCGGGTTTCTTTTTCACCACTGCTGCAGTCTTTGCCATATCTTGGACTTTCAATTGTTTTGCCGCAAAACAATGCGCATACTAAGCTTTATATGGGAAAATATGCAAGGTGCACATCCATTCTCCAGAGCATCATCCTGATATCCCCGAACCCTTTAACTATTGAGTGAAACCATGAGCTACGTTTTTCCCCTGGCCCAGTCAGCAGTGCCGGTCGTCGGTTCAAAAGACCTGTTTCCCGTGCGTCGCGTCTATTGCGTCGGCCGCAATTATGCCGAGCATGCCAAGGAGATGGGATTTACCGGCCGCGAGCCGCCGTTCTTCTTTTGCAAGCCGGCTGATGCGGTCGTTGCCGTGCCGGCAAACGCGGTCGGCAAAATCGCCTTCCCGCCCAAGACGGAAAACTATCAATACGAGATGGAACTGGTGGTGGCCATAGGAAAGCCGGGCAGGAACATTCCCGTCGGGCAGGCCAATGAGCATATCTTCGGCTATGCGCTGGGGTTGGACATGACGCGCCGCGACCTGCAACTGGCGCTGCGCGAAATCGGCCGACCGTGGGAACTGGGCAAGGCCTTCGATCAGTCGGCGCCGATGGGTCCGATTCATCCTGTGGCCGAGACCGGCATCATGAGTCAGGGTGCGATCTGGCTCAAGGTGAATGAGCAGATGAAGCAGCAAGGCAAGCTCACCGAACTCATCTGGACGATTCCGGAAGTCATCAGCAATCTCTCGGAATATTTCTCCCTGGAACCGGGCGATCTGATTTTCTCCGGAACCCCCGCAGGCGTGGGCCGGGTCAACAAGGGCGATGTCCTGGTTGGCGGCGTAGACGGTCTGGGCGAACTCGCCATCGAACTGGTCTGAGCGCGATGATGCAACTTTACAGTTTCTTTCGCAGCTCGGCCTCGTTTCGCGTGCGCATCGCGCTCAACTTCAAAGGCCTGCCCTTCGAGTACATCCCGGTGCCGCTCACCAAGGGCGGCGGCCAGCAGTTTACCGCCGACTTCAAGGCGATCAATCCCGCCTCGCTGGTGCCGGTGCTGGTCGATGATGGCCAGGTACTGACACAGTCCCTGGCCATCATCGAGTACCTCGAAGAGATCCATCCCGCGCCGCCGCTATTGCCGAAGACAGCCCTGGAGCGCGCCCGCGTCCGGGCGATCAGTCTGGCGATTGCCTGCGAGATCCATCCTCTCAACAATCTGCGTGTGCTGGGCTACCTCTCCAAGACGCTGGAAGTTTCCGCCGAAGAGAAGAATGCCTGGTATCGCCACTGGGTCGAAACCGGTCTCGCCGCGGTCGAGGCGATGCTGGATTCGCGCACGGGCAGATTCTGCCACGGCGACATGCCGACGCTGGCCGACGTCGTACTGGTGCCACAGATATTCAATGCCCAGCGCTTCGACTGCGATCTGACGAAGGTGCCCAAGGTGATGGCCATCTTCGAGCGCTGCCTGCAGCTGCCTGCATTCGCCGACGCAGTGCCGGCGAAGCAGGTCGATGCCGTCGATTGAGAAGCGGCTGCGACTGCCTCAGAACTCGACTTTATCTCCGGGCGTCAGAGCAAACACTTTTATCGGCGCGTCTCCCAAGGCCTTGATCAGTTCCTGCGGAGCGCCGGCGTTGCGGTAGTGGATTGGGATCACGTTCTTCGGTTTGATCAACTCGCGCAGGGCGTAGGCCGCATCGGCCGGGTCCATGGTGAAATTCCCGCCGATCGGAATCAGGACGAGGTCGGGCTTGTAGTATTCGCTGATCAGCTTCATGTCGCCGAACACCCCCGTGTCGCCCATATGCCAGATCCTGAAGCCGTTCTCAAGTTCGATGATGAATCCTTGCGGCTCGCCCCCGGGATGCGTCTCGTCCTTGCCGGTCGTCGGGTTGTTCCAGACGAACACAGAGGAATGCTCGGCATGCGTCCCGGTGACTTTGATGCCCGGGATAGGCGTTACCCGCCCGCTCTTGTTCGAGCGCGGAAGCTGTTTCGGCGGCAGAACAGCGAGCGTGGTCAGCGTCATGTTCAGGTCGCCGGGGGCATACATCGGGATGTCGTTCAGCTTTGCCAGTGCCGGCGCGTCGTCGATGTGGTCCCAGTGGCCGTGGCTCACCAGCAGCAGATCCACCTTGCCCAGCGCCTCCAGATTCTTGTACTTCGCAGGCGTCATGGGATTCTTCAGCAGCCAGGGATCGGTGACGATGACCTTGCCGCCGGGCGTCGTGATCCTGAACGCAGACTGGCCCAGCCATAGCAGTTCGACCTTGCCGGCCTGCGCCAGAACGTTGTCGGTGGCAAACAGGACTAAGGCCGTTGCGACGATGACACGAAACATGGATTCTCTCCTTTGGATGTCGGGCTGAAGCCCGACCTACAAGGGCCACAACTACGGCCACTAGCACCTTTGCTTCGCGGCACAAGTACCCTCTGGGGCATAAATGGCCTGGGTTGTCGTTCCGACAACTACGGCCACTAGTCTGCGCGGATACCGGCGGTCTTGATGACATTCGCCAATGTTTCGACTTCGGTGTGCAGGAATTTCCCGAACTGTTCGGGTGTGCCAGCTTCGATGACGACGCCCATCTGTGTGAATTGTTCCTTGACCTTGGGAGCCGCCAGCGCCTTGACGATCTCTGCATTGAGCCTGGCGACCACTTCCTTCGGCGTCTTCACCGGTGCGACGAAGCCCCACCACACGGGGGCCTCGTATCCTGGCAGGCCCGCCTCGGCGGCCGTGGGGACGTCTGGCAGAAGCGCCATGCGCTTGTTGCCCGCCACCGCCAGCGCGCGTAGCTGGTTTCCCTTGACCAGGGAAATCGCTTCAAGCGGATTTTGCACCATGTAGGAAATGCGCCCGCCGAGAAGTTCATTCATCGCCGGGTGTCCGCCCTTGTAAGGCACGTGCAGCACGTCGATCTTGGCGGCGGTCTTGAACATTTCGCCTCCCAGATGCTGGGAACTGCCGTTGCCGGCGGAACCGTAGGCGAGTTTGCCTGGCTCCTTGCTGGCCATGGCGATGAGATCCTTCAGCGTCTTTGCCGGGGAATCCTTGGAGACAATCACCATCAAGGGGGCGGAACCGACTTTCGCGATCGGTGCAAAGTCGCGCAGCGCATTGAATGGCGTATTCGGGAACAGCGTCACATTGGCGGCCAGGCCGTTGGCCGCACACAGTATCGTATAACCGTCGGGATCGGCCTTCGCGACAAAGTCGGCACCGATGTTCGCACCTGCGCCGGGCTTGTTTTCGATGACCACCGGCTGCCCCATCTGGACAGACAACTGCTGGCCGATGACCCGTGCGACCAGGTCGACACCGCCGCCCGGGGGAAACGGCACCACGATTTTGACCGCCTTGCTCGGGAAGGTGTCAGCCCACGCGGATCCTGCTGCCAACCCTGCGCAAGCGCACAGGCAAACGGCGATAATTGACCAGACAGATTTCAGGAAATTCTTCATTTCGCACTCTCCCGTATTGCAAAAAATTTTATCAACCTCGTGCTGGAGCAGGCGCTTATTGTTTCTCGATCCTGGCGCGCTCGACGACGCCGCGCCACTTGACGATTTCGCTCTCCAACAGCGTCTTGAAGGCCTCAGGCGAACTTCCCCTCGCCTCGATGCCGATGTCCTCGAGGCGCTTCCGGGTGTCCGGCGAAGCGAGCGCCTTGGCCACTTCCTGGTTCAGGCGGGCAATGATTTCCCGCGGCGTTTTCGCCGGCGCCGCCAGACCGTTCCACGAGGATGCCCGGTAGCCGGCGACGCCAGCCTCGGCAAGGGTGGGCACCTGCGGCAGGGACGCAAGCCGCTTCTCGGAGGTCACGGCGAGCGCGCGCAGGCTGCCGGCCTTGATCTGCCCCATCACCGGCGGTAGGGTCTCGAAGCCGATCTGCACGGTGCCGGACTTCAGCGCCGAGACGACGTCGCCCGTTCCCTTGAAGGGCACGGTCGGCACATCCAGATTAGCCAGCGCCTTGAACAGTTCAGCCGAGAGATGCTGTGTGCTGCCTATGCCTATCGTGCCGATGTTGAAATGGGCCGCATCCTTCCTGGCCGCCGCGAGCACGTCATTCACGTTCTTCAGCGGCGAGGCGTTGTCGGTGACCATCGCCAGATCGAAGAAGCCCAGGGTCGAAACCATGGAAAAATCGCCGACCGGATCGTAGGGCAGCGATTTCATCAGCGCCGGGCTCACGGCATTCTGGTTGCTGACGATATACAGTGTGTAGCCATCCGCCGGCGCCTTGGCAGCGGTCGACGCGGCGATGATGCCGCCGGCGCTGGGCAGGTTTTCGATGATGACGCCCTTGCCCAGGTTTTCCGACATCTTCTGCGCGACGATGCGCGCGGTCAGGTCGGCGACGCCGCCGGGCCCGAAACCCACGATGATCTTGATCGTTCGTGCAGGATATTCCTGCGCCAGCACCTGGCCGCAACAACTTATGGCCATCAGGCAGGCGAGCATCAACATCCGGGTAAACATCGTGATTCTCCCAAGCAATAAACGCGGCCATTGTGCAACACAGGCTGTGCAATGAAAATGGCTGTGCAATACTACCAGTTATGCCGAATCGACATGGCTGCCGTCTTCCTCCCTGCCCGATCGGGGCAAGGGTAAAATAACGCGGACATTTAGCTTTCTCAAGACAGATGAAGACAGCACCGGTAATCGATATCAGCGATCTCTATTTTGCCTACGGCAAACGCGAGATCTTGAAGGGCATCAACCTCAAGGTTCCGCGCGGCAGCATCGTGGCCATCCTGGGGACCAGCGGTTGCGGCAAGTCCACCCTGCTCGACCTGATAGGCGGCCAGTTGAAGCCCTCGCGCGGGCAGGTCAAGGTTGACGGGCAGGTGGTCCATGAGTTGGACGACAGGAAGCTCTACCAGCTGCGAAAAAAAATGGGCATGATGTTCCAGGTCGGGGGCCTGTTTTCCGACATGTCGGTCTATGACAACCTGGCTTTCCCGATGCGCGAGAACACCGACCTGCCAGAGGAAATGATCCGCGACCTGGTCTTGATGAAGCTCCACGCGGTCGGATTGCGCGGCGCCCATGGCCTGATGACCGGCGAACTCTCGGGCGGCATGGCGCGCCGCGTGGCATTGGCCCGCGCCATCGCCATCGACCCCATGCTGATCATGTACGACGAGCCCTTCGCCGGCCTCGATCCGATTTCCCTCAACGTCATCGCCAACCTGATCCGGCGCTTGAACGATGCCCTCGGCGTCAGCTCCGTGGTCGTGACCTACGACGTCTCCGAATCCCTCAAGGTCGTCGACTACGTCTATTTCATCAACAATGGCGTGATCGCAGCGGAAGGCCCGACCGCCGACATTCTCGTTTCCAAGGATGCTTTCGTGCGCCAGTTCGTCGATGCCAAACCGGATGGTCCTATCGCCTTCCAGTACCCGCACCTGCCCTTCGCGTCAGAACTGGGTTTGTAGGTCGGGCTTTCGACGCAGCCGGCGTTGTCGGCCTTCAGGCCGACCTACAGCCCTTTCTTCCAGAGCACGTCACCGTGCCCGGCGACAAGGTTGAGATGGCGGGCGAGCACGAACAGGAGGTCGGAGAGGCGATTGACGTACTGTCTGCCAGTCACGGAAATTTCCTCGCTCTCACCGACGGCGACCAGAGCGCGCTCGGCGCGGCGACAGACGGTGCGGGCCAGGTGGGCCAGCGCCGCCGGCCGACTGCCGCCGGGCAGGATGAATTCCTTGAGAGGCGAAAGCGGCGCGTTGTAGTGGTCTATCGCCGCTTCCAGCCGCACGGGCGAGCCTTCGGCCAAGAGCTTGGCGCCGGGAATGGACAACTCGCCGCCGAGATCGAACAGGTCATGCTGGACGCCGGTGAGGAGCTCATTGATGTCCGCCGGCAGTTCTTCGCAAAGCAGCAGGCCGATCACCGAATTGGTTTCGTCAATGTCGCCCAGGGCGGCAACACGCAGGCTGTCCTTGCCGGTGCGCGAGCCGTCGCCCAGGCCTGTCGTGCCCTCGTCGCCAGTGCGGGTGTAGATTTTCGTGAGGCGGTGTCCCATGGCGGCCATTATAGCCGCCGCCGCCGATAGCAATTCACCGACTTGATTCCGGGATAAGATAGCCCGCGTTTTGCTGGAAAGGAATAGGATCTCGGTTCAACGTTGCCCATGCAGCCGCAACATCACATGAACGTCCCTCCGCTCCTGCTCCGCCTCCTGCCTTTCCTGCGCTGGCTGCCTTATTCCGCCACGGCCCTGCGCGCCGACTTCCTGGCCGGCCTGACCGTGGCACTGGTGCTCGTGCCGCAGTCCATGGCCTATGCGCAGTTGGCGGGGATGCCGGTGTATTTCGGTCTCTACGCCGCCTTTCTGCCGGTGATGGTCGGCGCCCTATGGGGCTCGTCGAACCAACTCGGTACCGGGCCGGTGGCCGTGGTTTCCCTGCTCACGGCCTCGAGTCTGGCGCCGCTGGCCGCACCGGGATCGGAAGCCTATGTGGCGCTGGCGATCGGCCTGACGCTGATGGTCGGTGTGGTGCAGTTAACCCTGGGCTTATTCAAACTCGGCGTCATCGTCAATTTCCTCTCGCATCCGGTGATCGTCGGCTTCACCAACGCCGCCGCGATCATCATCGGTCTGTCTCAGATCAACAAGCTGATCGGCGTTCCTATCGGCCGCTCGGAGTATTTTCTTCAGGATATCTGGGGCGTCGTCCAGCAGTTGGGTGACACCCATTGGCCGACGCTGTGGATGGGTCTGGCGGCAATGACGGTGATGTGGCTGGTGCGCAGGATGGCGCCCAAGCTGCCCGGTGTCCTGATCGCCGTTGCCCTGACCTCCCTCGTCTCCTGGCAGATCGGTTTCGAGCGCACGGCGACGGCCGACATCAGTACCATCAAGGAAGCAGAGGCCGCTGCGATGCTGACTGAGTTCGTGCGCATCGAGGAGCGCATCAAGGAAATCAACCAGCAGATCGGCGACAAGGCCGGGGAATTGAATAAGTTGCAGAGGGATAGAGGCGAGCTTTCCCACGAGGCCGTGACCCTCAATTATGAACTGCAGCTGCTCAGGCTGCAGTTGAAGGACAGGGAGGCCGAAAACCGCCGGCGCAATCGCGCCCTGCGCAGCTTCGTCTTTGAACGCGTCCAGGACGGCAATGGCAAGACAGTCGGCCTCTATGCCGCGGGCAGGGTCGCACCGGGCGAGAAGAGCGACGGCCAGCGCTGGCACATCATCCGTGCGGGCTCGGGCGAACTCAGGTTGAGCGGCGGCGGCGAGGTGGTGGGTAGGGTTCCTGAAGGTCTGCCGGCTGTCGGCATGCCGAACTGGTCGCTGGAGATGCTGGCCAGCCTGTTCTCGGCGGCCTTGGTGATCGCGCTGGTCGGTTTCATGGAGGCGATCTCGATCGCCAAGGCGATGGCCGCCAAGACCCGGCAGAGAATCGATCCCAACCAGGAACTGGTGGGTCAGGGCCTGGCCAATCTGATCGGCGCCGTGAGCCAGTCCTATCCGGTCTCAGGCTCCTTTTCCCGCTCTGCGGTCAACTTGAATGCCGGCGCGGTGACCGGCATGTCTTCGCTGTTTACCGGCCTCATCGTCCTGCTCACGCTGCTCTGGCTGACGCCCCTCCTTTATCATCTGCCGCAAACCGTGCTGGCGGCGGTCATCATCATGGCGGTCATCGGCCTGATCAACTTCGCCGCCATCAAACACGCCTGGCAGGCAAGCCGTCACGACGGCATCGCCGCCATCGTCACCTTCGTCGTGACCCTGGCCGTGGCGCCGCATCTCGACACCGGCATACTGGTCGGGGCGAGCCTGGCCATCGTGCTCTATCTTGCGCGCACCATGACGCCGCGCGTGGCCGTGCTCGGACGGCACCCCGATGGCACACTGCGCGATGCGAAAATTCATCACCTGCCCGCCTCCGACATCGTCACCGCGGTGCGCTTCGACGGCCGCCTCTATTTCGCCAACGTGTCCTATTTCGAGGATGCCATCCTCGAAGCGGTGGCCGCCAATCCCAAGGCGAACTTCCTCCTGGTGGTTGGCGAGGGCATCAACGAACTCGATGCTTCCGGCGAGGAGGTCATCGGCCACCTGGTAGAGCGGCTGCGCGACAATGGCCTCACCGTCGCCTTTTCCGGCCTGAAAAAACAGGTGGTGGATGTGCTGCGCGCGACCGGCCTGGCCAGCCGTATCGGCGAGCAGAATCTCTACGCGACGGCCAACCGGGCACTCAGTGCGATCCATGCCGCCGCCGCGGCAAGCGGCCAGGATGAAGCCGCCAGCCCCTTGCGACCCTTGTCGCTCAAGCGTTTCGACTGACTCCCGGAGCGGGAAGGTCCGCGCATTCACGGAAAATGCGCACCGTGCAAGTGGCGCAGATGTCGGGATCGAGTCCGGGCACCAGGGCCGAGATGGCCTGCGTGGTGCTGGGGAAGTTGACGATGGCGCCCAGGCGGTCGGAGAACGCGGCCTTGCCCAGCATCTTCAAGGGGGCCTCGGAGAGGCTGAAGAAGTACAGGCCGCCGCCCATCTTGCGCCGCCGTTCGGCTTCATGGGCGAGCAGTTCGGCGCCGGCGACATCCACGAAGTTGATCCTCTTGCCCCTGAGCAGCAGCCGTTTCTGCCCGGGCCGGCGCTCGGCGATTTCGTGCAGATATTCGCCGATGTGATTGACGGCGCCGAAGTAGATCGAACCCTCGATGCGGATGATCTTCAGTTGCGGACACTCGGCCTGGCCTGGCTGGCGCTCAGTCATCTTGCGCTGCGGATCGTCGGCATCGGGCAGGAGCGAACGGATGGTCGGGCGCGAGGTGCGGTTGAGATAAAGCATCAACGACATGACGATGCCCACCAGAATGGCGAACTCCAGATGCATCACCAGGGTTGCAAGGAAGGTCGTGCCCAGCACGATGGCTTCGGAGCGGCTGGCGCGGGCAATGGCGGCGATATGGTGGAAGTCTATCAATCCCCAGGCGACCAGGAAAAGGATTGCCGCCATCGAGGCGATCGGCAGATAGGCGGCGAGCGGCGCCACCACCAGAATCACGGCAAACAGGAAACCGGCCGACAGCACGGCAGCCAGCGGCGTCTTGGCGCCGGCCTCAAAATTGAGGCCCGAGCGGTTGAATGAGCCTGAGGAAGGATAGGCGGAGAAAAAGGCGCCGACAAGATTGGACAGGCCCTGGCCGATGAACTCCTGATTGCCGTCGATGCGCTGGCCGGACCGGGTGGCAACGGAGCGGGAGATCGACACGGCCTCGGTCAGGCCCAGGACGGTGACGGCGAAGGCGGCGCCGATCAATTCGCGCATGGTGGCCAGGGAGAACTGCGGCGCCGAGAATGGCGGGAAGGCGGCGGGCAGGGCGCCCAGGGTCTTGATCCCGGTGGCCTCGGCGCCCAGCCACTGGTTCAGCGCGTAGGCAGCCGCGCTCCCGGCCGCCATGGCGGCAATCATGTAGGGGATTTTCGGCAACCACGTTCTCACGATCACGCCGGTGATCAGCGTCGCCATGCCGACGCCGACGACATAAGGATTGATCTGCCCGGCATGGGAAAACAAGGTGTCGAAGATGCGGAAAAACATCGTTCCCTGAGGAACATCGATGCCGAAGAAATTCTTCACCTGGCTGGCCACGATGAGCATCGCCGCGCCGGCGGTGAAGCCGATCACCACGGTATGCGAAATGAAATTCACCAGCGTGCCCATGCGCGCCAGGCCCATCGCCAACTGCATCATCCCGACCATGAAAGTCAGGGTCAGGACCAGGCGCACATAGTCTGCGCTGCCCGGTTCGGCGATGGTGCTCATGGTGGCGAACACCACCAGGGAAATGGCGTTGGTCGGCCCCGAGACGAGATGGAAGGAGGAGCCCCAGAGCGCCCCCACGACAGCCGGCACCATGGCGGCGTAAAGTCCGTACTCCGGGGGCATGCCGGCCAGGGTGGCGAAGGCGACGCCCTGCGGCAGCACGATGATGGCGCCTATCAGGCCGGCCGTGACGTCCGCCTTGAAGCTCGCGCGATTCATCTGCGGCCACCAACGCAGGAATGGGAAAAGGCGCAGCAAGGTGGTGTTCGTGCTCATGAGGCAGGAATCTTAACAAAGGGATGACCCTGAAGCATACAGGGTTGTCGATGAGGCCATGAGCCGGGCTTATCAGCGCGGCGATTAAATGGAATACTGTCGGCAGTCACAATCTGGTTTTTAAACTCATGGGCCAACGCCTTACTCTGTCGCGCGCGGCGCACCTGGTCGGTGTCAGCCGCGGCGCGCTGCAAAAGAGGATACGCGAGGGAGAACTGCCTTCTCACGACGGCATGGTCGACTCCGCGGATCTCCTTTCTGCCTATCCGGATTTCGATCTCGAGGACAGCGGGGCTTTCGAGCGCGTCGCCAGGATCAAGGAGGAGTCTTTCGGCCGTCGCGCGCGCGAATACATGCTGCCCAGTTCCGAGGTTCTCGCCCAGCGCCTGTTCGCGCAAAGCCAGGAACTGGGAGACCTGCGCCGCCATCTCCAGGGCTATCACGGTCTGGTGCTCTCGCTCATGGAACGCATCGAGAAACTTTCCGCGAAAAGCCCTTCCATAGAATTGACAGAGGTCGGGAAAATGCTGGAAAGCGGCTTGGCGGCCGTGCTGGGGTCAATCGAGCCGGCCGATACCATAGGGCTCATGGATGATATGCTGAGAATTATGTCCGCACATGTGACGGTCCGTCCCAGCGGCCGGGAATTCCTGGTCCAGGGCCACGATACGCTGCTTCAGGCCGGCCTGGGCGCCGGCCTCGGCCTCAACTACGGCTGCGGCAACGGCAACTGCGGCCTGTGCAAGGCGCGGGTGGTGACAGGCGAAGTGCGCCGCGTGCAGCACTGCGACTATGTCCTGTCCGAGGCGGAGCGATTGCAGGGCTATGTGCTGCTTTGCGCCCACACCGCGGTCAGCGATGTCGTCCTGGAAGCGCTCGAGGCTGCCGGCCCCGCCGACATTCCCGAGCAGCGCATCGTCGCAAAGGTCAGGAAGCTTGCCACGATGGGCAGTGCTGATACGCTGCTGCTGCATGTGCAGACCCCGCGCGGCAACCGCCTGCGCTTTCTCGCCGGGCAGAGCGTCACCCTGGGTCTGGCCGGCGATGGTCTGGACTGCTCCGCCACCTATGCGGTGGCGAGTTGCCCCTGCGATGACCGCAACCTCTATTTCCATGTCGCCCGTCCCGAGTCTCCGGGCGTCGATGCATTCGCCGACAGTCTATTTGCCGGCGCGCTGAAAACCGGTGATGCGGTCACGGTGTGGGGGCCCTGGGGAGAATTCACGCTTAGCCGGGGTTCCAGCCGCCCCATTGTTTTCGTCGCCTGCGACACGGGCTTCGCGCCGGCAAACAGCCTGATCGAACACGCCCTCGCCGTGGCCGCCGCCGAGTCGCTTTCGCTCTACTGGACGGCGACCCGCGCCGACGGACATTATCTGGCCAACCAGTGCCGCGCCTGGAGCGAGGCTCTCGATGATTTCAACTATGTCGCGCTTGACGCCCAAGATGCTGCGACGGGCGGGCGGGAGGTGGCACAGACCCTGCGCCGTGACCTCGCCGATCTCGCCGGCCATGACGTCTACCTCTCGGGGCCGCAAGCCTTCGTCGCCGCAGCAGCAGCCGAACTCACGGCGGCCGGCCTTGCCGCGCCGCGGATTTATTCGACGGTTCTCTGATGGCCGCAATCATCCCCATCGCGGCAGAGCATGCCGAATCCGCCTGCAGCGGCGCCGAGTCCTTCGCCCTGATGGTTCTGGGCGAGAGCATGCTGCCCGAGTTTGCCGAAGGCGATATCGTCATCATCGAGCCGGAAGGCCTGGCGAAGGATGGCGCTTATGTGCTCGCTTATCACGACGATGAATGGATTTTCCGGCAACTGCTGGCCGAGGGGGACAGCTGGCGGCTGCACCCGCTCAACGCAGCCTATCCTGAAATCGCCATCTCCGATCTCGCCGCGCTTAAGACCGCGGTCAAGGGCGTGATCATCCAGAAGACCCGGCCCGGCCGCAGGCGGGAACTGAAGCATTACGTAGACTAGGAGGAGCTATGCCTTACTTCATTTACAAGGTCCATGCGCCGCTCAAGAACCTGGAGAAAGTGGCCCAGCATGCCTCGTTCAAGGAGGCCTCGAAAACGGTCAAGGAATTGCGTGAGACCTTGGCTGTCGGCGCCACGATCAGGATGATATTCGCCGAAAACGAGTTGCAGGCCGAGGACCTGCTGTCGCAGGTGCGCAAGCCCGAGCCCATGGTCGGGGACGATTACTGAAACCCCGAATCATGCTGCCGCGACTTGATGAACTCATCGGCAGGGTGCAGCAGAATTGTCATATCGCTGACGCCCGCCATGCGCGCAACATGACGCTTTGCAGCTATCTCCTGGAGATGCGCGAGTTCTACCGCTGGGAGCACGGATTGCCGGCCGCAGAGCCGGCGCCGCGGGCCGAGGTGGGACGCTGGATCGCGCAGCGCGAAGCCCTGTGGAACGATATCGAGGAGAGCGAGTTTTCTCCCCTGCCGCTCAAAGACGAACTCATGGATCCCTTCGCCAATGCCGCCATCAACAGCGAGTTGCGGCAACACGGTCTGGTCTATGGCGCCGGCATGGGACGATTCCACAAGCCGAATTTCTTCCTCGGCGAATTGCTGCGGCAGGAGGAGAGAGGCGGGGTGAGCATCCTCGTCTGCGGCTGCGAGTACGCGCGAGACCTTACTGCGGCGCCGGCTGCCTTGCTTAACGACACCGTCTATCTGCGTCGGGAGTCATTGACCCGCTGGCTGTGGGAGAAGGTCGAGGCCTGGGGTGTTAGGCCGCGCGACGGTGCGCTGAAGGCGGTACTCGATGCCTATGGTTACGAGTCCGGTTCCGCCCGGGCGATTGAAAGTATGACCGAGGGCGAGAGCGAGACCCTGATCCTGCATGAAATGGGCGAACACGCTGCCGGACTGATTCTTGGCAAGAGTTGGGAGGAGATGCTGTCAGGATTTTCCGGCAGGCGCGCCGAGGTTCTGGCCCGCGCCGTGCGCGACAATCTCGCCGACTGCCTGGTCACCCTGCCGACGCTTTTGCGGCGGGAAGCAAGCCCGTCAATCCATTTCTGGTTTTCCAATTTCGACGGCATGAGGCGCGCGCTTTTCCCCGACCTGACCCGTGCTTATGATCTCTGGCACGAGGGCGGTCAGAGTGCCGCCCTCGCCGAGGCGCTGGAGAAGGGCCGCGACCATTGGCAGGATGTCGGTTATCGCCTGCTGGAACTCCACCGCCAGCAAGGCGCCGCGGCGGAGAAACAGATTGCGGCGCTGATAGCCGGGGATGCGCTGGCATTGTGATTTGTCGCATAATGATGGATCAGGATTCCTGAGGGCTCAACTGCAAGAAAAATATGCCTCGCTTTTCCGCCAACCTCTCCCTCCTCTATGCCGAGCACGACTTCCTCGGCCGCTTTGCCGCGGCTCGCGCCGACGGCTTTGCCGCGGTCGAGTTCCAGTTCCCCTATGCCTATGACAAGCTTGAATTGGCAGAGAAGGCAAGGGCAGAAGGTCTGGAGGTCGTGCTGTTCAATCTGCCTGCCGGCGACTGGGCGGCAGGGGAGCGGGGCATCGCCTGCCATAGCGCACGCATCGGCGAGTTTCAGGACGGCGTCGGCCTGGCCATAGAATATGCGGGGGCGATGGGCTGCACGCGGATGAACTGCCTGGCCGGCATTTCCCCCAGCGACGAGAACAAAGAGCGGTCGCGCCAGACGCTGATAGAGAACCTGCGTTTCGCCGCCTTCGCCTTGAAGCGCGCCGGCATCGAGCTGGTCATGGAAGCCGTCAATACGCGCGACGTGCCCGGCTTCTTCGTCGCCACGACCCAGGCTGCGCTGGCGTTGCTCAAGGATGCCGACAGCGACAACCTGCGCCTGCAATACGACATCTACCATGCCCAGGTAATGGAGGGCGACCTGGCGAGAACCCTGCAAGAGAATCTCGCCAACATCGGCCACATCCAACTGGCCGACAACCCAGGCCGCCACGAGCCGGGCACGGGGGAAATCAATTTCCCCTTCCTGTTCCGTCATCTCGATACGATTGGCTACGAGGGCTGGGTCGGCTGCGAATACCTGCCGCTGACCTTGGCATCGAGTGGTCTCGACTGGATCAAGCCATGGCGCTGACGGGCTACCAGGAGCAGCGCGCATTCCTGCGGCGGCTTTTTTCTGCGGCGCTGGCGGCCGTGGACCCCGGGCTTTGCCTGCCGCCGCATCTGAAAGACATCGCGTCGCCGCGGGGAAGAACCATCGTCGTGGGCGCAGGCAAGGCCGCGGCGGCGATGGCCCTGGCGGTCGAGCAGCACTGGAGCGGTCCTCTCGAAGGTTTCGTGGTCACCCGCTACGGTCATGGCCTGGATTGCCGCAAGATTGAAGTGATCGAAGCCGCGCATCCGGTTCCCGATGCGGCCGGTGCGCAGGCAGCCGCGCGTGCCCTCGCTCTGGTGAAAGGCCTGTCAAAAGATGATCTGGTCCTGGCGTTGTTCTCGGGCGGAGGCTCCGCACTTCTGGCGGCGCCGGTTGCTGGCATCACGTTTGCCCAAAAGCAGGGAATCAATCGTCAGCTTTTGTCCTGCGGCGCCAGCATTCACGAGATCAACTGCGTCAGGAAGCATCTCTCCGCCATCAAGGGCGGGCGCCTCGCGGCGGCGGCTGCGCCGGCCAGGATAGTGACCCTGGCGCTGTCGGATGTGCCCAATGACGATGCCTCGGTGATCGCTTCCGGCCCCACCCTGCTTGATCCGACCACGTGCGCCAACGCTTTGGAAATCCTCGATCGTTATGCCATAGAGCTGCCTGTCGCGGTGCGCCAAGGATTGGAGAGCGGCGCCTTCGAGTCTCCGAAGCACGCTGTTTCACCTGGCGAGTTCAGGCTGATAGGCTCGGCGCAGCAGGCGCTCGCCGCCGCCGCCGAGGTGGCACGCGCGGCGGGCGTCACGCCTCTCGTCCTGGGCGATGCCATCGAGGGCGAGGCGCGGGAGGCGGCGCGCGTTCTCGCCGGCATCGCGAGTTCTTGTGCCGCGCACGGCATCCCGCTGACTGCACCTTGCGTCCTGCTCTCCGGCGGCGAGACCACGGTGACGGTGAAGGGTCATGGCCGCGGCGGCCGCAATGCCGAGTTCCAGTTGGCGTTGGCCCTGGCGCTGGGCGGTGACTCTCATATTCATTCCCTCGCCTGCGACACCGACGGCATCGACGGCTCTGAAGACAATGCCGGTGCCATCGTTACCCCGGACACCCTGGCGCGCGCCAGGAGCAAAGGCCTCGATGCGCGCGCGCTGCTTGCCGACAACAACGCCTACGGATTCTTCGCCGCCTTGAACGACCTCGTCGTCACCGGACCGACCCGCACCAATGTCAATGATTTCCGCGCCATCCTGGTCGAGCGCAGGGGCTAGGAGCATGGACAAGCCCAGCGATATCGCCGCAGCGATCTCTGCCCTGAGGGCCATCCTGCCGGAGCAGGGGCTGCTCGTTTCCGAGGAGGAGACGCGTCCCTACGAGTGCGACGGACTGACCGCCTACAGACAACTGCCCCTCATGGTCGCTCTGCCCGAGACCGAGGATCAGGTCGTCGCCGTCCTCAAACTCTGCCAGGAGATGCATTTGCCCGTGGTGGCGCGCGGCGCCGGAACGGGTCTTTCGGGCGGCGCGACGCCGGTGGCCGAAGGTCTGGTGCTGTCCCTGGCGAAGTTCATGCGCATCCTGGAAATCGACCCGGTGGCACGGACCGCGCGGGTACAGCCGGGCGTGCGGAATCTGGCCATCTCCGAGGCCGCGGCCCGCCATGGCCTCTATTACGCCCCCGATCCATCGAGCCAGATCGCCTGCACCATAGGCGGCAATGTCGCCGAGAATTCGGGCGGCGTGCATTGCCTGAAGTACGGCCTGACAGTGCATAACGTCTTGCGTTTGAAGGTCGCCCTGATGGACGGCGAGGTGGTCGAGATCGGCGGCACCGCGCTCGATGCCCCCGGCTATGATCTGCTCGCGCTGATGATAGGTTCGGAGGGCATGCTGGGCATCGTGCTCGAGGCCACGGTGAAACTCACGCCACGGCCGCAACTGGCGCAAGTGGTGATGGCCTCGTTCTCGGATGTCGTTGCCGCCGGCAACGCCGTGGCCAGCATCATTGCCGCCGGCATCATCCCCGCCGGCCTGGAGATGATGGACAAGGCCGCCACTGCTGCCGTCGAGGATTTCGTCCATGCCGGCTACGATCTCTCGGCGGCGGCGATCCTGCTCGCGGAATCCGACGGCACGCCGGAAGAAGTGGCCGAGGAAATCGCCGCCATGCGCTCCTTGCTTGAGGCTTCCGGCGCCACCGACATCCGCGTCTCGGCAAACGAGGCCGAGCGCCTGCGCTTCTGGGCGGGGAGGAAGGCGGCCTTCCCGGCGGTGGGCCGCATCACGCCGGATTATCTGTGCATGGACGGTACCATCCCTCGCCGCCGTGTCGCCGAGATGCTCACGCGCATCAGTGAGTTTTCGAAAACCTATGGTCTGCGCTGCGCCAATGTTTTCCATGCCGGCGATGGCAATCTCCATCCGCTGATCATGTTCGATGCCAATGTGCCCGGCGAGACCGAGCGCGCCACCGCCTTCGGCGCCAGCATCCTCGAGCTCTCCGTCGAGATGGGCGGCACCATCAGCGGCGAGCACGGTGTCGGCATCGAGAAGGTGAATCAGATGTGCGTGCAGTTTTCGAGCGCGGAACTCGCTCTGTTCCACGCCGTCAAGGCGGCCTTCGATCCCCGCAAGCTGCTCAATCCCGGCAAGGCCGTGCCCACACCGCGCCGCTGTTCGGAATACCGGCTCACCGGTACGCCAGGAACGAAGACATGAACGCGGTCATCGCAGGCTTCGCGGAACGCGTGCGCCAGGCGGCGGCGCAGAAAAGGCCGCTGCGCCTTAAAGGCGGCGGCAGCAAGGATTTTTACGGCGGCCCTCTTGCCGGCGAAATTCTGGACACGAGAGCTTACGCAGGCATTGTCAGCTACGACCCGACCGAACTCGTCGTCACCGCGCGCGCAGGAACTCCTTTGCGCGAACTGGAAACACTGCTTGCAGGCCAAGGGCAGATGCTGGCATTCGAGCCGCCGCACTTCGGCGATGGCGCCACGGTTGGCGGCGTAGTCGCCAGCGGCCTGTCCGGGCCGCGCCGCGCCACCTCTGGCTCGGTGCGCGATTTCGTCCTCGGCGTGAAGCTCATGGACGGTCGCGGGGAGGTGCTCAATTTCGGCGGCCAAGTGATGAAAAACGTCGCCGGCTACGATGTCTCGCGCCTCATCGCTGGATCACTGGGCACGCTGGGTCTGATCCTCGAAGTCTCGCTCAAGGTGTTGCCGCGGCCTGCGGCAGAGCTCACGCTGCGCCTGGAGACGCCGCAAGTGAATGCGCTGGAATGGATGAACAGCTGGGCCGGCCAGCCGCTGCCGATCTCGGCCACCTCTTGGCAGGATGATCTCTTGACCCTGCGCCTCTCGGGCGCGCGTGCCGCAGTCGCGGCGGCGCGCGAACACCTCGGCGGCGAGCTCGTGGCCGATGGACCCAACTTCTGGCAGGAGTTGCGCGAGCAGCGCACGGGCTTCTTCAAGACGGGTTCTACGCTCTGGCCGCTCTGGCGACTCTCCCTTCCTTCTGTGACCCCGCCCCTGCCAGGATCGCAGCTGATCGAATGGGGCGGCAGCCTGCGCTGGGTCAAGTCCGGCGAGGCAAAGCTTGCCGCCGAGACTGTTTCTGCCGGCGGTCATGCCGCCTTGTTCCGGGGAAGCGAGGAGGCGAGAAGCGCCGGCGTCTTCCAGGCTCTGCCGCCAACACTGATGTCTCTCCATAGAAAGCTGAAGAACGCCTTCGATCCGGCAGGCATTTTCAATCCCGGCAGGCTGGCTCAGGGGCTCTGACTTGCAGACCCATCTCGCCGATTTCATCCGCGACACCCCCGCCGGCCGCGAGGCCGATGCGATACTCAGGAAGTGCGTGCATTGCGGCTTCTGCACCGCGACCTGCCCGACCTATCAGCTGTTGGGCGACGAACTGGACGGGCCGCGCGGCCGCATCTATCTCATCAAGGAACTGCTGGAGGGCGCTGCCGTCACCGAGAAGACCCGGCTGCATCTCGACCGCTGCCTGACCTGCCGTTCCTGCGAGACGACCTGTCCCTCCGGCGTGCAATATTCCCGCCTGGTGGACATCGGCCGCGAGGTGATAGACAAGCGCCTGGCGCGCGGCGGCCTGGAACAGATGAAGCGTGCGGCGCTGAAGACGCTGCTAAGTACGAACTGGATTTTTTCTCCCGCCTATCGGCTCGGGCAGTGGCTGCGCCCGCTGTTGCCGACGCGGCTCGCTGCCATGGTGCTGCCCTATCGCGCCAGCGGCGTGCGTCCCGGCAGCCGCCACGCGCGCCGGATGATTGCGCTGGCAGGCTGCGTCCAGCCCGCGATGGCGCCCAACATCAATGCCGCGGCGGCCCGCGTTCTCGACGCGTTAGGCGTCTCGCTCATCGAGTCGCCCCAAGCCGGATGCTGCGGCGCCCTGCCTCTTCATCTCGACGACATCGAGGCGGCGAAGGCAGCGGCCCGCAGAAACATCGATGCCTGGTGTCCGCTGCTGGAGGCGGGCGCCGAGGCCATCGTCGTCACCGCCTCGGGTTGCGGCACGCAGGTGCGGGACTATGCGCATCTGCTCGCCGACGATGCCGACTATGCCGCCAAGGCGGCGCGGGTCGCACTCCTGTCTTTCGATATCAGCGAAGTCATCCTCGCCGAGAGGGACAAGCTTCTCGCCCTGCTGGCGAAGAAGGGCGTTGAAAAACTCGCCTTCCACTCGCCCTGCAGTCTTCAGCACGGATTGAAAGTGCGCGGTTCTGTAGAGACGTTGCTCGAAGCCGCAGGCTTTCTGCTCACCCCTGTGGCCGACAGCCATCTTTGCTGCGGTTCGGCCGGCAGCTACTCCGTGCTGCAGCCCGGGATCGCAAAAAAGCTGCGCGACAACAAGCTCTCGGCGCTCCTGGCGGGAGGGCCTGCTGCCATCGCCACTGCCAACATCGGCTGCCTGGCCCATCTGCAAGCGGGAAGCGACGTCGCCGTGCGCCACTGGATAGAAATTCTGGACGAGAGGCTATGAGAACCTTCCCCCCGGCCCCCTTCTCAAGGAATGGGGTGACAGGTGTTCAGCCGCTGGCGCGGCTTCCTGGAGGTGGCTCGCTGCCCCCTCGGGGCGGCCCTTTGGAGGCCGCATGAGCTTTCAGATCAACGACCAGGCCCGCGACTACGAGTCGCTTTATGCCAGCTTCCGCTGGCAGGTGCCGGAAGAGTACAACATGGCCTGGGAGTGCTGCGGGAAGTGGGCACAGGACAGGACGCGCTTCGCACTCTATTATGAGGACGAGACTGGCTTCACCTCGGCATGGACCTTCTGGGACTTGCAGCGCGAAGCCAACAGGCTTTCCAATGTGCTCTCGGCGCTGGGCACGATCAGGGGCGAGCGTGTCGCCATCGTCCTGCCGCAGCGGCCCGAGACGGGCATCAGCCACATCGCCTGCTACCAGATGGGAGTGATCGCGCTGCCACTGTCGCATCTGTTCGGCCCCGATGCGCTCCACTACCGGCTCGAAGACGCCGATGCCGTGGTCGCCATCGTCGATAGAAACTCTCTCGCCAATCTCTCGCAGTTGCGCGAGCGGCTGCCCAGACTCAGGCACGTCATCTGCGTCGATGACGTGCCAGCGAGTGGCGTGCTGCAATGGCGCAGCCTGCTGGAATACGCCTCGACGAAGTTCACCCGGGTGATCACCAAGGCAGAGGATCCCGCGCTCATCGTCTATACGAGTGGCACCACGGGGAACCCCAAGGGCGCGTTGATCGCCCACCGCACCCTGCTCGGCAACCTGTCCGGCTTCGTCTGCTCGCACGAATTCTTTCCCCAGCCTGGCGACATGTTCTGGTCGCCGGCAGACTGGGCCTGGACCGGCGGCCTGTTCGACGCGCTCCTGCCGACCTGGAATTTCGGTCAGCCCATTCTTGGCTACAACGGACGTTTCGATGCGGAGAAGGCCTACACGCTGATCGAGAAATACGGCGTCAGGAACACCTTCCTCTTTCCCACCGCGTTGAAAATGATGATGAAGGCGGTGGAGAAACCGGGCAGCCGCTACGACCTGAAGCTGCGCAGCATCATGAGCGGTGGCGAGGCGGTCGGCGCCACGGTGCTGCAATGGGCGCGCGAGGAACTTGGCGTCACCATCAACGAAATCTTCGGCCAGACTGAAATCAATCTCGTCGTCGGCGGCTGCAGCGCGGTCTACCCGCCCAAGCCGGGCTCCATGGGCCGGCCCTATCCCGGGCATTGCGTGGCCTTGAAGGACGATGAGGGACATGACGTGGCTCCGGGCGAGGTGGGCGAGGTCTGCATCCAGAAGATCTGCGGCGATCAACCCGACCCGGTATTCATGCTCGGCTACTGGAACAATCCGCAGGCCACGAATGAGAAATATTTCGGCGAGGGAGGCCACGCCTGGGGCCGGACCGGCGACCTGGCCAAGCAGGACAAGGACGGCTATCTCTGGTATCAGGGCCGCGCCGACGACATGTTCAAGAGCGCCGGATACCGCATCGGGCCCAGCGAGATAGAGAACTGCCTGGTCAGGCACCCGGCCGTGGCCAATGCCGCTATCATAGGCGTGGATGACGAAATGCGTGGCACAGTAATCAAGGCCTTCATCGTCCTCCAGCCGGGATCGACAGCCGGCGCGGATCTCGAGGCGGAATTGCGCCAGCATGTGCGCCAGACGCTGGCGCCCTACGAAACGCCGAAGCTGATCGAATTCATGGATGCCCTGCCCATGACGACCACCGGCAAGGTGCAGCGCAGGATGCTGCGCGAAAGGGAGAGCTTGAAAAGGAGTCGCTGAGATGAACCCTGATTCAAACCATTCCACAGAAGACCGGCGCCAGGCGCCGCAGTTGCGCGAGATTTTCGAGAGCGCCTATGAACTCGTCGCGCCCTTCTTCGACCCGGCCAACAGCTGGAACGGCCAGAGCCTCGAGCACCTGGCCTTTCGCGTCATGCGCGAGAATTATCCGAAAATATCCAGCGACGAAATCCATGTCTTCCTCGCGGCCGCCAAGCGGGTTTATTCCGGACGTCATTAAGGCCTGATTGCCGCGACCTGGCTTTGCGGTTCGCCGTCTGTTGTAACTCATACAACGCTCGTTGCTGTTGCTATTAGTTACCACATGCGAGTCGTACCGATTCTTGATCGATGATGCCAGAAGGCACCGTGAAAAACACCGTAACCATCGGCGTCGCCTCGCGCGAAGAGATTAATGCTCGCTTCTCGCGTGCCATGACCACCGGCAAGCGGGTTTCTTAGGCCATTTATAGATAGTCGCGCCTACTCTCAGCCAACATTGCCATTGATACCTATTTGGGTATAATTCCAGAATGAGCAAGCACGTGGTCAAACCGCTGGAATGGGTTGGGTCATCGAAGAAGGATCTGTTGACCATGTCTGACACCGTTATAGATGTCATGGGGTACGCACTCCATTTGGCACAACACGGTCTCAAACACGATCAGGCAAAGGCGCTCAAGGGATTCGGCTCTGCCGGGGTACTGGAGGTTGTCGAAGAGGACGATGGCAACGCCTACCGTGCGGTCTATACGGTTCGTTTCAAGAATGCCGTATATGTGCTGCATTGCTTCCAGAAAAAATCCCACAAAGGCATCTCAACGCCGAAGCACGAGATGAATATCGTCGAGGCGCGATTGAAGTTGGCAAGGCAGCATGCGGAAGGAGTAGTGAAATGACACAGATCGAACAAGGCAGCGCCAACGTTTATGCTGACCTGGGGATAGGGGACGCAGAAGAGATGCTGGTCAAGGCGCAACTTGCCACCAAGATCGGCGAAATCATTAAGCGGCGCAGACTGACCCAAATCCAAGCGGCGGAATTGCTAGGCATTCCCCAGCCAAAGCTCTCCAACATGTTGCGAGGCCAGTTTCGGGGGATCTCCGAGATCAAGATGATTGACTGTCTGACCCGGCTGGGACGGAACGTCGAGATCGTCGTTAAGGCCGCTCCTCGGTCTAAGGTTGCAGGACACGTGTCAGTGGTTTTTGCCTGACAAGCGGGTTTATTCCGGACGTCATTAAGGCGTGTAGGTCGGGCTGAAGCCCGACCTAGTAATACATGAAGGTCTTGTTTTACTTGCCCGGCGATGTGATGACGAGCTTTTCGAGCAGGAAATTTGACAAGCGGCTCACGGAGTCTGCCACGCTCTCCTCTGCCGTATTGATGATCAGGGCGGGAGCGAGCGGTTCTTCATAGGCGGCTGAGACGCCTGTGAATTCGGGAATCGCGCCGCGCTCGGCCTTGGCGTACATCCCCTTCGGGTCACGCTGCCGGCAAACCGACAGCGGGGCCTTGCAGTAGATCTCGAAGAAGTCGCCGCCGATGGCCCTCAGGATAGCCTCGCGCGCACTGCGTATCGGTGAAATCAGCGCCACGAGAACGACCGTCCCCTGTTCGAGAAAAAGCTTGGCGACTTCGCCCGTCCTGCGGATGTTTTCGTTCCTGGCAGAAACAGAAAACCCCAGGTCGGCGCACAAGCCGTGGCGGATATTGTCGCCATCGAGCACGACGGTCTGAAACCCCAGGTGATAGAGCTTCGCCTCGACGGCGTGAGCGATGGTGGATTTGCCAGACCCCGGCAGGCCGGTCAGCCAGACCACCGCACCCCTGCGCCCGTTTTTTTTCTCGCGTTGCTCGCGCGTCACGGCATGCCCATGCCAGACCAGGTTCCCGGTGGCCGGCTTCACGGCATTTTCGCTGCCGGCTGCGGATAGTAGAGCTGGTAATACCAGGAACAGGCCGACTCGATCTGGGACTGTATCCGCGGCGAGATGTCATGCCTTTTTGGTTTGACGATCCGGTCCGACTGTTTGTGACTGTACTTCATGTGGTAATGACTGTCGCTCTCCTGGATTCCGATGGCCAACTTGTTGGGATCGATCTTGAACTTGGAGAGGCCGAGCCAGGCGTGGATGTGCGACATGCAGGCCGCCGGTTGCTCCATCAGGTCCTCGAAGCGCACGAAATACAGGTGCTCCTGCACCTTCTTCGGCAGGTCAGGCACGGCATGCAAGGAGATCAGAGGCGCGCCGACGGCCTTGTCCTTGGCGAACAGCATGTCGGCCCGCCCGAAGCGGTCGAAATCGGCGAGGTGATCGATGAAGTCGACCAGGATGGTGCGCTGATGCTGCGCCTCTATGGAACCGTAGATCTGCCCGAGTTCCCGGAGGCAGACAATCAATTTGGCGTCCGGCTCGATATGCAGGAGAAGCTCGATGGCGTGCAGCCAGGCGCGGTTCTTGTCGACCACCAGCTGCTTCTTGCAATCGTGATGCCAGCCGCGGAGAAATCCCTGCATCGCGGAAGCCAGATGGCCGTAGCAGCTCTCGAATGAGTTGTCGAGCTGGGAGAGGAAGAAGCTGTCGTCGCTGATCATGCGGCGTATGCCCAGCAGGGTATTGCACAGGGGCGAACTGTGCCCGTCGCAATGAATCTCGGGGTGCTGGGCGAGCAATTGGCAGAGCAAGGTGGAACCCGCCCTGGGCAGTCCCGTCACGCCAACAAATTTTGGGATCATCGGAAACAAGCCTTCCTTCCAGATTCGAAACAGGGTCGCAATTCCACTCGGCCCAGCCATTTTGCAACTTGCTCAGCATAGCAGATCGCGCGTTGCCTGCCCTGGCCGGCATGCTCACGAACTGGCTTGCGAGTGGTTAAAACTTTCCTTCGCAGAATGGACCAAACTCGCCGAGCTTCGCTGGGCTGCCGAAACGGCACAGCGGCTAGTCGAAATCGTCAAGGGGAAAGGCAAGGCCGTGCTTTCGATGCGGCCACACGGGCGGGTGTAGCCCGCCACCCGAAGTTCTCCGGTTGAAGCCCGATCTACTCGTTATTGCGCACCAGCATCTTGGCATCGGCGTCGGCGACCTGGATGCCTTCCTGATTGGTGCAGCTGCCACTGAGACTGACTATGCCGCCTTCATGCCTGGTCTTGGTATCCTTGCGGCTGACGATCCAGCAGGTGGTCAGGGTATCGCCTGCGCGTACCGGCGAAGTGAAGCGGCAGGAATGCTCGAGGTAGGCGATTGCCGTGCCGTGGAAAATCATCCCGAGTTGCGCCGCCATCACGTTGCTGGTGAGGTAGCCGTGGGCGATGCGGCCGGCATAGCGCGACTCTTCCGCGAAGGGCTGATTGACATGGAGCGGGTTGAAGTCGCCGAACAGGCCCGCGCCGAGTACGATATGGGTTTCGGTCAGCGTCATGCTGTGGTCGAAGCGGTCGCCGATATTCACTTCGTTGAAGCCGCGGCCGGAAAACATGGGCACTCCAGGGGAAAGAGGAATGGCAGAGTATAGCTTGCAGGAAATATTCGAGGCGCAACAGCGTTCCTTCGCGGGTGACGTGAATCCCGGCTGGGCGGCCAGGGACGGGCGCCTGGCGCGGCTGGCAATGATGACCGAGATGCACGGTGACGATATCGCCGCGGCGATATCCGCGGACTTCTCCCACCGCTCCCTGCACGAGACAGCCCTGGCCGAGGTCTTCGTCGTGCTCTCGGGTATCAACCATGCGCGCAGCCACCTCAAAGCATGGATGAAGACAAGACGGGTCGGAACAAAGCTCCACTTTTTCCCGGGCTATTCGCGCATCATGCGCCAGCCGCTGGGCGTGGTGGGCATCATCAGCCCCTGGAACTATCCCTTCCAGCTGGCGATCGCGCCGGCCATTGGTGCGATCGCGGCGGGCAACCGGGTGCTCATCAAACCCTCCGAGACCGTGCCGAATTTTTCTGCGCTGCTAAAGCAAATCATCGGCGATTTCTTCCCGCCCGAGGAACTCGCCGTGGTCGAGGGTGATGTCGCGGTTGCCGGGGAATTCGCCCGGCTGCCCTTCGATCATCTGTTCTTCACCGGCTCAACCACTGTCGGGCGTCAGGTGGCGCAGGCGGCGGCGCAGAATCTCACGCCGCTGACCCTGGAACTTGGCGGCAAGTCGCCGGCCATTATCGACGCGAGCTGCGATTATTTGCTGGCTGCGCCGCGGCTCATGGCCGGCAAGTTGCTCAACGCCGGCCAGACCTGCATCGCGCCCGATTACCTGCTGCTGCCTGCGGCCTCGGCCGACCGCGAGGAGGAACTGGCCGCCCTGCTCGTTACGGCTGCGGCGCGGCTCTACCCGCGGCTTGCGGACAATTCCGACTACACCAGCATCATCAGCGCAAGGCACTTCGATAGGCTTGAAGGCCTGCTCGAAGATGCGCGGGCGAAGGGCGCGCGGGTGATGGAAATCAATCCCGGCAAAGAAGTTTTCACCAGGCAGTCGCGCAAGCTGCCGCCGCATCTGGTGCTGGGTGCGACAGAGGAGATGGCGGTGATGCAGGAGGAAATCTTCGGCCCCATCCTGCCGGTCATGCGCGTGAGCAGCCTTGCCGCAGCAATAGCCTTTCTCAATCGCCGGCCGCGCCCGCTGGCGCTCTACTGGTTCGGGCAGGACAGCGGCAACCGCGACGAGGTGCTCGGCAAGACTATCGCCGGCGGCGTCAGCATCAACGACACCCTCCTGCATGTCGCCCAGGAGGAACTGCCCTTCGGCGGCGTTGGCGCCAGCGGCTACGGCGAATATCATGGAGAAAGGGGCTTCTTGAGTTGCAGCAAGGAGAAGCCGGTATTTTTGCAGCGCCGTTTTGCCGCCACCAGCCTGCTCTATCCGCCCTACGGCAAGACCTTTGCCCGGGTCATGGCGGTGCTTCGCCGCCTGGCCTGAGCCGCGCCGCATGCCCTGCTCCGACTATATAATGGCGCCATGCCGCTCACCATAGAATCCTGCACCGCCCAGCATCAGGGTGATAGAGAAGAGCAGCAGGACCGCGTCGCGATTTTTCCCCATCCCAAACGCAGCGGCATGCTGCTGGCGGTTCTCGCCGACGGCATGGGCGGCCACACCGGCGGTGCGATGGCAGCCGAGCAGGTGATCCATACCGCGCGCAGCAATTTCGCAACTTACGGACCGGCGCAGCCGGTGCGGGAGATGCTGGCGGAAGGCATCAACGACGCCCATAACGCCATCCGCCTGGCGCGCTACACCAGCGAACAGGATCCGCACAGCACCGCCTGCCTCTTCATGCTGCACGCCAATCGCGCCGACTGGGCGCACTGCGGCGACTCGCGCATTTATCATTACCGCAACGGCCAGCTGGTGAGCCGCAGCAGAGACCACTCCTATGTTTCGGAACTTGTGCGGCAAGGCCTCATTACCGATTCCCAGGCCGAAATACACCCCAACAAGAATCTCCTGGTCTCCTCCCTCGGCGAATTGGAACCGCCGCAAATTTCCTTCGGGGAGGCGGCAGATCTTCTCGCCGGCGATTGCTTTCTGCTTTGCTCGGACGGCCTCTGGGCCTATTTCCCCGATGCCGAACTGGGCAGCACTCTGGCGCAGCATCCGCCACGCGCCGCGGCCGAGATCCTGATCAATGAGGCGCGAGCGCGGGCAAAGGGACGAGGCGACAACATCTCGGTCGTGATCCTGCGCCTGGCCGAGCAGGAGAAGGCATCAAGACCCCGGGGCTGAGATCGCGAATTGATCCAAATCAAGCGGGGCAGGGCGCTTGTTAGTATTATTGGGCACGACGCAGATGCGTCGCCAGGCTGGCGGCTCGTTCAACAAGAATGGAGTGAATAAGAATGGCTTTGACCATAGGTGTACCACGAGAGGTCTTTGCGGGCGAAAAGCGCGTCGCGACCGTTCCCGAAGTCGTTGAAAAACTCATCAAGCTCGGTTTCCGAGTGGCGGTGCAGTCCGGAGCCGGCGATCTGGCCAATTTCAGCGACGAAACCTATCGCACTGCCGGTGCCCAGATCAAGGCGACGGCAGCCGAGCTTTGGGCAGCCGCCGACATCGTCTTCAAGGTGCGCGGACCGAGCGTCGAAGAAGTCGGCCTGATGCATGAGGGTCAGAACCTGATTTCCTTCATCTGGCCGGCGCAGAACCCGGAACTCCTGCAACTCTTTGCGGCGAAGAAAGTCACCGTGCTGGCCATAGATTCCCTGCCGCGCACGCTCTCCCGCGCCCAGAAGATGGATGCCCTGACCTCCCAGGCGGGCGTTGCCGGCTACCGTGCCGTGATCGAGGCCGCCAACGCTTTCGGCCGCTTTTTCAACGGCCAGATCACCGCCGCGGGCAAGGTACCGCCGGCCAAGGTGTTCATCGCCGGTGCCGGTGTGGCTGGTTTAGCAGCCATAGGCACCGCAGCCAGCCTGGGCGCCATCGTGCGCGCCAACGACACCCGTGCTGAAGTGGCCGACCAGGTCGTGTCGCTCGGCGGTGAATTCGTCAAGGTCGATTATGAGGAAGAAGGTTCCGGCGGCGGCGGCTACGCCAAGGTGATGAGTGAGGGCTTCCAGCAGGCCCAGCGCGAGATGTACGCCAAGCAGGCCAAGGAAGTCGACATCATCATCACCACGGCACTGATTCCCGGCCGCCCGGCGCCCAAACTGATCACCGCGGAAATGGTGCAGTCGATGAAGGCGGGCAGCGTCATCGTTGACATGGCGGCGGAGCAGGGTGGCAACTGCGAACTGACCGAGCCCGGTCAGGCGGTGGTCAAGCACGGCGTGACCATCGTCGGCTACACCGACCTGGTCTCGCGTCTGGCCAGGCAGTCGTCGACCCTATACTCCACCAACCTGTTTCGTCTCACCGAGGAATTGTGCAAGACGCAAAGTGAAAAAAACGACGGCACCATCGACGTCAACATGGAAGACGAAGCCATCCGCGGCCTGACCGTCGTCAAGGAAGGCAACATCTCCTGGCCGCCTCCTGCGCCCAAGGTTGTCGCCGCACCGGCTGCCAAGCCGGCAGCGTCTGCCATGCCGGTTGCGAAGAAGGCCCACGGTCACGGCGCGCCCTCCGAACCGATGGCAGGCAACAAGCTGGCCATCATGTTCGGTGTCGCAGCTGCCTTGTTCTGGCTCATTGGCGCCAGCGCACCGAAAGAGTTCCTGTCTCACTTCACGGTGTTCGTGCTGGCCTGCTTCGTGGGCTATATGGTGGTGTGGAACGTCAAGCCCGCCTTGCACACGCCGCTCATGAGCGTCACCAATGCCATCAGCAGCATCATCGCCATCGGCGCCCTGGTGCAGATTTCGCCCATAGTCGGGGCCGTCGATCGTCCCGATGACTTGATCCGCTGGGTGGCGGCTGCGGGCATCGTGCTCACTTCGATCAATATGTTCGGCGGCTTCGCCGTGACCCAGCGCATGCTGGCCATGTTCCGCAAATAGGAGACACACTATGTCTGCAAGTCTAGCCACAGTCTCCTACATCGGAGCAACGATTCTTTTCATCCTCAGTCTGGGCGGCCTGTCCAATCAGGAAACCGCACTGCGCGGCAACCTCTACGGCATGATAGGCATGGCCATCGCGGTGCTGGCGACGGTGTTCGGCCCGCAAGTGAGCGCCTCCGGCATTCCCTGGATCATTGTCGCCATGGTGATCGGCGGCTCTATCGGCATGTACGCGGCACGCACCGTGCAGATGACGCAGATGCCCGAACTGGTCGCCTTGATGCACAGCATGGTAGGTCTTGCCGCGATGCTGGTCGGCTTCGCCACCTTCATCGACCCGGAGGCTGCCAAAGGCTTTGTCGGGGCGGCGAAATCCATTCATGAAATGGAGATTTACGTCGGCATCCTGATCGGCGCCATCACCTTCTCCGGCTCCATCATCGCCTTCGGCAAGCTGTCGGGGCGCATCGGCGGCAACCCCCTTCTGCTGCCGGGGCGGCACTGGATGAATCTCGCCGGCCTGTTGGTGGTGATCTGGTTCGGTCGTGAGTTCATGAACGCCCACACCATCGCCGACGGCATGATGCCGCTGATCGTGATGACGGTGATTGCGCTGCTCTTCGGCATCCACATGGTCATGGCCATCGGCGGCGCCGACATGCCGGTGGTGGTGTCGATGCTGAACAGCTACTCGGGTTGGGCGGCGGCGGCAACCGGCTTCATGCTCTCCAATGACCTCCTGATCGTCACCGGTGCCCTGGTCGGCTCTAGCGGCGCGATCCTGTCCTACATCATGTGCAACGCCATGAACCGCAGTTTCATCAGCGTCATCGCCGGCGGTTTCGGCACTGCCAGCGCCGCGCCGAAACCGGCCGGCGGGGCGGGTGAGCCGGTGGGCGAAGTGGTCGCTGTGAATGCTACCGAGACCGCCGAACTGTTGCGCGAAGCCAAGAGCGTGATCATCGTCCCCGGCTACGGCATGGCGGTGGCGCAGGCTCAGCACACGGTCTATGAGATCACCAAGCACCTGCGCGAGAAGGGCGTCAAGGTCCGCTTCGGCATCCACCCGGTGGCCGGACGCATGCCCGGCCACATGAATGTGCTGCTGGCAGAAGCCAAGGTACCCTACGACATCGTGATGGAAATGGATGAGTTGAACGATGACTTCCCCACGACCGATGTCGCCATCGTCATCGGTGCCAACGACATCGTCAATCCTGGTGCCCAGGACGATCCGGCGAGCCCCATCGCCGGCATGCCGGTGCTCGAAGTCTGGAAGGCCAAGACCTCCATCGTCATGAAGCGCAGCATGGCCTCAGGCTATGCCGGTGTCGATAATCCGCTCTTCTACAAGGAAAACAACCGCATGCTGTTCGGCGATGCCAAGAAGATGCTGGACGAAGTGCTGGTCGTGCTGAAAACCTGATATCCCACGGGGACTTCCTGCGGTCGTGCCTCAAGGGCACTCCTTACGGGACTCGTCGGGCTAAAGCGCGACCTGCCAGACAACGCCCTTCGGGGCGTTGTTTATTTCTGCCAGACGCTGGCGAACCAGGATTGCTGATCGCGCGGCAGACCTTCGGGTCGGTAATAATGTTCCAGCTCAGAAAAGCCGCAGGACGCCATCAGTTCGCGCCAACCTTCCTCGCTGTGCCAGACGCCGTAGCGCCCGCCCCTCCAGCCTTCCTCGCCGCTCCCTCGCGGGTTTGAGGAAAAAAATACGCCACCGGCCTTCATGCTGGCAGACAGGTTCTCGAGCACCCGCCGGATGTCGCGGCTTGGAACATGGAAAAGCGAGGCGTTGGCGAAGATCGCATCGAAGCGCGCGGCTGGCAAGTTGAGCGCGAGAAAGTCCTGCTGCAGAACCTCGCAGCCGGAATGCACGCGCGCCATGGCGACGAAGCTCTCGCAGCCCTCGAGGCCGACCGCCTCATGTCCGAGGGTGCGCAGCGCCGCAAGATCGCGGCCAGGGCCACAACCGAAATCGAGGATGGAGAGGGGGGCGGCGCCGGCGACATGGCGCAGCATGGCGGCGATGTTCTGGCTGACGTCGTGGTCTTTCGTGCCTTCCCAGAAGCGCTCTGCAGAGCGCTCGTAATATTCGAGCGTTTTCTGCGAGATTTCTTCAGGCATCCAGCTTGGGTCGCCCGCCCAGAAGGGCTGCGACCTGCCTCTTCTGCTTGAGAGGACCCTTGGGCGCTTCAACGGGTTGAGCGACCGTGCCTCTCGATTCGTAGGGCTTGTTCGGATCGAAATCGAGCTTGGGCAGGTGCGACATGGGTTGCGGCAAGCGCGGTCTTTCGCTGCGCTCGCTCCGCATTGGCGTGCGCTCCGGCGTTCGCTCGCGATCGGCGCGTCGGCTCAACTCCTCGTTTCTTTCGCGCATGCCGGAGTCTTCATTGCTGCGACTACGGCCGCGGCCACGCAGAGGCTTCTCGACGTCGGCCTTGACGCCATGGTCTGAGCCCCGCTCGAAGCCGGGGACCTCGATCTGCTCTATCTTGCGCTTGACGATTTTCTCGATGTCCGAGAGGCGCATCTTCTCCTCGGGGCAGACCAGGGAGATGGCCGCGCCGCTCTTGCCCGCACGTCCGGTGCGGCCGATGCGGTGGATGTAATCCTCGGCGACATGCGGCAGTTCGTAGTTGATGACATGGGGCAGGTCGTCGATGTCCAGGCCGCGCGCCGCGACGTCGGTGCCGACCAGCACCCGGATGCGGCCGGCCTTGAAGCCTTCGAGCGCCTCGGTGCGCTGCTGCTGGCTCTTGTCGCCGTGGATGGCGTCGGCTTCTATGCCCTGGCGCTGCAGGTAATGGGCGAGCCGGCTGGCGCCGAACTTGGTACCGACGAATACCAGCACCTGGCGCAAATCCTCGTGGCGCAACAGGTGCACCAGGAGGTGGCGCTTGTCTTCCTGCGCCACCGGGTAGACGCGGTGGGTAATGGTCTCGGAGATGGAGTTCCTGACCGCCGCCTCGATCAGTTGCGGCGACTTCAGCATGGTGTCGGCGAGCTTCCTGATTTCCTCGGAGAAGGTCGCGGAAAAAAGCAGGCTCTGCCTTTCCTTCGGCAGGAGGGCGAGGATGCGCTTGATGTCGGGGATGAAGCCCATGTCCAGCATGCGGTCGGCTTCGTCGAGCACCAGCATCTCGACCTGATTGAAGGCCACGGTCTTTTGTGAAACGTGGTCCAGGAGCCGTCCCGGCGTGGCGACGATGATCTCGCGCCCCTGGCGCAACTCCTCTATTTGCGGCCGGATGTCCACGCCGCCGTAAAGGCAGATGGCGCGCAGCGGCAGGAACTTGCTATAGGTCTTGACGCTTTCAAACACCTGCATCGCCAGTTCGCGCGTCGGCGTCAGGATCAGCGCCCGCACCGGATGGCGCGCCGGCGAGGAAGAGGAACTGGCATGGCGCGCCAGACGTTGCAGCATCGGCAGGGTGAAGCCGGCGGTCTTGCCGGTTCCGGTTTGCGCGCCGCCCAGGATATCTTTGCCGGCGAGGATGACGGGGATGGCTTGGGCCTGGATCGGTGTCGGATCGGTATAGCCGGTGGCGGCCACGGCTTGCAGCAGTTCGGGCAAGAGCCCGAGGTCTTCGAATTTCATGCATGCTCCTGATTCGGCCTGCCCCTTTCGGGGTACCGGTTCAGGCTGCGAAATATCTTTTGGGATGAAGGCCGGGAAGTCGAACGTTTATCGCTCTGGCCGCAACACGCCACCAACCGGCAGGGCGGCGACGGCGGCATTATACCCGAATTAGTGTTTCTCTGCGGGAGGCTTGGCCTCGGCGGGCTTTCCTTCTGCCTTGGCCTCGGCGGAGCCCTTGCCCTCGGGCGGCTTGAGCTCGCTGGCAGGCCTGCCTGCCTGTTGCGGCTCTATCTTGTTGTCGCGCATATAGCCATCCATGGTGAGCCAGCCGGCGAAGACGGCTGACTTCAAGGCCCTGGGGTTCAAGGCATAGCATTCTTCCAGGGTGCGGGCGGAATAGCGGCAGGCGCTGCCGACGGCCTTGCCCTCGGCATCCTTGGCGGCTGCGATCTTGGCCGGGTCATCGATGCCGAGCTGCTCGCAGGCGGCAAGAAGCCAAAGGCAGCATATGTAAGTGAGCAGGGCGGAGAACGTACGCATCGGATATATTCTACGGCACAATCGGCAAAAACTTGAAGGGCCAGATCAATCCGGGACGACCGCGGTCGCCTCGATCTCGACTCTGGCGGCATCCTCGACCAGCGCCGCAACCTGCACGACCGCCATGGCCGGATAATTCCGGCCCATGACGTCGAGATAGGCGGCGCCGATCTCGCGCTCGCAATCCAGATATTCGCGCTTGTCGGTGACATACCAGGTGAGCCTGACCACATGCTGCGGGCCGGCGCCGGCTTCGGCGAGGATGGCGACGATATTCGCGAGCGCCTGCCGCACCTGGGCGGCGAGATCCAGGCTGACGAAGTGGCGCTGACTGTCCCAGCCGATCTGGCCGCCGATGAACACCAGGGTTCCCTTCGCCTTGATGCCGTGCGCAAAACCGCGCGGCCGAAGCCAGCCTTCGGGCTGCAAAAGTTCGGTCATGCCTGCCGCCATGGGATGTCCAGTTTTCCCAGTTGGAAGTCAGTGAGCCGCGTTCTCAGGTCATCGGGAATGGGCACGGCGCGAAGGGTTTCGAGCGAGGTGACAACCAGGGTGAGTTGCGCCGCCAGGCGCGTTTCATTTTCATAAACGGCGTCGATGGCCAGCTTGATCGAGCTGTTGCCGATGCGCTCTATCTTCAGGGTCAGGGTGATGATCTCGCCGATCTTCGAAGGTACTTTGAAGTCGCAGACGACATTGACGATGGGTACGCCCAGACGGTGTTGGGTAATGAAGTCGGCGTAGTTGATTTTCAGCCCATGGTTGAACCAGTCTTCCACGAGGCCGTTGAACATCACAAAGTAATGGGGATAAAAAACGATGCCGGCCGGGTCGCAGTGAGAGAAGCGCACCAGCATGTCGCTGTAGAAAGTATCTTTTTTGGTTCCTAGGGTCATGCCTGTTTCCTCATGGTTGCTGTATCAGCAGACGCTCAATGCTTGGTGATTTCTGAGACGTGGTTGGCATGGATCTTGAGGGTGGAGAGCAGGACATAGAGCTGCTGTTTTTCCTTTTCATTCATGCCGCCAAACAGTTCGCCTATCCACTTTTCGTGGGCCTCGGCCATTTTCTTGAAAGCCCTGCGCCCCTCCGGTGTGAGCTTGACGATGTAGGCGCGCCTGTCCTTGGGATTGTCCTGGCGCAACACCAGGCCTTCTGAGACGAGCTGGTCGGTGATGCCGGTGACATTGCCGCCGGTGACCATCATGCGCTTGGACAGTTCGCCCATCTTCAGCCCTTCCGGTGTTCGCTCCAGTTGCGACATCAGGTCGAAGCGCGGCAGGGTGATGTCGAACTGGTGGCGCAGGCGGCTTCTGATCTGGCCCTCGATCAGGTTGGTGCAGGCCAGCATGCGCAACCACAGGCGCAGCGACTGGGTGTGTTCGCTGCTGGCGCGGGTCTCGGAATCGGACGGGTGTGAGTGGTCTTTGCTCATCATGGATGCTCTTAGGTAATGGAAAGGGTTTGCTGCATGTTCTTGCGGGTTTTTTTTGCGGCCAGATACTGTTTTGGCCAGTCGATGTCATTGAAGCCCTGGCTTGCCGCGGCATGCAGCGTCCAGGCCGGGTCGGCAAGATGCGCGCGACCGATGGCGCAGAGGTCGGCGCGGCCGGCCATGATGATGCTGTTCACCTGGTCTGCCTCGAAGATACTGCCCACGGCAATGGTATTGATGCCGGCCTCGTTCCTGATCCGGTCGGAAAAAGGCGTCTGGTACATGCGGCCATAGAGGGGCCTCGCTTCTCTCGTGGTCTGGCCGGAGGAGACGTCTATCAGGTCGGCGCCCGCCTCCTTGAACAGCTGCGCGATGATGACGGCATCATCCGGCGTGTTGCCGCCAGGCGCCCAGTCGTGAGCGGAAATGCGCACCGCGATGGGCAGATCGTCAGGGCAGGCGGCGCGCATGGCTTTGAACACTTCCAGGGGGAAGCGCATGCGGTTGGGAAGTCCGCCTCCATACTCGTCTTCGCGCCGGTTGGTGAGCGGGCAGATGAAAGAGGACATCAGGTAGCCGTGGGCGCAATGGAATTCCAGCAGGTCGAAACCGGCTGCGACGCCGCGCTTTGCGGCTGCGACGAAGGCCTCGCGCACCTTTGTCATGTCCGAGCGGGACATGGCCTCAGGCACCTGGTTGTTCGGGCCGTAGGGGATGGCGGATGCGGCCAGGAGCGGCCAGTTGCCCTCTTCCAGCGGTTCGTCTGTTCCCTCCCATCCCGGCCGCGTAGAACCCTTTGGGCCGGAGTGGCCGAGTTGCAGGCCGATCTTGGCGCTGGAGTTTTCATGGACGAAACAGACGATGCGCTCCCAGGCCTTCTCCTGAACTTCGTTCCACAGGCCGGCGCAGCCCGGCGTAATGCGGCCCGCAGGCAGCACTGCGGTCATCTCCGTCATCACCAGGGCGGCGCCGCCCAGGGCGCGCGCGCCCAGATGCGCCAGGAGAAAGTCTCCGGCCAAGCCGTCCTGGCAGGAATACATGGCCATGGGGGAGACCATCACGCGATTCTTGAGTTTCAGGCCGCGGATGGAGAAGGGGGTGAACATCGGCGGCAAAGCGCCTTTGGGTAACAATCCCGGCAGGCCGCTCTTTGCCGCCAGCCAGTGTTCGATTCTTTCCACATAGGCCGGGTCGCGGGCCCTGAGATTCTCATGACCGATTCTCTGGCTGCCTGTGAGCAGCGAATAGGAGAATTGCAGCGGCTCGAAGTGGGCATAGCGCGCGACGTTCTCGAACCATTCCATGCGGTTTCTCGACGCAGAAAGCAGTTTCAACGCCTCGGCCTCGCGCTCATCCTGATAGAGGGCGAGAGCCAGGCCCACCTCGGGCGTGCGTGCGAGACAGCCAGCCAGGCTGATGGCGTCTTCCATCGCCAGCTTGGTGCCCGAGCCTATGGAAAAATGGGCGGTGTGGGCGGCATCGCCGATCAGCACGATATTTTCGTGGTGCCAGCGCCGGCACTGGATGCGATTGAATTTCTGCCAGACTGAGCTTTGCAGCTGTGCGGCGTTTGAGAACAGGCGCTGGCCGTCGAGAACCTTGGCGAAGAGCTTCTCGCAGAAGGCGATCGAGGAAGCGAGATCCGCCTGGTCGAGGCCAGCAGCAGCCCAGGTCTCCTCGCGCGCCTCGACGATGAAAGCGGAGGTGTCCGCGGCGAAACGGTAGGCATGGAGCGTGAACCAGCCCCACTCGGTCTTTTCGAAGGCGAAGGTGAAGGCATCCAGCCTCCTGTGGCTGCCAAGCCAGATGTAGCGGCACTTGCCCACGACGACATCGGGCCGGAAAATTTCGGCATGACTTTGCCGGGTGACGCTGTTCGCGCCGTCGGCGGCGACGATCAGGTCATGGTCTGCGTAAGCCTCAGGATCCCTGATCGCGGTGGCGAAGACGAGCTTGACGCCCAGGGCTTGGGCGCGCTTTTGCAGAATGTCCTGCAACTTGCGGCGGCCTATGCCCGAGAAGCCGTGGCCGCTGGAGCTGATTTTCTCCCCCTTGAAGAAAATATCGATATCGTCCCAGTGATGAAAGTTGGCGAGAATTTCGGCATGGCTTTCCGGGTCTGCAGCGAGGAAATTGGCCAGGCTGGCGTCGGAAAAGACGCTGCCCCAGCCCAAGGCATCGTCCGGGCGGTTGCGCTCCAGCACCGAGATCTCGAACGAAGGGTTGGCCTTCTTGAACAGAATGGCGAAATAGAGTCCGGCTGGCCCCCCTCCCAAGCAGATGACGCGCATGCTTATTCGATCCTTCGCGAGTGAAGCAGGATGCTTCAAGTATAAAATATCACGCGACGGCCTATTCGGCAAGGGTTAGTTCGGCTGAGCGGCGATGGAAGGCCCGTGAGGGGGTGTAAGATCGCGGAATCAAATCCTGTTCAGGGGGGGGCATGAAGCGTATTGCAGGACTCATGGCTTGCCTGTCGTTAAGCTTGGCCGTGCATGCGGCAAATTCGCCGGAGATTGTGCTGCGCCACGATTTGAGCGGTCCGGCAGAGGCCGCCCTGGCGACCCTGGTGCTGCGCTTCAACGGCGAGCAGAAGAGCCATGCCAAGGTCTTGCTCCAAGCCCTGAAGGACGTGGCGGACCCGCGAGTGCTGCCGCAGATGGCCTTCGTGGATATCGACGACAGCGACCTGTTCTTCAAAGGCCGGCCGAGTTTCAAACCGCTTTACCAGGTGATGGCGGAGTCCGGCGAGAGGCTGGATGCGAGGAGTTTCCTCCCCCTCATCGCAGACGCCGTAGACGATAGCCAGGGACGCCTGCAGGCGCTGCCGCTGGGCATGGCCATGCCGGCACTGCTCTGGAACAAGGAAGCCTTCGCTCGCGCCGGGCTCGATCCGGAGACAGCCCCGAAGACCTGGCTGGATGTGCAGAAGGCGGCCGCCAGCCTCTACGATGCCGGTTATAAATGCCCGCTGACCTCCTCTCGCTTCTCCTGGGTGCATCTGGAGAATATCTCGACGCAGCACGGCGAGCCTATCTCGGTGCCTGATGGGCATGGCGTGCTCAAGGTCGTCCTGAACAGAATGGTCGAGGTCAAGCACATCGCCTTGCTCTCGAGTTGGTACAAGAGCTTTTATTTCCACTACTTTGGGCCGGGCGATGCGGCCGACGGCAAGTTTCTCTCCGGCGAGTGCGCCATGCTCACCGGCGCCGCCTCTCTCTACGCCGTCGCCGCGCGCGGCAAATTCCTTACGGGAATCGCGCCGCTGCCCTATTACGACGACTTCTATGGCGCCACGCCGGACAAGATCCTGCCTGATGGCGCTGCGCTTTGGGTATTGGCCGGACAGAAGAAGGACGAGTACAGGGTCGCCGCGCATTTTGCAAAATTCATGCTGCGGCCGGAAGTGCAGCAGGAATGGCTGAAGGCAACGGGCTATTTGCCGATGACGGCGGCGGCGCTTTTAACCCTGAAGCTTGACCGGGCCGGATTGCGCGACGCCGACTTCCATCGCCTGTCCGAGAAGAAGTACGTGACCACGAGAAGCAAGCACGGCTTCGGCCTCGATCGCTTGCGCGACATCCTCAATGAAGAGATGGAAACGGTCTGGAGAAACACCCAGCCGGCAAAGGCCGCGCTCGATACCGCGATGCGCCGCTTCAATCTGTCCGGCAGCCGCTAAAGGCAATGGCCGGTTATCGTTATCCGCGCTTCTTCGCGCATCGCGGCGGCGGTTGTCTGGCGCCCGAGAACACCCTGGCAGGAATTCGCCTGGCGGCAAGGCTGGGCTACCGCGGCGTCGAGTTCGACGTGATGCTCTGCCGCGACGGTGTCCCTGTGCTGATCCACGACGAGACGCTGGAGCGCACCAGCGACGGCGCCGGCCTTGTTTCGCAGACCGCGCTCCTGGAACTGCGCAGCCTCGATGCCGGCGGCAAAATGCACCGCGCCTATGCGGGTGAGATCATTCCCACCCTCGAGGAAGCGCTTGCCTGCTGCAGCAATCTCGGCCTCACGGCCAACGCCGAGATCAAGCCCGCGACCGGGTTCGCAAAGGAAACCGGGAATGCCGTTGGCGATATGGTCGCAAGGGCAGAGCCAGGAACCCTGCTGCTCTCCTCCTTCTCCGAGGAGGCGCTGGCTGCAGCGCGCGCATGTTCACCGGCAAGCCCGCGGGCGCTGCTCTTCGAGGCCATTCCTGCCGATTGGCGCGAGCGCCTGCAGGCCCTCGACTGCCTGGCCCTGCATTGTTCCCAGCGGCATCTGACTGCGGAGCTTGCGGCAGATCTTGCAACAGCGGGCATTCCCTTCGCCTGCTATACGGTCAATAGCCGCAAGGATGCGGCGCGGCTGTTCGGCCTGGGGGCGGCGGCGCTATTCACCGACCGGCTCGACCTGTTCGCTCCCGAGGAGAGCCATGTCGCATAGGCGGGTGGCGGGATGTTACAATTTCGGCTTGCTGCTTGCGGCACTGCTGCTGGCTGGCTGCGACTCCTCATTGAAAGACACGCCTATCCGCGAAGTGGTCGCGGCGCAAGCGCGCTTTGCCGGCCAGGAGGTGAGTATTGCGGGCGCGGTGACCGATGCCAGCCGTGTTCCGGTCGCCGAAATCAAGCTGTATTCGCTGGAGCAGGATGGCGCGCGCATTGTCGTTGTCACAGAAGGCGAATTGCCGCCGCTCAAGCAGCAGCTCAGGGTGAAGGGCCGCGTGCTGCCCCCCTCCGTGGTCAATGGCATCCCGGTGCGGCCGCGCATGACGGAGAGCGAGCGCCGCATCACTAAATGAACATGGAACAAGCTATGAACAGCGCTGCAATACGCCAGAAGTTTCTCGACTACTTTGCCTCCAAGGGCCATGCCATCGTCGCATCGAGTTCCCTGGTGCCGGGCAATGATCCGACGCTGTTGTTCACCAACTCCGGCATGGTGCAGTTCAAGGATGTCTTCCTGGGCAAGGACAAGCGGCCTTACTCGCGCGCGACCACCTCGCAGCGGTGCGTGCGCGCCGGCGGCAAGCACAACGACCTGGAAAATGTCGGCTATACGGCGCGGCATCACACCTTCTTCGAGATGCTGGGCAATTTCAGTTTCGGCGACTATTTCAAGCGCGACGCCATCAAGTACGCATGGGAGTTGCTGACAGACGTCTATCGTTTGCCCGTCGAAAAACTCTGGGTCACCGTCTATGCGGAAGACGACGAGGCTTACGAGATCTGGGCCAGGGAAATCGGCGTTCCTGAAGAGCGCATCGTGCGCATCGGCGACAACAAGGGCGCGAAGTATGCCTCGGACAATTTCTGGCAGATGGCCGATACCGGCCCGTGCGGGCCATGCAGCGAGATTTTCTATGACCACGGCGAGGGCATATGGGGCGGCCCGCCCGGTTCTCCCGATGCCGAGGGCGACCGCTACATCGAGATCTGGAACCTGGTCTTCATGCAGTTCAACCGCGACGAGAGCGGCGTGCTGCATCCGCTGCCCAAGCCCAGCGTCGATACCGGCATGGGTCTCGAGCGCATCGCCGCCGTCATGCAGCATGTGCATAGCAACTACGAGATCGATCTCTTCCAGCATCTGATCAAGGCGGCGGCACATGCCACACACACAAGCGACCTCGCCCACAATTCCCTCAAGGTGATTGCGGACCATATCCGCGCCTGCGCCTTCCTGATCGTCGATGGCATCATCCCCGGCCCGGACGGCCGCGGCTATGTGCTTCGCCGCATCATCCGCCGCGCCATCCGCCATGGCCACCAGCTGGGCCAGAAGCAGCCCTTCTTTCACAAGCTCAGCGACAGCCTGTGCGAAGTCATGGGGGAGGCCTATCCGGAGCTCGCGGCAGATGCAAAGCGCGTCGTGGCGGTGCTGAAACAGGAAGAGGAGCGCTTCGGCGAGACCATTGGTCACGGCATGGAGATTCTGGAAGCGGCCTTATCGTCCGGCAACAAAGTGGGAAATGTGGCGCTGGACGGTGAGACCGCCTTCAGGCTCTATGACACCCACGGCTTTCCATTCGACCTCACCGCCGACATCTGTAGAGAGCGCGGTGTGACGATCGATGAATCCGGCTTCGAACAGGCGATGGCGCGCCAGCGAACTATGGCGCGTGCCGCCTCCAGCTTCAAGATGAAGGGCGGCGTCGACTATGACGGCCAGGCCACGGTGTTCCGCGGCTACGACATGCTGGAGGTGGAAGCCACGGTGCTGGCACTCTATCGCGACAGCGCCCGCGTCAACGAACTCAATGCCGGCGAGAGTGGCATCGTCGTGCTGGACATCACCCCCTTCTATGCCGAGTCGGGCGGCCAGGTGGGCGATTGCGGCGAACTGGTGCGCGGCGCGGTATGCACGACGCTGTTCGCCGTCGAAGATACACAGAAAATTCAGGCTGACGTCTTCGGTCAACAGGGCGTCATGAAATCCGGAACCCTGGCCATCGGCGAGCGCGTCACTGCGCGTGTGAATGCCACGGCGCGGATGCGGGCGCAATGGAATCACTCGGCCACGCATCTTCTGCACGCCGCCTTGCGCGAAGTGCTGGGTTCGCACGTGCAGCAGAAAGGTTCCCTGGTCGATGCCGCGCGCACCCGTTTCGACTTTTCCCATCCCCAGCCCATGACGATAAATGAGATCAGACGCGTCGAGGAGTTGGTCAATCGCGAGATCCGCCGCAACGTCGAGGTGAGCTCCAAGGTCATGAGCTACGACGCTGCACTGGCTTCCGGCGCCATGGCGCTGTTCGGCGAGAAATACGGCGACGAAGTCCGCGTCATCAAGATGGGCGACTATTCCACCGAGCTTTGCGGCGGCACCCATGTCGGGCGCAGCGGCGACATAGGCTTGTTCAAAATCACCAGCGAGGGTGGTGTGGCAGCCGGCATACGCCGCGTCGAGGCGCAGACCGGGGAAGCGGCGCTGGGCTTTGTCCAGGCCCAACTGGCACAACTGCATGATGTCGCGGCGCAGGTCCATGCCCAGCCTGCCGACGCGGCGGCGCGCGTGGCGCAGATTCTGGACGGCGTCAAGGCATTGGAGAAGGAACTGGCGCGATTGAAATCGAAGCTGGCCGTATCCCAGGGCGACGATCTGGCCAGCCTGGCGGTCACGGTCAATGGCATCAGGGTTCTTGCCGCGGTTCTCGAAGGCGCAGATGCCAAGGCACTGCGCGAGACCCTGGACAAGCTGAAGGACAAGCTCGCTCCCGCGGTCATCGTTCTCGCTGCAGTCGCTGAGGGCAAGGTGCAACTGATCGCAGGCGTCACGCCCGACCTGACGGCCAGGTTGAAGGCCGGCGAACTGGTCAATGCGGTGGCCTTGCAAGTCGGCGGCAAGGGCGGCGGACGGGCCGACATGGCTCAGGCCGGCGGCACCGAGCCTGCGAATCTCGATGCCGCGCTGGCATCCGTTCCGGCCTGGATCGAACAACGACTCTCTTAATAGCGGCGTCATTGCAAGCGGAGCGAGGACCGGAGGAAGCTCCTGCGGGAAGCAATCCAAGATTGCCGCGGCTTTTTGGGTCTCGCAATGACGGGGTTTTTGCCGAGTGGCGCTGTCGGCTGTGAATGGTGATGACAAAGAAAAAAATTCTCATCGGGGTTTCCGCCGCCGCTTTTCTCGGCCCATTCACTCAGACTGTCTATGCACCGAGCCTGCCGGAGTTGGGAGGCTTCTTCCAGGTCAACACCGTCCTGGCCAATCTGACCATCTCGATGTTTTCCATCATTCTCGCGCTCGGAAGCTTCGTCATCGGACCGCTCGCCGACCGCCGCGGGCGGCGCGCGACCCTGCTGCCGGCATTGCTGCTCTATACGGCAGGCTCACTGATCTGTCTGGTCTCCGCCTCCTACTGGCTTTTCCTGGGCGGCCGCGCCGTTCAGGCAGTCGGCATCAGCGCGGCATTGCTGATCGGGCCTGCGGTGATCGGCGACATCTATTCGCCAAAGGAACGCGGAGAGGCCATGGGTGTGTTCCAGACGGTATCTTTCCTGGGACCCGTCGTCGGACCCGTCGCGGGCGGGCTGATCGCCGCCTATCTCTACTGGCAATGGGCTTTTGCCCTGCTCGCGGCAGGCGGACTCGCGGCTTGGGCATATAACCGCAGGGAACTCAAGGAAACCCTGTCTCACGACGCCGTGACGACGAAGATCGGCTTCAATACCTTTCGCGAAGTGCTGGCCGATCGTTCGGCCTTCTCCATCATCCTGCTCGGCTTCAGCCAGTACTACGGCTATTATGTTTTTCTGGTTTTTCTGCCCTTGCTCCTGTCATCCTTGTTTGCGCTGCCGACTTCCTACCAGGGTTTCTTCTTCGTGCCCCTGACGGCGGGCATCCTGTTTGGCATCAGGGTCGGCAGCCGCTGGCTGCGGGACTGGACGCGCACCCGGATTGTCGCCATCAGTTCAATAGGCATCGCGCTCAACGTGCTGCTGCTCTGGGCGGCCCTCCTGGCAGGATGGCTTGCCATGCCGCTGCTGCTACTGATCCTTCTGCTCTACGGCGTGCTTCTTGGCTGCAGCCTGCCGGTGCAGGCCACCATTCTGGTAAACCTGTTCAAACAGGAGAAAGCGACGGCGGTGGGCGTGTATGGTTTTTTCCGTTTTTCCGGCGCCGCGATAGGTCCGATCGCCGGCGGTTTCATTGAAATGGCCTGGGGTCTTAGATCGGTATTCCTGAGCCTGGGAGTGATGCTGCTTATTTCCGCCTGGATGGTTCACCGGCAACTCTCGGACCCCTTCGAGGTGGTTCCATGAATTTCTGTCCGATCTGCGCTGCGCCGCTGATGACCAAGGATTTGGGCGGGCTGCCAAGGCGCGCCTGCCCCTCGCCTGACTGTGAGTTTGTTCATTGGGACAACCCTTTGCCTGTCGTGGCGGCGCTGGTCGAATACGATGGCAAGATAGTTCTGGCGAGGAATCACGCCTGGCCGGAAAAGAAATTCGGCCTCATCACCGGTTTCCTGGAGCGCGACGAGACACCGGAGGCGGCCGTGGCGCGGGAAGTGAAGGAGGAACTCGACCTGACTGCTGGCCGCGTCAGCCTGATTGGCGTCTATGCCTTCCAGCGCAATAACGAGGTGATCATCGCCTATCACGTGCCGGCATCGGGAAGCATCGTGCTCAACGAGGAACTTGCAGAGTTCCGTCTGGTCTCGCCCGAGAAACTTCAGCCCTGGGATTTCGGCACCGGCCTGGCGGTACGCGACTGGCTTAAGCGCAAAGAATAATCCTTACTCATTCTCCCGGCCGATATTGCTGGCCCAGGCCAGCGCCTGGGAGAGGCAGGAATTGACGATGCCGGCGTCGAGGCCGGGAACCTGCGCGGTCAATTCGCGCAGACCATAGCCGGGGTCTCCCTCGAGCGCCTCGGTCAGCTTGAGCAGGGCGCCCAACGGGCCGCCGCGCGATTCGAGAACCTCGCGCATTTCGTTGCCGAGATTGATGCTGTTCAGAATCTCTTCCATGGGCACGCTCATCAAGGTCGGCATCAGCGACATGATGCCACTCATGAAGGCCTGGTCCGCGTATTGCAGGTCGTTGGGCCGGGTCCTGTTGGCCAGGAGTTCCATCAGCTTGCCGCGCGTGGCGGCAAGCTGCATCAACGGGCTGGCGTCGTTGCTGCCGGCGGGGTTGCTGTACATCAGGAGTTGCAGCCAGCGCTGCAACTGGCGTCGGCCGAGCAGCGTGACGGCGTGGCGCAAGGAGGTGACCTTGGTCCTCACGCCGCTGGCGGCCGAGTTGGTGAGCCGCATCAGGTTCATGGACAGCCCGGGTTCCTGCTTCAGCACTCTCTCCAGTTCCGGCGTCTCCGCGTCTTCGAGCACCAATCCCAGCAAGCGCACCAGCGCCAGCTGAGAGTGACCGAGCTTCTTGCCGGCGATGATGACCGGCTTGGCGAAATAGTAGCCCTGGAACAGGGCGTAGTTGAGGCTGTGGCAGACCTCCGCCTGCTTGTGCGAATCGACTTTCTCCGCCAGAAGCTTCAGCGGCCATTTCTGCAGGTTTCTCGTCGCCTCGAACAGATCGGCCTCGGGAACCGCCAGAACATCGACCTTGACGATGTCTATCAGGTCGAGCAGCGGCTTGTACTGGGCTTCGAAGGTGATGAAGTCGTCCAGGGCGATGGTGAAGCCGCGCGCCTTCAGCTCGGTGCAGCGCTCGATGATGGCCGGCGTGACCTCGACCGTCTCCAGTATTTCGACGACTATCTTCTCCGGGGGCAGGGCTTCGAGAAGGTCGGAGAGCAGCAGGCTTTCGTCGCAGTTGATGAAACCCTTGTAGGGGCCCAGTGCCGCCTCGATGCCGAGATCGGCGAAGGCATGCATGATGACGTTGGCGGTGGCGGTGAGGTCGTCATAGACTTCCGCGGAGTTCTTCTGGGGGCTTCTCCGGAACAGCAGTTCGTAGGCGACGAGTTGTTGCTTGCGATCCATGATCGGCTGGCGGCCGATAAAAACCTCGTTGGCCGTATCGCTGTCAGCGCTGTTGTCAAACTCTGCCATGGTCAGAAGGCGACGATGAGGCCGGGCCAGGCGGCTTGAAGTGCTTGCTTGAATTGCTCCTGGATGCGGGCCATGGCGGCAGCCGTATCGGCCTCGAAGCGCAGCACGACCACCGGCGTGGTGTTGGAGGCGCGCGCCAGGCCGAAGCCGTCTTTGTACTCGGCGCGGACGCCGTCTATGGTGATGAGTTCAGTCATCCCAGGAAAGAGTTCGCGCGCGCGCCTTGTCAGGGTTTCCACCAGGGCGTGCGGCTCGCCTTCCTTCATCTTGATGTTGAGTTCGGGTGTGGACAAAGAGTTGGGCAGATTCTTGAGCGGCCAGTTTGGCGAGGACGCAGAAGCGCTCCAGCGCGAGACGATTTCCAGCAGGCGGGCGGCGGCATAGAGTCCGTCGTCAAAGCCGTACCAGCGCTCCTTGAAAAACATGTGGCCGCTCATCTCGCCGGCCAGGGGCGCGCCGGTTTCCCTCAACTTGGCCTTGATCAGCGCATGGCCGGTCTGCGACATGACCGGCACGCCGCCCTGATGGCGGATGGCCAGCGCCAGGTTGCGCGAACACTTTACATCGTAGACGATTTGCGCGCCGGGATTCCTGGTCAGAATGTCGGCGGCGAACAGCATCAACTGGCGGTCGGGATAGATGATCTCGCCGTCCTTGGTGACCACGCCAAGGCGGTCGCCGTCGCCGTCGAAGGCCAGGCCCAGTTCGGCATCCGTTTCCCTGAGCGCGCGCATCAGATCCCTGAGATTCTCCGGCTTGGAGGGATCGGGGTGGTGATTGGGGAAAGTGCCGTCGATTTCGCAAAAGAGCGGCACGACTTCGCAACCCATGCGACGGAAGAGTTCCGGCGCCAGTTCCCCGGCCACGCCGTTGCCGCAGTCGATGGCGATTTTCATCGGCCGCGCGAGCTTCACGTCGGAAACGATGGTCTTGAGATAGGCTTCGCGCACGTCGGCTTTCTTCACCCTGCCCCTGATCTTGGCATGAAGCAGGTCGCCTTCTTCTATGCGCCGGCGCAGATCCTGGATCATCGCGCCGTAAAGCGTCTCGCCGCCCAGCACCATTTTGATGCCGTTGTAGTCTGGCGGATTGTGGCTGCCGGTGACCGATATCGCCGAATTGCAGCCGAGTTCATGGGCGGCGAAGTAGGCCAGGGGGGTGGGCACACGGCCGATGTCCAGTACCTCCATGCCCGCTGCGTTCAAGCCCTCGGCCAATGCCGCGGCCAGTTCGGGGCCCGACAGGCGACCGTCGCGGCCGACGGCGATGCTCTTCTGGCCGCGCCGGGCGGCTTCCGAGCCTATGGCATGGCCTATGGCGCGCACGGCCTCTGCGGTCAGCGTCTTGCCGACGATGCCGCGGATGTCGTAGGCCTTGAAGATTTCAGGAGCGAGTCGATTCATGATGATTAATTATCCACTAGATTGTTGTATTGACCAATGCCGGCCAGGTGATCAAAAAATGTCAGCAGGCGGTAGGGCAGCCAGTCGAGATGCCCGGGGAAGCTGCCGCCAACGAAGCCGACATGGCCGCCCGCCGCGGGTGTCTCGAGAGTGATCGTGGCGGCCAGATGACTTGTTTCGGGCAGGAAGGCTGCCGGCAGAAAGGGGTCGTTGCGGCTGTTTACGATCAGGGTCGGCACGCGCACGCCACCCAGGAACTGCCCGGCGCTGCTTTGCGCGTAATAGTCGGCAGCGCCGCGAAAGCCGTGCAAGGGCGCGGTGACTGCCTCATCGAAGTCGCGTAGCGTGCGCGCGGACAGGACATCCCGGGTGCTGAGGAGGCCGGGAAAGCGCTGCTCCTTGGCCAGGGCGGCGGGGACAAGTGTCTTCAGGAAGTGACGTGCATAGAGGCGGTTCAAGCCGTGCGACAGGGACTCATTGGCGGCGGCGAGATCGAGCGGAGCGGACACCGCAGCCGCAGCCGCGACGACAGTCCGCGCGGCTTCGCCCCGCTCGCCCAGCCACTTCAGCAGGCAGTTTGCCCCCAGCGATACGCCTGCTGCGAACAATAGGCCAGCATTCTCCTGGCGCATGCGGCGCAGCACCCAATCCACCTCGGCCGAGTCGCCGGAATGATAGGCGCGCGGCAAAAGGTTGGGCTCGCCCCCGCAGCCGCGGCAATGCACCACTACGCCGCGCCAGCCGCGCCTGCCCACGGCACGCATCAGCGACCGGGCGTAATGGCTGCGCGAACTTCCTTCGAGGCCATGGAACAGCACCAGGAGCGGCGCAGCCTTTTCGCCGCCGGGTTTGCCATCTATCCAGTCGAGATCGATGAAGTCCGCATCGGGCGTATTCCAGCGTTCGCGCCGGTAGGCTGGAATCTCACCCTTCAAGAGCAGCGGCCAGACGGTCTGGGCATGGCCGCCGGGAAGCCAGTGCGGCGCAAGATAAGTGTCCAAGGGGGGCTCAGTGCAAAGTCTTCTTCATGTCCGCCTGCGTATCGCTTGGCGCCGCAGAGGCATGGTGGGTCATCAGACGCCAGCCCAAGGCGCCGCGGACATAGACATTGGTGGCGACGACGGGCGCCGTCGGCCCCACATCGCGGGACAGGGAGAAATGTTCGTGCAGGCTGTGCACCGAGAGCAGCATGCCGGTGAGATAGATCTGCTGCGACAGCGAAACATACAGCCGCTGGCCGCCGGAAAATATCCGCCGCCATGCCTCGCGCACCGCGGCATAACCAGCCAGGCGCGGGCCGCCGGGGTGGACGCAGATGATTTCCTCGTCCTCCGCCCAGACCGACATCATCGCTTCCAGGTCGGCGTGTTCTATCGCATCGTAGAAGGCGGCTTCGGCGTCCTGGGGTGTGGCATAGAGAGGTTTGTGGAGAGACATGGGCTCAGTCCAACTGTTGCTGCACCATCGCGGGCGTCAATAGCTCCAGGCAGTCGAAGTGGCCGAGCGGACAGACGCGCTTGAAGCAGGGGCTGCATGGAACATGCACCGAGACGATTTTCGCACACGGCGAGAGCGGCGGGGTATAGCTCGGGCTGGATGAGCCGTAAAGCGCGACCAGCGGCCGGTCGAGGCTCGCTGCGACATGCATCAGGCCGGAGTCGTTGGCCACGACCAGGCTTGCCGTGGCGATCAGGTCGATCGCCTGATCCAGCGTGGTCATGCCGCACAGATTCAGCGCCGCGCCCCGGGAGACCTGCGTTATCTGGTCGCCTATGGGCTGGTCCTTTTCCGAGCCTATCAGCCACACCGGGTTATTGGGCAAGTCCGCAGAAAACTGCGCCGCGAGGGCGGCGAAATGGCGCACCGGCCAGCGCTTGGCCGGTCCGAATTCCGCGCCAGGGCAGAAGATGATGGGCGAGACATCCGCTGGCAGTCCGAGCGCCTTGCGCACGCTTTGCTGCCCTGCCACCGTCGAGGAGAGATGCGGCAGCGGCAGAGGAGCGGCCGGCAAGTCTGCGCACGCCTCGGCGAGTTTTGCATAGCGCTGTGCGAGTTGCGGCAGCGCACCCGGGTCTAACAGGTGGCGGTTGTTTATCAATCCCCGGCGCGCCTCGCCGGAAAAACCGCTGCGCACGGGAATCCCGGCGAAGAAGGGGACGAGAGCGGACTTCCACGAGTTCGGCAGGATTATGGCCTCGTCGTAAGCCTCTTCCTTGAGCCTGCGTCCCAAGCGCAGCCTTCCCCAGAGATTGAACTCGCCGTGGATGAAAGGGTTTTCCAGGACGCGAGCCACCTCGCTCATTCTCCCGTATAGCGTCGCGGTCCAGGGAGAGGCCAGGACGTCCAGCGTGAGATGCGGATGCTTTTCGTGGAGCCGCATGAAAAGCGGCTGGGCGAGAATGGAGTCGCCTATCCAGGAGGGGGCGACGACGAGGGTTTTCATTTCAAGCGGGGAGAGTCAAAGGCACCGCCTGTCGCTGCTAATGGCCTTTTGGCTTCTCACCGCTGAAGCGGTACTTCGTGCCGCAATAGGGGCACAGGGCTTCGCCGTTTTTCACCACGTCGAGGAAGACGCGCGGATGGCGCGCCCACAAAGGCGAACCCGGGCGCGGACAATGAAGCGGCAGATCGGAGGCGGAGACTTCGAGTTCGCGGGCAGTGTCGGTGATTTCAGTCATGATCCACCTCAGGCAACGGCAGTGAGCCAGTCGGCGTGGGCCGGGACGCGGCCATTGACGACGTCGAAAAACAGGCTTTGCAATTTGGTCGTGACAGGGCCGCGAATTCCCGCGCCGATTTTCCGGTTGTCGAGTTCGCGGATCGGTGTCACCTCGGCGGCGGTGCCGGTAAAGAAAGCTTCGTCGGCGATGTAGATGTCGTCGCGCGTCAGTCGCTTGGACACCACCGTGAGGCCGATATCCTTGGCAAGCGCAAGAATGGTGGCGCGGGTGATGCCGATCAGGGCGGAGGCGATTTCCGGTTCGTAGAGGACGCCGTCCTTGACGATGAACAGGTTCTCCCCTGCGCCTTCTGCGACGAAGCCATCGACGTCGAGCAGCATGGCCTCATCGTAGCCGTCCTCGGTGGCTTCCATGTTGGCGAGGATGGAGTTGGCATAGGTGCCGGAGAACTTGGCGCGGGCCATATTGACATTGACGTGATGGCGGGCGTGGCTGGAGGTCTTGACGCGTATGCCCTTCTCCATGCCTTCCTCGCCGAGGTAGGCGCCCCAGGGCCAGGCGGCGATAGCAACGTGGACTGTGGCACCTTTGGGCGACACGCCCATTTTCTCCGAGCCGTAGAAGGCGATGGGGCGCACGTAACAGGACTTGAGCTTGTTGGCGCGCACCACT
>CAIYYX010000169.1 GCA_903930535.1 uncultured Sterolibacterium sp. | reverse complement strand
CGTCCGAGTTTAAATGTCATGAGCCGTCCTTTGAATCTTATAGCGATTTTACTGCGTTGCCAGCCGATGAATCAGATCTTTCAAGATGCAAATGCCTTTCTAATTCTTTTACAGCCAATTGCATGCGGACCGCATCTTGTAAAATCTGATTCGCTTTATAAATCTATTTATTCTCAGACAAGCCTCGCTCCAGCAGTTCGATGGTCGCGGCGCGCCTCTCAAGCCAACCCCGAAATGGTAACGGCCAATCGCCAAATTCACCGGCTTGCAGTTTATTTCTGGCATGTAATGCCCAATTCGGATCATTCAAAGCCTCCCGCCCTATAGCAACCAAGTCAGCTTTTCCTTCCTTCACGATGGACTCAGCTAGGTTTGGCTCAATTATTAAGCCAACCGCACAAGTCAAAATGCCAACCTCACGGCGAACAGTTTCAGAAAATGGAACCTGAAATCCGTATTCTCTTGGGATCGCCATCGTGGGCGTCGGCCCCGTCATACCACCCGAAGAGCAGTCAATCAGATCAACGCCTGACTGATGAAGCAGTCGAGATAATGTCACGGTGTCATCCAGGGTCCATCCTCCCCCCGACCCGTCCAGCGCGGATACTCGAAAGAACAGCGGCTTATCATCTGGCCAAACCGAGCGCACTGCCTCAACTATTTCTAATGCAAATCGCATCCTGTTCTGCATACTGCCGCCGTATCGATCCTTACGAAAATTGGAGACCGGCGAAAGAAATTCATGTATGAGGTAACCGTGGCCTCCATGAATCTCAATAATGTCGAACCCGGCCGCTCTTGCACGTAAAGCGGCAGACCTCCAGGAATCGATAAGTTCAGAAATATCCTGGATGCTCAGCGCCACGGGGGGGGGCCAGCCCTCCGCGGCGACGGCGCTAGGGGCGACTGCTTGCCACGGTGCTTGGGAAAAGGACTGATCCTCCGCTGACAGTGGGCCAGCACCTTGCCAGGCCGCATGTCCGCTCGCTTTGCGTCCTGCGTGTGAAAGTTGAATGGCTGGTACTGCTCCATTTTCTTTGAGAAAATGCGCCACCGGCATTAATGACTCAACATGTGTTTCCTCATAAAGCCCGAGGTCCAGATGGGAAATTCTGCCACGTGCCTCCACTGCAGTCGCCTCGACAAAAACGATACCTGCGCCCCCGAGTGCATATCGACCCAGGTGAACGAGATGCCAATTAGTCGCGCGCCCTTTATTCGCAGAGTATTGGCACATAGGAGAGATCACTACACGATTTCGTGTAGTGGTTCCTCGAATGGTAAGAGGAGTAAAAAGCTTTGGCGTAATCAAACGAATGACTCCATCGGTCCAATAGTAAAAATCAAATTATAATTTTTTTTAGAATGCCGCTACGAGGTGCCTAACCCAGGATTTATATGACAATCCATCACGTATGCATCGACCGGTCAGTTGACTTCAGCCCCCACAACTCCTGTCAAGCAAGGATTAGTCAAATCCCCTCATACGCCAAAATCTGGGAACTTATGTTGAAGCCACCTCCAAAGTGGCCCCATTGATCAATGAGGCGGAGTCCGACAAAAGCCACTCGATAGTACTAGCCACCTCCGCTGGACTACCAAGTCGTCCAAGGCTAGATCCCTGTGAATACATAGCAAGTTGTTCGGCGGTGGTTACATCTGTCAACAAAGGGGTCTCTATCGGTCCTGGAGCGATGCAATTGACGCGGACGCCAGCTGCTCCGTACTCGACTGCTAGTGCACGAGAAAATGCGAGTATGCCGCCCTTCGATGCCGCGTAGGCAGAGCAAGGAACCTTAGGCGCACGCAGTGCTGCAAGCGATGCAATGGTAACTATGCGCCCACCCGCATGGCGCATAGTTTCAACGGCAGCACGACAAACTAGCATGGTCCCAACTAGATTGACATCAAGGACCCGATGCACATCATGAAGGCCCATCTCATGCAATCGTCCTATAGCGAAAATTCCAGCAGCACAGACTAAGCCGGTAATCGCCCCAGCCTTAACAGCCTCGTTCCATGCTGCTTGCACCTGCGCCGCATCACGCACATCGACTATCACCCAATTGTTCCCAGCGTCAGGCTCAATAATGTCCCACCCGATAACCGTCCATCCAGTCTCGCGCAATTTCCTCATCGTCGCGGCCCCGATTCCGCTAGCTGCGCCGGTGACGATGCAGAT
>CAIYYX010000168.1 GCA_903930535.1 uncultured Sterolibacterium sp. | reverse complement strand
GCCTTTGAACATGGAGCGGGTTTCAGTTACAATTCGCGTCCTTTAGGCGCGTAGCTCAGCTGGTTAGAGCACCACCTTGACATGGTGGGGGTCGTTGGTTCGAGTCCAATCGCGCCTACCAACAAGTCTTCCTTGTTGGTTAGGATGTCACCCGTAGTAAGGAAAGCCCCACACAGCCCGGGCCGGCATATCGACGTCGTCCTGTCTTGACTCCGGTTCCCGGCAGTGTCTTTGCTCGTTGCGCTCCATCATGGCGAAGAAAGCCACTGCATCGCCATCCTCCCCGCCTCCGAGCTGGCTGACAAACAGCCGGTAACGCTCTTCTGCTTCCTTTTCGATCAGCACGGTCAGATCAAGGGCATCCTGCAGCGTCAGGGTGGCGAAATCCAGTTTGGCGGCCACCATGTTTCCTTTGCAATGCGTTGTGACCAATAATATCCCTTTGCGCAACTGCCATGACCACAGCCGGCCATGGCCATCGCCTCAGGCCAAGCGGCTGAACTGGTTTTGCAATAGTATTCCGTCTATGTGCAACCGATGAATTGCCAGCTCATGAGCGTCCCGAAAGAAACCACACAGCCGCTATATATTGACGAGCGCCGTTTGCAGGACCGTCTGCGCAGCCTTGCCGAGATAGGCGCGACCCCGGACGGCGGCGTCTGCCGGCTGGCACTGACCGATGCCGACAAGAACGGGCGTGACCTGGTGGTGCGCTGGATGCGCGAGTTGGGTCTCGATGTTTCCATAGACGCCATCGGCAACGTCATTGCCATCAGACGCGGACTCGAGGCGGGGCTGCCGGTGATGACCGGCAGCCACATCGACACCGTTCGCACGGGTGGCCATTATGATGGCAACCTCGGCGTCCTGGCCGGCCTCGAGGTTATCGCAAGCTTGAACGACAGGGCTGTCGTGACGCGCCGACCCCTTGCCGTAGCCTTCTTCACCAACGAGGAGGGCGCCCGTTTTCAGCCCGACATGATGGGCAGTCTGGTCTATGTCGGCGGCATGCCGCTGGAGCAGGCCCTGGCCACGCGCGGCATCGATGCCTGCACGATCGGCGAAGAGCTCGCGCGCATAGGCTACGCCGGTAGCAAAAGGGTGGGCATGCCCGCGGTCCATGCCTACGTCGAACTGCACGTCGAACAGGGGCCGGTGCTCGAAGCCGAGGGCTTCGTCATCGGCGCCGTCGAAGGCGTCCAGGGTATTTCCTGGACCGAGTTTGGCATCAATGGCCAATCGAATCACGCCGGGACAACGCCGATGCGCTTGCGTCGGGATGCGGGCTACGTCGCTGCCGAGATCGCGACCTTCGCCCGTCGCCTGGCCCGGGAGATGGGCGGCAACCAAGTCGCCACCGTCGGCTCGCTGTCGCTGTCGCCCAACCTCGTAAATGTCATCGCCAACCGCGCGACCATGACCGTCGACCTGCGGAACACGGATGAGCAGGCCTTGCGCGAGGCCGAGGAGCGCTTGTTCGCCTTCGCCCGCGACACCGCTGCGGCAGAAGGGGTCGAACTGACGCAAAGGTCTTTGGCCCGCTTCGCGCCCGTGGATTTTGCGCCTGAACTGGTGCAGCGGATAGAGGCCATCGCCCGCGACATGGATCTGCCGGTGCGGCGCCTGCCCAGCGGTGCCGGGCATGATGCGCAGATGCTGGCCAGAATCTGCCCGGCCTGCATGATTTTCGTGCCCAGCGCTGGCGGCATCAGCCACAACGTCAAGGAATATACGGCGCCTGCCGATCTGCGCGCCGGCGCGAACGTGCTGCTGCGTCTCATGCTCGAATTGGCAGAGTGAGCCGCCAGATCATCAGGAACGCGCGCATCGTCAATGGCGATGGGCAGACACTGCCCTACGCCGGCGACGTTCTCATCGATGGCGAGCGTATCGTGCATCTGGGCGCGATTCCCCATTCCGAAGCCAAGAGCGCCGAGAGCGTCATCGATGCGGCGGGCAGGTTCATCGCCCCGGGATTTGTCGACACCCACAACCATGGCGCGCTCGGCGGCACGCGGCTCGGGGCCAGCGGCCTGCCGGTGAGTTGCGAGCTGGCCATTCAGGGCGGCGTCACCAAGCGCATCTGCGGCGTCGATGGCCTGTCGCCGGCGCCCGTTCTCGAGGACCAGCGCAGCCAGTACGCAGCGCAGTTGAAGCCGCTCGACGGCGCCATTGACGGGGAGTGGAGTTGGCGCTCGGTGCGCGAGTTCCTGGCCTGGCACCAGGGCCGTTCGGTCACCGACATGGGGCTTTATCTCGGTCACTCGGCGGTGCGCCGCGTCGTCATGCACAATCTCGCACGCGTGGCTTCCGATGGCGAGATCGCCGCCATGGCCGAGGTGGTCCGGCGCGAGGCGCCGCTGACGCTGGGCTTGTCCACGGGGCTTGTGTACAACCCGGCCGTCTATTGCGATCAGCGCGAGATCACGGCACTGCTCAGGGCTTTCAACGAAGTGAAAGCCGGGGCGATTTTCCCGCATCTTCGTTCCGAGAGCGACAACATCGTCGCCAGCCTCAGGGAAGTGGTCGAGGCGGCGGTCGACGCCGGCGGTGGCTACTGCAACGAGCATTCCAAGATTGCCGGGAGCAGGAATTACGAGAAGATCGGCGAGATCGAGGGCATTCTCGCCGACGCCTCGACGCTGATCCCCACCATGGAAAACATGTATCCGTACACCGCAGGATCGACGACGGGCGATGCCATTTTCCCGCCCGAGATGCGTGCCGGCACGCGCGCGGAATTCCTGGCGCGACTCGCCGATCAGCAGATGCGCAAGGCGATGGCCGACAAGATCAGGCACGACACGACGAGTTGGGACAACTTTCTCGCCTTCTGCGGCGGGCTTGCCGGCATCCAGATCGCCGGCGTGAAACCCGGTGTCGGCGATGCCTTCCTCGGCAAGCGCATGAGCGATGTGGCCTTGGCGGCGGGCGTTAGCGACATGGCATCCGAAGCCGCGCATTTCGCCCTGTTCGATTTCTTCGTCGCGAATGAGGGCGAGGTGGCCATCATCACCCACTACGGCAACGAGGCGACGGTGGAGCGCTTCTTCCGTCGTCCGAACATGGCCATCTGCACCGACGGCCTGATGCCGGGACCCGGGCAGAAGCCGCATCCGCGCGCCCTGGGCGCCTTTCCCAAGGCCTTGCGCATGGCGCGGGAAATGGCCATTCCGCTCGAGAAGATCGTCTGGCGCCTGGCGACGCTGCCTTGCCGCTTTCTCAATCTGCCCGATCCCGTGCTCGCTGCCGGCGCCGACGCCTCACTCGTGCTTTTCAATGACGAGACCGTCAGCGAGCGCAACGATTACCTTAATCCGCTGGTGTCGCCGGATGGCATCGATGGCGTCTGGATCCATGGGCAACGCGTGCTCGCCGAGGGCAGACTGTTGCTGCCCAGGAGCTTTCCCGGGCGCATCCTCGTTAGCCCCAGCCACTAGGCCTCATAAGGGTGGCCGAAGGCGCTGCGCCCGAGATAGAGGCCACGCCCGCGTTCGGCGCGCAGATCGCCGTCGGCCCAGACATGGTCGCCGCGGCACAGGGTGTGCAAAATCACCCCCTTCACCGCCATCCCCTCCCAGACAGAAAAGTCCGTGTTCTGATGCTGAGTGGCGGCAGACAAGGTCTTGCTCCGCGCCGGATCAAGGACGATCACATCGGCATCGGCGCCGACTTCGAGCCGGCCCTTGCGCGGCCAGAGATTGAAAGTCTTCGCCGCATTGGTCGATGTCAGGGCCACGAACTGTTCGGCTGAAATCTTGCCGCCATTGACGCCGAGATGCCAGAGCACGTGCAGCCTGTCCTCGATGCCGCCGCAGCCATTGGGAATTTTGCTGAAATCATTCAGGCCCAGGCGCTTCTGCTCCCTGCTGAAGCAGCAGTGATCCGTGCCGGTGGTGCCAAGCGTGCCAGCCGCCAGCGCGCGCCAGAGAACCTCCTGATGCTCGCGTGGCCGGTAAGGGGGGCTCATGACATGGCCGGCGGCGAAATCGAAGTTGGCGTTGCGGTACACGGAATCGTCGATGGCGAGAAATCCGGGCAGCGTCTCGCCGGTCACCTTGACGCCACGGCCACGCGCGTCGGCGATGGCGTTCGCCGCCTGGGCGGCGGAGACATGCACGACATAGAGCGGCACGCCGGTGATTTCCGCCATGGCGATGGCCCGACCGGTCGCCTCGCCCTCCAGTTGCGGTGGCCGCGAGAGGAGATGGCCCAGCGGCGAGGTGATGCCTGCGGCGAGCATCTTCGCCTGGAGAAAGGCGATGAGTTCTCCGTTCTCGGCGTGCACCTGAGCCAACGCCCCCAGTTCCCGGCAGCGCAGGAAAGCGGCGATGATGTCCTCGTCGGCCAGCATCAGCCCGCCCTTGTAGGCGAGAAAGAACTTGAAGCTGGTGATGCCATGTTCGCGGACCAGCACTTCCATTTCTTCGGCGAAACGCGGACCCCACCAGGCCACGGTCATGTGAAAGCCGTAATCGATGACCGCTTTTCCGGCCCAGTCGCGCCAGATGGAGAGTGCCTCGAGCGGCGATTGCCCGCGTTCGGGGCCGACGAAATCGATGATGGCGGTGGTGCCGCCGGCCGCTGCTGCGATCGTGCCGGAATAAAAATCGTCGGCGACGACGGTGCCCATCATCGGCAACTGCAGGTGGGTGTGCGGATCAATGCCGCCGGGCATGACGAAACAGCCGTCGGCTTCGATGACCTCGGTGTCGGCGTCATGCGTGAGTCCCGCGCCTATCCCGGCGATCAGGCCATCGCGACAGAGGAGATCGGCGCGCAAGCGGCCATCGGCCTTAATCAGGGTGCCGCCGCGGATGAGTGTGCTCTTCATGTCAGCACGCGACGAGGTTGACCGCCAGACCGCCCAGGGAGGTCTCTTTGTACTTGCTCTGCATATCGGCTCCCGTCTGACGCATGGTTGCGATCACCTTGTCCAGCGACACCAGATGCTTGCCGTCGCCGCGCAGAGCCATCAGGCAGGCGTTGATGGCGGTGATGGCCGCGATGGCGTTGCGTTCGATGCAGGGAACCTGGACCAGTCCGCCGATCGGGTCGCAGGTCAGACCCAGATGATGTTCCATGCCTATCTCCGCCGCGTTTTCGCTCTGCTCGTTGCTGCCCTTCAAGGCCGCCGCCATGCCAACCGCAGCCATCGAGCAGGCGACGCCTATCTCACCCTGGCAGCCGACGGCGGCGCCGGAGATCGAGGCGTTTTCCTTGTACAGCGAACCGATCGCCGCCGCAACCAGCAGGAAGTCGAAAATCTCACTGCGCCCGATGTTGGCGACGAAACGCACCAGATAGTGGAGGACGGCGGGGATCACGCCGGCCGCGCCGTTGGTGGGGGCGGTCACCATGCGGCCGCCTGCCGCATTTTCCTCGGCCACGGCGAAGGCCACCGCATTGACCCACTGCAGCGCCGCCAAAGGGTCTGCCTGCGCGGCATCGAGGGCGAGCCTGTGCCTGTGGGCGCGGCGCAGCAGGCCCAAGCCTCCCGGCAACAGCCCTTCCTTGGCGAGGCCACGCTTGGCACAATCCTGCATCGCTTCCCAGATGCGCGACAGTCCTGCGTCAACAGCCACCGGCGGCATCCGTGCTTCTTCGTTGGCGCGGGCGATGGCGGCAAAGGACAACTTGTGGCTGCGGGCCATGGCCAGCAGCTCGTCGGCCGAGCGATAGGGAAAGGGCAGATTTACCGCGGCTGCCGTGCCGTGCTCGAAGCCGTGCGCCGTCACCACGAAACCGCCACCCAGGGAGTAGTACGTTTCTGTGGCAACGACCTCGGCGGCGGCACCATAAGCCGTGAGGCGCAAGGCATTGGGGTGGAGGGGGAGTTCCTGGTCGTAATGGAAAATCAGGTCGGACTGCTCCGCGAAGACCACCGCATGTCGCCCCAGAAGAGGCAGTCGCCGGTCCGTGCGGACGCCAGCGAGAAGCAGCGGGATGGCATTGGGGTCCACCGTCTCCGGCGCTTCGCCAAGAAGCCCGAGAATGACCGCGTCCCCCGTGCCATGGCCTCTGCCGGCCAGGGCCAGGGAACCGAAAAGATCGATCTGCAGCCGCCCTACCTCGGGCAACTTCGCCGCCAGCGATTGTGCGAAACGCAGCGCCGCGGTCATCGGTCCCATGGTGTGCGAACTTGAAGGGCCGATGCCGATCTTGAAAATATCGAAGACGCTGACCGGCATCTCAGCGCGACCGGTTGAGGGCGAGTTCGGTGCTGATAAAATTGTGCTCGCCGGCATCGGTGACGGCCGTGCTTATCATGTCCATGATGCGCAGCCAGCGCAGATCGACCGGTCCGCCGGCGGTCCCCTCGACGGAGCCCGCCGGGTCGGCCAGATCCAGCCTGATGTCGAAGTCCTGTCCGACATACCGGAGTTTCTTGCCGGCGCAGCTCTCCAGAAGCACCTCTTCGCCGTCAAAGCGGCCGTGCATGGAGAGCGTATCGGCAGCGCGGGCGAAAGCGAAACCGTCGCGTTCGGGCGTACCCTGCCAGGCCGCGACGCTGCCGAAGAAACGCGGCTTGGCCAGGTGCGGCCCGCCGTCCTCCGGGCAGAACACGTCGCAATTGCCGCACTCGTTGCAGGCGTCGGCGAAGTTGGCGATCTGGCGCGGCTTGTCTATGGTCAGCTCACCTGCCGGCTCACTCGCCCAGCCGGAAGGGCCTGGCAACAGTCGCTCGACAGGGACGGTTCCCTGGGCCAGGACGAAGGTGAAATTGGCGTCGTTCGGACACACCGGCAGGCATTTATCGCAGGTGAGGCAGTCGAAGAGGTCCAACTCGCTGCCGAGTTTGCGCGGCGGCGCCGGCTGTTTCGCGCGGCTGTAACGCGCGTCTTGCAGCAGGCCTTGCACGTAGGATGCCGTATTCTGCAGCAGGCACTTTGCGACCCAGGCTTTGAAGGCCAGGCCCGCGGCCGCTTCGAGCTCACTGCCGGAGGCCAGCGCCTGGTGGCAAGCCTCGGCATGTTGGGCGTTGAGACCAAGAGCGGCGAGGGCGACTTCGCCGTGGCCGAAAGCCTTGATGATGTATTCATCGATGGTGCGTGCGCCCAGCACGGTCATGCGCTCCGCAAGCGCCGTCAGATAGCGGCTGCCGCGCCCGTAGCCGCCCGTCTTCAGGAGATCGGAACAGACGGTGACCGGCTTCAGACCGAGTGCGACGGCATCGGCAAAATTCTTGTTGTCTATCCCGGCCGAAAAAGAGACAGGGAAGCGATCGCCGAATACCGCGCGGAATTGACCGACCAGAACCATGGCCAGAACGTGAAGCGGCAGGCCGGACATATACATGACCTTTTCTGCCGGCGGAAAGAAGGTCTTATGATTGTTCACCAGCAGCGTGTTGCTGAATTTGACGCCGAAGCCGAGGTTGAGCAGAGCCGCGATCTTGCCCAGGCGATCAACCATACCGGCGACCTGGTCCCAACCCGGGTCGCCTGCGAAGGCGGCGTCCGGAACCGTGAGTTCCGTATAGCCCAGGTGGTCGTGGAGTATCTCCAGCAGCCGCTCGCGACCGAGCAGCGTCGGGTTCAGCTTGACGACCACGTTCAACTTCATTTCCTGCAGCAGGAACGCGGAGATCGCTTCGATATCGTCGGCCGGGCAGCCGTGGAAGGTCGAGAGCGTCAGGGTGTCCGAGATGCGCGTCGTGAACGGCAGATCACGAAAATGCTCCAGCTCCGGCGGTATCTGGTCGCGCAGGCGGGAGACCGTGGCGCTGGCATCCATCAGGCCGGCGAGAAAGCCGCGCACCGGCGCCGAGTTGATGCCGGCGAGATCGTAGCCGACGCTCATGTCGAAGACGGTATCGGTGGCGCCGGCCGCCATGCCGGATGCCTTGAGCATGTCGATGAGCATCGATGCCTTGACGTATTCCTCAAGCGATTCGGCGAGTTGCAGTTCCTGCGACCACTCGACATTGAAGCCCACCGTCTGCATGTCGATGCAAGGCCGCGGGATATGCAAATCATCCTTGATCTGGACGGTCTTCAGTTCCATGAATCTGCCGCCGCACAGCCAGGCCAGGACGATGTTCTGCGCCAACTGGGTGTGCGGTCCGGCGGCGGGACCGAAAGGCGTCGCGGCGCGGTGACCGTGCAGATTCAGGGAGAGGTCGAGGCCCTCGTGCGGAGCGTAGAAGTGTCGCTGTTGCAGGTCAAATGCCGTCTGCCCTTGCGCCAGTTCCGAAAATAGCCTACTTGCCAGAATCGCGAAAGGAACCGGGGTCAGCTTGGCCATGATGGATCAGGTGAAGGTGAAGCGGTGGAATGGATTGAGCGAGCGTAGCAAGAAAGGAAAACGCTCGAGTTGACCTAGGACAATCAGGCAAATATGGCCAAAATGATACCATCAGCGAGAAAATCGGGTTCGAACGGGTTGCTCGGCGAATAGGATCTCATGAACATGAAATTGTATCGCTTCAGCGTCAATGGCATGGCCCGGGAAGTGGAGGCCTACCCCGATCAGTCCCTGCTCGAGGTGCTGCGCCAGCAGCTCAAAATCACCTCGGTCAAGGACGGCTGCGCGCCGCAAGGGCAGTGCGGCGCCTGTCTGGCCCTGGTCGATGGCGCGCCCAAGAATTCCTGCGCGGTGACCATGGAAAAGGTGGACGGCAAGGCGATTCTCACCCTCGAGGGGGTCGCCGAGGCTGAACGGCAGTTGTATGCCCGGGCCTTCCAGGCGGCCGCCGGTCTGCAATGCGGCTTCTGTACCCCGGGTCTGGTCTTGCGCATCAAGTGGCTGACGGATCGCGGCGCGGTGCTGTCGCGTGCGGAGATCGCCAAGGCATTGAAGGGACACCTCTGCCGCTGCACCGGTTACGTCAAAATCATCGATGCCGTGGAGTTGATTTTCGCCGCGAAGGCGAGCGGCAAGCTTATTGAACTGGTGGAGGACGGTTCTGTCGGCGATCGACTGGGCCGCTATCAGGGACTCGAACTGACCTTGGGCGCCAGACCCTTCGTCGCCGATCTGGATGTGCCGGGACTGCTGCACGGCGCCGTGGCGCTCTCGCCTCACGCCCGTGCCCGGGTGCTCGCCATCGACACGAGCCAGGCCTTGGCCTTGCCCGGCGTCGTCAGCGTGGCGACGGCCAGGGATGTGCCAGGCGACCGCTGGGTGGGACAGATCGACTCGGACTGGCCTTGCCTGGTGGCCGAGGGCGAGGAGGTTCGTTACGTCGGCGATGTGCTCGCCGTCGTCGCGGCCACGACGCCGCGTCTTGCCCGCGAAGCGGCCGCACTCGTCTCGGTCAGCTACGAAGTGCTGCCGCCTGTGCTCGATCCGGCCGAGGCGATGAAGCCCGGTGCGGCGCAGGTGAACCCGCGCAGCGACAACGTCTTGTCCCTGACCATCATCCGGCGCGGCGAGGTCGATGCCGCCCTCGCGGCTTCTGCCCACGTCGTCTCGGGCACCTGGCGGACGCAGCGCATCGAGCACCTGTTTCTCGAACCCGAAGCGGCGCTGGCTATTCCTCTCGAGGATGGCCGGCTGCATTTGCTGACCCAGAGCCAGGGCGTCTTCGACGACCGGCGGCAGGTGGCCGCGGTGCTGGGCGAGCCCGAGGAAAACATTTTCGCCGAACTGGTACCCAACGGCGGCGCCTTCGGCGGCAAGGAGGACATGACCATTCAGGCGCAGACCGCGCTGCTGGCGCGTCTGACCGGCAGACCCGTGCGCATCGAGTTGAACCGCGAGGAATCGATCCGCATGCACGCCAAGAGGCATCCCATCACCATGAACTATACGGTCGGATGCGATGCCGAGGGCAGGCTGACGGCGGCCCGCATCGACCTCCTGGGCGACTCGGGCGCCTATGCCTCGGTCGGCGGCAAGGTGCTGGAGAGGGCGGCCGGGCACGCCTGCGGCCCTTACCGCATCCCCGTCATCGACATCCAGGCGCGCGCCGTCTATACGAATAATCCGCCTTGCGGCGCCATGCGCGGCTTCGGCGTCAATCAGACGAGTTTTGCCATCGAAGGCTGCGTCGATCTGCTGGCCAAAAAGGTCGGCATCGACGGTTGGGAAATGCGCTGGCGCAATGCCGTCCGCGTCGGCGACATGTTCAGCAGCGGTCAGATCCTCGACAAGTCGGTCGGTCTCGAGCAGACGCTTCTGGCCGTGCGCGCCGCCTACTATCAGGCGCGAGAGAGCGGGCGGGCGGTGGGCATCGCCTGCGGCGTCAAGAATTCCGGCATCGGCAATGGCGCCATCGAAACGGGACTTTGCAATCTGGTGATCGAGGCCGATGCCAGCGTCAGCGTTTATTGCGGCTTCACCGAGATGGGGCAGGGTTTGTTCACGGTGCTGATTCAGTTCGCCGTGGCAAGCACCGGCCTGCCGGCAGCCGTGTTCCATCCCAGGGTGAATAGCCGCTTCGAACTGGGCAGCGGCCAGACCACGGGATCGCGCGCAACGCTCCTGGCCGGCCGCGCCGTCATCGCCGCCGCCGCCAAATTGAAGCTGGATCTCGACGCCGGCCTGTCGCTGCGGCAACTCGCCGGGCGAATCTACGAGGGCGACACCGTCATCGACGACACCAGCGCGCCGGGCGAGACCAAGAACGGCATCATCAAGACCCATACTTCCTTCGGCTGGGCTTCCCAGGTTGTCGTCCTCGACGAGGCCGGCGCGGTCGCAGCCGTTCATGTCGCCCAGGACGTCGGTCGCGCCATCAATCCGCAGCAGTGCGAAGCGCAGATCGAAGGTGCGGTGCACATGGGGCTGGGTTACGCATTGACCGAGGAGCTTCCCTGCAAGGACGGCATGCCGGTCACCTTCAAGATGCGCGAAATCGGTGTCCTGCGCGCCCAGCACATGCCCGAGGTGCACGTCACCCTGGTCGAGGAGCACGAACCGGAGGGTCCGTTCGGCGCCAAAGGGATAGGCGAACTCGGCCTCGTCCCGACCGCCGGCGCTGTGGCCGGGGCGCTCGAGGCCTTCGATGGCGGGCGGCGTATGACCCTGCCGATGAAAGATACGCCGGCAGCGCTTGCCATCGACGTCGGTCGGATCAAGGACGGCGACCGCGATCAATGGCACTGAGGCAATCTCTTTTGATCGGTCCCGATCGCCTGGGCCGCACGGTAGCCGTGGCCGCTGGGCGCGTCGTCGCCGCGCCGCCTTCCGATGCGACGCAATTGCCCTGCCGCGACGGCGAGATTGCCGCCGGCGCCGTCTGCGCCCACACCCATCTCTACAGCGGCCTCGCTCCTTACGGCATGCCGGCGCCGACGCCCGCACCGCAGAACTTTCTTCAGATTCTCGAGCGCGTCTGGTGGAAACTCGACCGTGCACTGGATGCCGAAAGCCTGCGGGCAGCGGCCATGGACTACGTCGCGCGCGCACTCCTGGCCGGCACGACGACGCTTATTGATCACCATGAGTCGCCGCACTTGATTGAAGGGTCGCTGCAAATCCTGGCCCAGGTCTGCGAGGAACTGGGCGTGCGGGCGCTGCTCTGTTATGGCGCCAGCGAGAGGAACTCGGGGAGCGAGGAGGCCAAGCGCGGCCTGGCCGAATGTCGCCGCTTTCAAGCCACGCCGCTTGTGCGCGGCCTGGTCGGACTGCACGCGAGTTTCACCGTCTCCGACGAGACCATCCGTGCGGCCGGGCGGCTTGCCGCCGAGCTCGGTAGCGTCGTCCATGTCCATGTTGCAGAAGATGCTGCCGATGTCGCCGACGCCGTCGCGCGCGGCTACGCCGGACCGCTGGAGCGCCTCGAGCGCCTGGGGGCATTGCCGCGCGGTTCCGTTCTCGCCCATGGCGTGCATCTGACCGGCGAGCAGGTTTGCCATAGCGACGAGTTGGGCTGCTGGCTGGTGCAAAACCCCAGATCCAACGCCGCCAACCGTGTCGGTTATGCTGCCAATCTCTCGGCCAGCGAGCATGTGGCGCTGGGCTGCGACGGCTGGAACGCGGACATGCAGGAAGAGCAGCAACTGCTGTTTACGCTTGCCATGGAGCAGGGCGACAGGAAGGCAGCGGCGCGGCTGGCGCATGGCCACGCCCTGGTCGCGCAGCGCTTCGGCAGCGAGCCACTGCCTTTGCAGGTGGGCGCCTTGGGCGATGTGGTGGTGCGGCAAGACGGCGCGGTCAGACATATGGTCGTGGACGGGCGCGTCGTGGTCCGTGAGGGCCGGCTGGTATTCGGCGATCTCGCAGCGATCAGCGGCGAAGCGCAGAAGCAGGCGGACCGACTTTGGACGCGAATGGCGAAACTCTGATTCAACGAACCGGGAAGGAAGCAGCATGGCACGTTTGGGGCTTGAGCGCACGGTGGTGGATAGCGCCGTTTATGACAGGACTATTGCACGCTTCCGGGATACCGGCGTGTTGTTGCCGACCTTCGGTCAGCTGCGGAACCCGGCGACCATACCGGCGGCCATCCGCGCAGTCCTGCCGAGCATCGATCCCGACAGTCCGCATCCCTTGAACCTGTTCCGCGTCCATTGGTTCAACGATGAAAAGCGAAGCGGGCTCACGGAGGTGCCCGGCTACCTGGAATTGCCATCCCAACTCACCGGCGTCAAGGCGCGTATCGTCCTGGCGCTGGGCAACCGTTTCCCGATGATCAATGCCCACAAGGTGTTGCCGGCATACGGCTGTCTGGTGCCGCGGCTCGTCACCGGGCAGTTCGATCCGGGGCGCCACAGGGCTGTCTGGCCATCGACCGGCAACTATTGTCGCGGCGGCGTCGCCATCTCGCGCATCCTGGGTTGCCATGGCACGGCCGTCCTGCCGGAGAACATGAGCCGCGAGCGTTTCGACTGGCTCGACAAATGGGTGCTGGATCCGGCCGACATCGTGCGCACACCCGGCTCGGAGAGCAACGTCAAGGAAATCTACGATACCTGCGCAGAACTCGACCGCGATCCGGGCAACATCATTTTTAATCAGTTCTGCGAGTTCGGGAACTACCTGATCCACAGGAGTTGCACCGGCGCCGCAATGGCGACGCTGTTTCGCTCGCTACAGAAGGACCGGACCGGGGCGCGCCTGGCGGCCTTCGTCTCCGCCTCGGGCTCCGGCGGCACGCTGGCGGCCGGCGACCACCTGAAGAAGGAATTCGGCAGCCGCATCGTTGCCGTGGAGGCGGCCGAGTGTCCGACTTTGCTCGAGAACGGCTTCGGCGAGCACAACATTCAGGGCATCGGCGACAAGCATGTCCCCTTCATCCACAACGTCATGAACACCGACGTGATCACCGCCATCAGCGACAAGTATACGGACAGGCTGCTGGTGCTGTTCAACTCCGAAGCCGGCAGACGCTACCTGGTCGAGCGCCAAGGCGTGCCCGCGGAAACCGTCGCAGCCCTGGCCAATCTGGGCCTGTCCTCCTTGTGCAATATGCTGGCGGCGATCAAGACGGCGCGCTACTTCGACTTCGGTTCCGACGACGTCATTCTCTCTGTCGCCACTGACGGCGCCGCCATGTACGGCAGCCAGCTGGAAAAAACCATTGCCCAGGATTTCGGCGGCAGTTTCGACGCCATGGCGGCGGCAGAGACCTGGGGTATGGCCTTGGCCGCGACCACCACGGATCATCTGCTGGAGATGACCGAGAGCGATCGCCGGCGTGTATTCAACCTGGGATATTTCACTTGGGTCGAGCAGCAAGGCGTCTCGCTCGAGGAATTCATGGCGCGCTCCCGGCAGTCCTTCTGGGATGGTCTGCAAGAAATGGTTCCCGCCTGGGACAAGATGATAGGCGAGTTCAACCAGCGCAGCGGCGCCGGCACGGCGTTTGGTTTGTGAAGGCTGTGACCTTCGTCTGCCATGGCTGCGGTGCGACCGTAGACGCTGCCCTGGTTTTGCCTTTTCGCTGTCCCAATGCCGACGGCGAAGACACCGACCACCTGCTGCTGCCCGCGGATGAAACGCCCGGCGATGGCATTGATGGCGCGCAAAATCCTTTCCTGCGCTACCGTCGTTTGCTCTCACCCTACCGCCTGGCGCGCGCCGCCGGGCTTTCCGACGGGGCGTGGCAGGAGATCGTCGGCACACTCGATGCAGCTCTGGTTGCTGCCGACGGGATCGGCTTCAGGGTCACCCCGATGTCGCGCCAACCGGCCCTCGGAGAGGCTTTGGGGGCCAGAGTCTGGGTGAAGGACGAGACCGGCAATGTTTCCGGCAGCCACAAGGCGCGGCATCTGATGGGCGTGATGCTTTACCTCAAGGTTCTCAAGGCAGCCCGCCTGCCGGCCGGGGAGGGCATTGCGACACGCCGTCTGGCCATCGCTTCCTGCGGCAATGCGGCGCTCGCTGCGGCCGTCATCGCGCGTGCCGCGCACTGGCCGCTCGACGTCTTCATTCCGCCCGAAGCCGATCCGCGCATCGTTGCCAGGTTGGCGGAGTTGGGCGCGCACATCAACCTTTGCCGAAGAGTGGCCGGTCAGCCAGGCGATCCATGCTTTCTCGCCTTCAAGCAGGCGGTAGCGGCCGGGGCCATTGCCTTCAGCGTTCAAGGATCGGAGAACGGTCTGGCCGTCGAGGGTTGTCGCACCCTGGCCTGGGAGATGGCCGAGGTGTTTCATGCCGAGAACGTGAATCCGGATGCAGTCTTCGTTCAGGTCGGCGGCGGTGCCCTTGCCAGCGCCGTCGCCCAAGGCTTCACCCTGGCCGAGCGCCTGGGTCTGATCGCGCGCGCGCCCAGGCTCTTCGCCGTGCAGGCAGGCGCTTGCGCGCCATTGGAACGGGCGTGGGCGCGCGTCGCCGACACGGACCTGAGCGCAGCGGCGCGCCAGCGCAGCCGCTATATGTGGCCCTGGGAGACGCCGCCCGTCAGTATCGCCGAAGGTATTCTCGACGACGAGACTTACGACTGGCTGGAAGTGGTCAAGGCCATGCGACAAACGAGCGGCAGGCCGGTGGTCGTTGGCGAGGAGACATTGCGCCGTGCCCGCGAGCTTGGGCAAAGTACCGGCATCCCTGTCTCCGCCACCGGCGCGGCGGGCCTGGCGGGCTTGCTGGACTCCGTCCCGTATTCGGGGTCAGTGGCGTTGCTGTTTACCGGCGTCGAGCGAGGCGGTTGATGCGAGGACTTCCGTGCGCCAGCAAGAGATGATTGCGGTCGCAGCATATTTCCATGCCGAGCACCGCGGCTTTGCCCCGGGAAAACGCTGGCTACGAGGTGTTTAGGCGGTCGATGCTCAGGACGGCCTCGACAAGGCCATGGTACAGTTCTTCAAAGGTGCTAAGACGACCTTGCCTGAGTATTCCTTGAGATGAACTGGTGAGACCAGCAAGGATGTTGCGAATTCCGTGCCCATCATCGGTGACGGGGGATAATTTACGGGAGTGGTTTACCAGACAGAAAGAACGCTCCGACATGATTCACGTCACTGCCAACCCTTGTCGCCGTCCATACTTCTTTTGCGCGTGGTATCGAAACGTACTATCGAACGTCCAGAGCATAAAGTTTTCCAACCCATGTTTTCTGCGTTGTAGTTTTGTTTGTACTTATCATTCATGGCTGATCGATCCGTCTATCAGGGGGCAGGTCAAATGACTGAGCCAAGACTGGGAAATATTCAGGAAGCTGGAAACGAGAATATCCGTACCGGCCTGTCAGAGGACTCCATTCGTCTGGCATTTCTCGACAATCTTTTCTATGTTCAGGGACGATTTCTTGAAGTCGCCTCGCCCAACGACAAGTACAAGGCACTCGCCTACACGTTACGTGATCGACTCCTGCACCGTTGGGTCAGCACGATCCGCACCTATCAGCAAGCCAATCCGCGCACCGTCTGCTACCTATCCGCAGAATATTTGCCGGGCCCTTTCATGGGCAACAATCTGCTCAACCTTGGCATCGAGGACAGCACACGCCGAGCGCTGGCCGGACTTGGCATCGATCTCGACGAACTGATCGAACAGGAGGAGGAACCCGGTCTCGGTAACGGCGGTCTCGGCAGGCTCGCGGCGTGCTTCATGGATTCACTGGCGACCATGCAGATTCCTGCCGTCAGCTACGGGATCCGCTACAAATTTGGCATATTCAATCAAGTCATCAAGGATGGCCGGCAACTCGAAACGACGGACAACTGGCTGCGCTTAGGCAATCCTTGGGAAGTTTGGCGCCCCAACATCACCTATGAAGTCAAGATTGGCGGTCACACCGAGCAATTCATTGACAACCTGGGGCGTTGTCACGTGCGCTGGCTGCCTGGCGAGGTCTTCCACGGCGTGGCGATCGATACGGCCATCCTTGGCCATAAGGTGAACACCGTCAATCTGTTGCGCCTTTGGAGTGCCGAGGCCGCCGAGGGTTTCGACTTCAATGCCTTCAACCGCGGCGATTACTACGGTGCCGTGATGCGCGAGGTGCGCTCGGAAACCATCAGCAAGGTGCTCTATCCCAACGACGAGCCCGAGATCGGCAAGCGCCTGCGCCTGTTGCAGCAACACTTCTTCGTCACCTGCTCGCTGCAGGATATGCTGCGCATCCACCGTTCCACCGGCCTGTCGCCCGACCTTTTTCATGAAAAATTCAGTGTCCAGTTGAACGACACCCATCCGGCCATCGCTGTCGCGGAACTGATGCGACTCCTGGTGGACGACAACCACATGGACTGGAATGTGGCCTGGGACGTGACGCGACGCACTTTCGCCTACACCAATCACACCTTGCTACCGGAGGCGCTGGAAAAGTGGCCGGTGCCGCTGTTTCAAAACCTGTTGCCACGCCATCTGGAAATCATTTACGAGATCAATGCGCGCTTTCTCGACGAAGTGCGCCTGCGTTATCCCCTCGACAGCGGCCAAGTCGGGCGCCTATCCATCATTGACGAAACCGGCCCACGCTACGTGCGCATGGCAAATCTGGCCTGCGTCGGAAGTTTTGCCATCAACGGTGTCGCCGAGCTGCACAGCCGCCTGCTCAAAGAAACCGTGCTGCGCGATTTTTACGCCTTATGGCCGGAAAAATTCCAGAACAAGACCAATGGCGTCACGCCGCGCCGCTTCATGATGCTAAGCAACCCAGGCTTGTCCAGACTGCTTACCGAAACCATTGGCCCCGAGTGGGAACTGGACCTGTCAAAACTGCGCGCGCTGGAACGTCACGCCGATGATGCGGTGTTCCAGGACCACTGGCGGCAGATCAAGCACGAACGTAAGCTGCGGCTTGCCGCGACCATCGCCAAGCTCTGCGATGTCAGCGTTGATCCCACCAGCATCTACGACGTGCAGGCCAAGCGCATCCACGAATACAAGCGCCAGCATCTCAATGTGTTGCACATCCTCACACTCTACAACCGCATCAAGCTGAACCCCGCCATGGACGTAACACCGCGCACCTTCATCTTCGGCGGCAAGGCGGCACCGAGCTACGCGATGGCCAAGCTGGTGATCAGGCTGATCAACGCTGTTGGCGAGGTGGTGAATCACGATCCCGATGTAGCAGGCCGGCTGAAAGTTGCCTTCCTTCCCAACTTTAGCGTCAAGATGGGGCAAAGCGTCTATCCTGCTGCCGATCTGTCGCAGCAGATATCGACGGCAGGAAAGGAAGCGTCGGGCACCGGCAACATGAAATTCTCGATGAATGGCGCGCTCACCATCGGCACGTTCGATGGCGCCAATATTGAGATTCGCGAAGAGGTCGGGGCCGAGAACTTCTTCCTTTTTGGCCTCAATGCAGAAGAGGTATCGCGCACCCTAGCCGAAGGCTATTGTCCGCGGGTAATCTATAACAGCAATCCGGAGCTCAAGGCCGTTATTGACCTGATTGACAGTGGCCTGTTTTCCAACGGTGACCGCAGCGTGTTTCAGCCGCTTATAGACAATCTGCTATCGCACGACCATTATCTGCTGCTCGCCGACTATGCTGCATATGTCGCCTGCCAGGATCAGGTCAGCGCAGCCTATCGCGACACTGCACGCTGGACACGTATGTCCATCCTCAATGTCGCGCGCATGGGCAAGTTCTCATCCGACCGCACTATCGCCGAGTATTGCCGCGAGATCTGGCGGGTAACGCCGACGCCGGTAGAGTTGTGAGGGCCAATATTTTGATGTCTTGAGCGATTGCCGTGCGTCGCAAGCTACGGTTCAGGCATTGTGGAAAAAATGGCACCTACGTTCTCTCTGTGCTTCGTCGGCAACGCTGATGACCAGGTACGGGATCATTGATTGCAAAGCGGCATTGGCTGTCTCATAGGATAGCGATCCGGCATTGACCAGACGTTCCAAATCACAGGCAGGAGTAAAACTACCAGAAAGCACCAATTCAACCATTTGGGGGAATCTCATGTTGTGCTCCTTACGGATCTTACTTTGCTCTAAATGTGCAAGAGACACGAATCTTGTCTTCTTGGCTATAAGGTACGCATAGGATGTGCCAGGTTCAAAAAAAATGAAGAATGACATGGGGTTGGCCGTTTTGTCCCTACTCGTGGCCGGCAAGACCTGATGCATGATGTTCTGATTTATCTCTAATATCGGTTTGAACGGCAAAAACTGCAGCCCTCAGACGCAAGACAAGTTGGGGTTGGTCAGAGTGACCGCACCCGGCCAGTGACCTGCCGCTGGAACCAACCTGTTTCAGCGGTTTCGTGAGTC
>CAIYYX010000167.1 GCA_903930535.1 uncultured Sterolibacterium sp. | reverse complement strand
GCTGCAGCCAAGGCATAGGGGGAAAACCATGACCAATACTTTGAATATGACGCGTCGCTCCTTCATCAAGAGCAGCGTAGCCACCGGCGGCGGCCTGATGCTTAGCTTCACCCTTCCCTTTCTCGGCGCGGCAGATGCGAACGCAGCTGACGCTGCAATGGCGCCCGAGGTCAATGCCTGGGTGGTCATCCGCCCGGACGACACCGTGGTCATCCGCATCGCCCGCACGGACATGGGGCAAGGCACGCTGACCGGCCTGGCACAAATGGTGGCCGAGGAACTGGAATGCGACTGGGCCAAGGTCACGACAGAATATCCGACGCCCGGCCAGAGCGTGGCCAGGAAACGTATCTGGGGCGACTTCGCCACCGTCGGCAGCCGCGGCATCCGCATGTCGCAGGACTATGTCAGGAAGGGCGGCGCGGCGGCGCGCATGATGCTGATCCAGGCGGCGGCCAATGAGTGGAAAGTGCCGGCTTCCGAATGCACTGTGGCCAAGGGCGTCATCAGCCACAAGCCCTCGGGCCGCAAGACAAGCTATGGAAAAGTCTCTGATGCCGCGGGCAAGCTCGAGGCACCGAAAGACGTGCCGCTCAAGGACCCCAAGGACTGGAAACTCATCGGCAAACCGGTGAAGCGCCTGGACACCCTGCCCAAGGTGACCGGCAAGCAGATCTACGGTACGGACATGAAGCTGCCCGGGATGGTCAATGCCAGCATCAAGGACTGCCCGGTCTTCGGCGGCAAGTTGAAGAGCTTCGACGGAACCAAGGCGGCAGGCATGCCGGGCGTGAAGAAAATCATGCGCGTGGGCGACTCCGCGGTCGCCGTTGTCGCCGACACCTGGTGGCATGCCAAGACCGCGCTCGATGCCATTACCGTCGAATGGGACGGCGGCGAAAACGCCAAGGTTTCCAGCGCATCGATCGCCGCGATACTGAAAGAGGGCCTCAGCGCCGATCAGGCATTCGTGAACAACGAGAAGGGTGATGCCAAGTCTGCGATCGCTGCTGCTGCGAAGAAGTTGGAGTCCTTCTATAGTTATCCCTTCCTGAATCACGCCACCATGGAGCCGATGAACGCGACCGCGCTCTATACCGCGGAGCGCTGCGAAGTCTGGTGCCCGACGCAGAACGCCGAGGCTGCACTTGCCGCCACCGCAGAAGTGTCGGGACTGCCGATAGCAAAATGCGAGGTGTATCGCCTGAACCCGGGCGGCGGCTTCGGCCGGCGCGGCTTCACCGATTTCGTGCGCCAGGCGGTCACCATCGCCAAGGAGATGCCGGGCACGCCGGTGAAGCTTCTCTGGACACGCGAGGAGGACATGCTGCACGGCAGATACCATCCCATCATGCAGGCGAAAATGAGCGGTGGACTGGACGCGCAGGGAAACCTCGCAGGCTTGCACATCAGGCTGTCAGGACAGTCCATCTTCGCCGCGGTCCACCCGCCTGCTCTGGACAAGGGCATGGATGCCGCCACCTTCCAGGGATTCTGGCCGAAGGGCGAGGCATCCTTCGAATACACGATACCGAATCTGCTGATCGACCACGCGATGCGCAACACCCACGTGCCTCCGGGCTTCTGGCGTGGCGTGAACATCAACCAGAACGCCATTTTCCTCGAGTGTTTCATGGATGAACTCGCCCATGAGGCAGGACAGGATGCGTTGGAATTCAGGCGCAAGATGATGAAGGACCATCCGCAGTCCCTCGCGGTGCTGAACGCCGTGGCCGCCAAGGGTGGCTGGGGAAAACCTGCACCCAAGGGACACTTCCGGGGACTGGCCCACTTCAGGGGGTTCGGCAGCTATATCGCGGCCTGCGTCGAGATCTCCGTCAAGGGTGGCAACAAGGTGAAAATCCATCGCATCGTCGGCGCCACCGATTGCGGCTATGCCGTGAACCCGGCGCAGATCGAGAGGCAGGTGGCCGGTTCCTTCGTCTATGGTTTGTCGGCGCTGTTCAACCAGGAGTGCACGGTCAAGGACGGACAAATGGAACAGGACAACTTCCATGTCTACGACTCGATGCGCATCGCGCAAATGCCCAAGGTCGAGGCCATTCTCATTCCCTCCGGCGGATTCTGGGGCGGTGTCGGCGAACCGACGATTTGCGTGGCCGCACCCGCGGTGATCAATGCCATCTTCGCGGCGACGGGAAAACGCATCCGCTCCTTCCCGCTGAAGAACCACGGCATCGAGTTGGTATAAAGAGACAGGGCCGACCGTCATGCAACTGCTGATGGTCTTCGCCCTGGTCTGCACCGTAGGCAGCGCCTACGGTGCAGGCGATACGATGCCCGCCTCGCTGACCGGCACCAGAGGCGATCCGGCGCATGGCCGGGCCATCGTCGTCAACCGGCAACTTGGGCTGTGCATCCTCTGCCACGGCGGGCCCTTTCCGGAAGAGCGCTTTCAGGGCGATCTCGCGCCCGATCTCAAGGGCGTCGGGGCCCGCTTGTCCGAAGGTCAGTTGCGGCAAAGGATTGTCGACTCTGGCAAAATAAGCATCATGCCGGCGTATTTTCGGACAGAGGGCCTGATCCGGGTCGCGCCCGCCTTTCAAGGAAAAACCATACTGAGCGCACAGCAGATCGAGGACGTGGTGGCCTATCTTGCGACCCTGCGTGATTAATTGTCGTTCGGCCTTTCGGCCGACAATATGAACCTGTCGGGCTACCCCCGTCCGGGGGTCTCCTACGAAAGCCCGACCTACAGGACTACAGGACTGGAACAATGAACATCCGCATTCCCCGGCGCAAATTCCTGCTCGCGGCCGGCGGCATGGCGGCCGGGATGGTTGCCGTGACGATATCCAAAGCCGCCGCCGCGACCGAGGCAGAGATGAAGGACGCCATCGGCAAGGTCGTGGGCACGTCGATAGTTACCAAGGGCAAGGTGACCCTTGACCTGCCTCCGCTGGTCGACAATGGCAACGCCGTACCGCTTTCGGTGCGGGTCGATAGTCCGATGACAGCGGCCGATCACGTCAAGGCCATCTACCTCTTCAACGAGAAGAATCCCCTGCCCAATATCGTCACCTTCCGCCTCGGGCCACGCGCCGGCCGGGCAAGCGTTTCCACGCGGATCCGCTTGGCCGATACGCAAACCGTGGTTGCCATCTGCGAAATGAGCGACGGCTCTTTCTGGTCAGGCAGCGTCAATGTCGTGGTGACCGTCGCGGCCTGCAGCGAGGATCGATGACCATGGCCCGCACCCTCATCACTTTTCCTGCCAACGCCCGCCGCGGCGAGATCATAGAGGTCAAGGCCATCGTCGCCCATGAGATGGAGACCGGCTTTCGTCACACCCAACTCGGCGAAGCGATCCCGCGCGACATCATCACCCACTTCACCTGCGGCTATAACGGCGTCGAGGTGTTCAGCGCAACGTTCTATCCGGCGATCGCCGCCAACCCATTCATTTCGTTTTCCACGGTCGCGACCGAGAGCGGCACCCTCTCCTTCAACTGGATCGGCGACAACGGCTTCTCGGTCACCGAGACTGCCGCCATCAGCGTCTCTTGAAAGCGCTGCGCCTCCTTTCTCTCGCCGCATTCATGCTTGCGCTCCCGGCTTCTGCCGACGAGGCTCGCCGCTCTGGCTACGACTTCATGAGCCGCGCGACGCGCGCGATGCAGGATGAAGACGCCGCCAATACCGGCATGCTCTGGGTGAAGGATGGCGAAGCCCTGTGGAACGGCAAGGCGGGTGGCGCCAACCGCGCCTGTGCCGATTGCCACGGCGATGCGGTGGCCAGCATGAAGGGCGTGGCGACGCGCTATCCGGCCTTCGACGCCAGGATGAGGAGGCCTGTGAGTCTGGAGCAGCGCATCAACCTCTGCCGCACGGAAAAACAGAAGGCGACGCCTCTTGCCCACGAAGGCCCGGATTTGCTGGCGCTTTCCGCTTACATCGGAATGCAGTCGCGCGGAATGCCGATTGCGATCGTGATGGACGAGAACACCAAGCCGTTTCTCGAGGCCGGCCGCGAAACCTTCAATCGCCGCCAGGGCCAGCTCAATCTTTCCTGCGCCCAATGCCACGAAGACAACTGGGGCAGGAAACTGGCCGGCAATCCCATCACGCAGGCCCACCCCACCGGCTACCCGCTCTACCGCCTCGAATGGCAGGGTGTCGGATCATTGCAGCGGCGCCTGCGCAACTGCCTCGTAGGCACCCGTACGCAAGCCTACGCATACGGCGCCCCGGAATTCGTCGATCTCGAACTTTTCCTGATGTGGCGGGCTAACGGCATGACGCTCGAGACGCCGGCGGTGCGACCTTGAGTCGGACGCCTTACTTGGCGGCGAAGCAGTAAAAGAAACCGTTGCCGCCCGAACTCTTCAGGTTCTCCTGGCTGCATCCCCGCGACGGATGCGCATGCACCCATGAGCGGGCGTGCGCCTTGTCTACCAGGCCGGTGCGGTCATGGTGACCCACCTGCGCCGAGCCCTCACCGCTTTTCGTCCAGTTGCCGCAAGTGGTGTCCTGGCTTCCCGAGAAGGCCTTGCCATAGGAGTCCGAGCCGGTCAGGATGTCGTGCATGTTCGGCGTGTCTCCCCGGCCGTTCACCATGGCGCCCTTCTCCGTCAGCGCGGTCTGCTTGTTGAGATTGTTGTCGCGGTGGAGTTGATCGACATCTTTTGCGATGAGGATTCCCTTGGCGTTATACCAGGGGCCGCGCCCGATGCGATCGCGGGCATTGACCGCCGGCGTGCTGCCCGTGGCGCTGCTGCTGAGATAGGCGTGCCAGGTGCGCTTGCCCGCTCCAGCCGCAGCAGACGCTGCGGCCAGCGACTGACAAGTCTTGTCGGCGCCGGCCAGACCGCCCAGGTCCGCCCCTTTTCCCGAGCCGGCACTGGTGATGAAAAAACCCATCGGTTGTGCTGCAAAGGCCATGGAACTGAAGCAGAGTGAGGCGGCAAGCAAAGACAAGCGGATATTCATTACGGTCTCCTGAGTTATGCTTGGTTTTATGGTCTGGCGCCAGACATCTTGATGACTCTGGCCCATTTTTCGGTTTCTGCGGCGAGCAGAGTTCCGAAGTCTGCGGGCGAACCTGAAAGCACGGTACTGCCCATTTCGGCAAGGCGATTATTTGCATCCGCGAGCGCCGCTTTGATCTCCCTGTTGAGGAGATCAACAATCCAGGCCGGCGTGTTCCTTGGCACGCCTATGCCTGTCACTGCACTCGCTTCGAAGCCCGGAACAAAATCGCCCAGGGCCGCAACGCCGGCCAGCGCTTCGGAGCGCATCTGCGTGGTCACCGCCAGGGCAAGCAGCTTGCCTGACTTGATGGGCTCTATCGCAGCGGAGATGGGCTCGAACATCACTTCCGCTCCCCCGGCGATCATTTCCTTGAGGGCAGGCCCGCCACCGGCATAGTGCGTGACAGGGAGATTGAGGCCGGTGAGCATCTTGAAGAGTTCGCCGGTCACATGAGGCGAGCTTCCCTTGCCCGTCGAGGCCATCCTGATCTTGCCGGGATGGGCTTTGGCATGGGCGATGAACTCGGGCACGGTCTTCGCGGCAAGCGAAGGGTGAACCACCATGACCAGAGGTTCGCGCGCGATGGCCGCGACCGGCGCGATGTCCTGCAGGAAGTTGAATGCGAGTTTATCGAAGAGCGCACCATTGATGGCATTGGCCGGACCGACCAGGAGCAATGTATAGCCGTCCGGTGCCGCCCGCACCACCGCCTCTGTGGCGATATTGCCCGAGGCACCGGGAATGTTCTCGATGACCACGGGTTGGGCAAGCCTCTTTGCCAGCGCCTCACCGACAACGCGCGCGAGAATGTCGTTCGGACCGCCGGCAGGAAAGCCGACGACGAGGCGCAACGGATTCACCGGATAGCTCTCTGCCAGCGCCAGCCGCGTCACGGCGAAGAGCAGTGTCGTCGCCGCCAAGCGCAAAAAGTTTCTGCGCATCATCGTTTGCTGTCTTTGAGAATGACCCTCAGCCAGGCTCCATGCCCATCGCCCTGATCACCGGCGCAGCCGCCGGGGCGGTGAGGTATTTGATCAGGCTCTGGGCTGCGGTCGAATCGCGGGCTGCAATGCCCACCGCGCCAGTGAACACTGTATAAACCTGTACTTCCGGCGGCAGCGGACCTGCGAGTTCGGCGCCTGCGACCGAGAGAATTTCGCTGACCTGCGTGAAGCCCAGTTCCGCCTCGCCCTTGGCGACCGCATCCGGGGCGGATATCCCTGCCAAAGCCTTGGTCTTGGCCTGCATTTCCTCATTGATGCCGAAGCGCTCGATGATTTTCTTTATGGTGGCGCCGGAAGCGCCCTGGCCCACGTAGGCGATGGATTTCGCGGCCAGCATCGAGCGCTTCAGGCCTTCAGCCGTCGCGATGTCCGGCTTGGGCGCGCCCTGCCTGATCGCAACACCTATGCCGGATCTCGTGATGTCAGCGCGCGTGCCGCCTGCGAGCTTGCCCTGCTTGATCAGATCGTCAATGCCGGCGGCGGTGAGAATGGCGAGGTCGAAAGCCTCGCCCTTCTCGATCTGCGTCTTCAGTTCGGCGGCGGTGGAGAATTTGAACAGAAGCTTGTTCTGGGTCGCCTGTTCATACTTCGGGGCGATCTCCTCGAGAAACGTCTTCACGCCGTTTGAAGAAAAGACCCTGATTTCGGCCGCCTGCGATCCGCCGCTGATCGTCAGCGATAATGCGCTTGTGAGTGCCGCAATTGAACTCATCTTCATGGGGTCTCCCTGAGTTTGACTGGAATTCTACCTTCCAATCTGCCTGCGACTGCCTGAAGTGTCAAGCAACTTGGCGCATATCGTCACCATTCAAGCATAATGTCCGTCTGCCCTCTTTGATTGGACGACAAGGACATGATTCGAAGCTTGGTTAACTCAGCGATCGCCTTACTCTGCGCCGCCCTCCTTGGTGCCTGCACACAAATGAATACACGCCCCGCCGTTGCCGATCTTGCCCCCTCCGGAAAACTTCGCGCCGCCATCAATTTCGGCAATCCGATTTTAGCCGTCAAGGATGACGCGAGCGGCGAGCCGCGCGGCGTATCGGTCGATCTCGCGCGCGAGCTGGCCAAGCGCCTGGGTGTGCCATTGGAAATGGTGTACTTCAATGCCGCGGGCAAGGTCGTCGAAGGGTTGAAATCAAACGCCTGGGACGTGGCCTTCTTCGCCATCGATCCTGATCGCGCAGCCGACATCGAGTCTACCGCAGCCCATGTGGTCATCGAGGGATCCTATCTGGTCCGCGAGGACTCGCCCATCCGGAACAATGCCGAGGTCGATCGCGAGGGTGTGCGCATAGCGGTAGGCAAAGGCAGCGTCTATGATTTATATCTCTCCCGCGAAATCAAGAAGGCCAAGCTCGTGCGCGCCCCAACTTCGCCGCTGGTGACAAACCTGATGGTCAAGGAATCTCTCGAGGTCGCGGCCGGCATCACGCAGCAGCTCGAGGCCGACGCCAGACGCATTCCCGGATTGCGTCTGCTTCCGGGTCGCTTCATGGTCATCAATCAGGCCATGGCCATGCCCAAGGGACGAACGGAAGGGGCGCGCTATCTCGCCCAGTTCGTCGAGGAGATGAAGGCTTCCGGCTTTGTCGCCGCGTCCTTGAAACGGCACGGCATAGAGAACGCAAAGGTCGGGCCGCTGGCCGCGCCGTAGGTCGGCGTGTAGGTCGGCCTTTAGGCCGACAGCCATGGTCGTCGGCCTAAAGG
>CAIYYX010000166.1 GCA_903930535.1 uncultured Sterolibacterium sp. | reverse complement strand
GTCGCCGGCAGCCGCAGGCGGCGGCTTGGCGGGCGCGGGTGCCTGGATGGGCGGCAGCGGCGTCGGCGCCGCGGGCCTGGGCTGATTGAGTTGCTGCGTTTCCTGCAGGATGCGGCCGGCGTCGGGGACCACTTGCGCGAGGACCGCTGCAGAAAACTGAGCGGCGAGTAGCGCTACAAGGATAATCGGGACAGGGGCCGGACCTGACGGAGCGGACCCCGTCCTCGCCTTACGCTTAGCGCTAGGTCGCCAGAACAACGAGATGGACATTTGGACAATAACAAAGTGAGCAATTGAGTTGCCCTAGCTTATCTGCTCAAACGCGCGCGAATCTAAGCAAATCTAAGCGCGAGGCAAAAAAGGAACGGATTCCGGGTGATGGCCTACGAGTCGCCTTAGTGCTGCTGCAGCGAGCCGCAAAACTGATAGCCCTCGTTGCGCAGGGTTTTGAGCGGCAGGTCGGCGCCGGACAGGGTCGCTCTTTCCTGGAGCCGTCCGTGAAAATCGCATCCCTGCCAGTTGACTCCATTGTTCGGCAGGGCCTTACAGTCCGCAGCCATCGCCTGGTTGGCTGCTAAAGACAGAGTCATCAACAAGATTGGAAATTTCAAGTCGATCGATACGACTTATTGAGGTTTCCAGAATTTGTGACAAGGTCTTCCGTCATTGCGAGCGCAGCGAAGCAATCCATGCCTTCGGTGGTTCTCCAACATGGATTGCCACGGCGCTGCGCTCCTCGCAATGACGAGCTAGTTGCCGATGGACTGCCGTGAGTTCCGAAAACATCAATAGGTATCGCAACCTTACTGTATCTGCTCAAGCGCGCGCGAATCTAAGCAAATCCAAGCGCGAGGCAAAAACGGCTCAGGGCGATGGCCTACGAGTCGCCTCAGCGCTGCTGCAGCGAGCCGCAGAACTGGTAACCCTCGTTGCGCAGGGTCTTGAGCGGCAGGTCGGCGCCTGTGGCCTCAAGCACCTTGCGTCGCAGGCGGTTGATCTGGGTGTCCAGGCGGCGCAGGTCGTAGGACAGGAAGTCTTCATCCAGAGCCGCCACAATAGCTTTCTTGCTGACGCTTTGCCCCTGGCCGTCGAAGATGGCCTTGAGCACGGTGTAGTCCTGGGCGCTGAGTTCAATCGGCGGCAGCCCCGGCGCTATCAGTTGCTTCTTGTGCTCATCGAGCGCCCAGTCGCCGCTGATGCCGCCCAGATCGAGCCGACGAGCCAGTGAATCAACCGTGGCGGCGAGGATGTCCAGGTCGGAGGTTTTGGTCAGGTAGTGGTCGGCGCCGCTTTGCAGCCCGGCGACCTTGTCCTGGGTGGCCATGCGCGAGGTCAGCACGATGATGCCCAGACGCAGGTTGTCACGGCGCAGGCGGGCAATGACCTCCATGCCATCGCCATCGGGCAGGCCCAGATCGAGGATGGCGATGATGTGGCGGCCAGGGTGAAAATTTCGCTCAAACTCGGCAATGCTGCCCACGGTCTGCACCGTGTGGCCTTGGTTGGCGAGAAATTCGGAGAGGTCTTCGCGCAGAATGCGTTCGTCTTCGAGCAGAATGATCTGTGTCATGGGTGCAAGTCTAGACCCTGAGGCGCTGCCGAATCTAAGCAAATCTAAGCGCCGGGCCAATTGTGTCGTGATATTGTGCGCTTCTATGCTGCGCCGTCTGCTCTTTTCGCTCTCCTTATTCTTCTCTCTTGTGCTGCTGGTGCCGCCGGCGCTGGCTCAAGCGGTGACTTTGGACGCCAGCACCACCCGCGTTGCGCTGGGCGGCAAGATGGCCTGGCTCAAAGACGAGGCCGGCCAACTCGGCATCCGTGAGGTGGCGGCGTCGCGCGCCTTCAAGCCGCTGCAGGGCGAACTCAATCTGGGTTTTACCCCGGCGGCGATCTGGTTGCGTGTGGAAGTGGCGCGCAGCCAGTCCGCGCCCAATCATTGGCTGCTGGAGATCACCAACCCGCTGCATGACGATCTGCGCCTGTATACGCAAGCTGCCAACGGCAGTTTCACCGAGCGTCGCGGGGGCGATCACTTGCCGCGTGAGCGATGGGAGATGGATTACCGTCATGCCTTGTTCCACCTTGACCTCGATACCGAAGCGCCACAAACCCTGTGGCTGCGCCTGCAGTCGCGCAACCTGATCTCGGCCCAGGTGCTCCTGTGGCAAGCTGAGGCGTTTCATCAGGCGGTGCGCACAGAGAGTCTGTTCTACGGATTGTTCTT
>CAIYYX010000165.1 GCA_903930535.1 uncultured Sterolibacterium sp. | reverse complement strand
GAGGGTGACGAAAGGGGCTGCCCCGGGTTCGGGCTTGGCGTAGAAGCGTCCCATGATGGGAGCCACGACTGCGACCGTGCCTTCCTGTTCAGGTGAGGCTGCCGCCTGAGAGGGAGGCTGAACCGCCGTGGCAGGCGCGGGCGGGGTTGCTTGGGTAACGGCTGCCTGGGGAGCGTGCTGGGCAACCGGGGCAGGTGCTGCAGCAGACAAGGCCGCGGCCGCATTGCCCTTGCCTATGGTCAGCTTCATGTCTCCCACTTCCAGCTGCAGATAGTCGAAAGTCGACTGCTCCAGAGTCTCGACGAGGCTGCCGATCTGCCGGACTTCATTCTCGCTTAACAAATCAAATGCGTTGCTCATGCAAATCCCCTCCGATGTGAATTAACTGTAGCCCGCTTGATTGCCATGATCAGGACCTGTCTTGCATTAGCAGCGAACTCGCTGCCTCTTTCGACCAGGTTTCCGCCGGCATCGTCAATTATTTCTTTTTTCGCGCCTTGGCCTGCCGGCCGTAGTCCGGGTCGTCTTCCAGGGTGCGCATTTCGGTGTTCATCTTGACGTCGTTGCGGCGGCGCTTCGCGCACCACTTCCCCGTTTCCCAGTATTCGCTTTTCACGGCGAGTTGCGCCTGTTTTTCCAGATGGTCGTTCCACTCGCCCAGGTCGTAGCCATACCAGGGCATTTCCGGTTTGAGCTTCTGCAGGCCCATTTTTTCCCAGATCTTGCGCGCATTCTCCATGTACTCCTTCTTGGGCAGCGCGATCGGCGGGAAGGGCTCCTTCAACACGGCATTGATCAGCACCGCGGAGTCTTCGCTGTCGATCAGGCTGCGCGGGCCGTGTCCTTCGTCCTTGTGGTGCAGCATCTGCACGTCGCGATGCGGCTTGCAGCGGTATGACATGGCCCAGAAGATGGCGTCGCTGTTGTCGGCATCGATGTCACGGTCCACCGCCACGACCCATTTTCCCTCCGCCCTGCGGAACGATGCCACGCCGTAGAGGGCGCGCCAGATCTCCGTCTGCGGCGTATCCTTCTCGAACTGGACCACGATCAGCTTGTGCAGCGAGGTCAGCGGCTCATGGGTCACCACCTTGAACACGCCCTTGATGCCGAGGTTGTTCTTCAGGTGCATCATCTGCGCGGCCTCGTAGGCCGGCCGCTTGATGCAGCTCGATTCGCTCGGCGCCACCTGGCTTACCCAGGAGGTCATCACGGCCTTCTTGCGGCGGGTGATGGCGGTTACATCGAGATAGCCGTTGTATTCCTGCAGATTGACGTGGCCGTGGGATTCGCCGAAGGGCGCCTCGGGCTCGAGAAACTCCGTGCTGACGAAACCCTCGATGATGATTTCCGCTTCCGCAGGCACCAGGAGGTCGACGGTCTTCGCCTTGACGACGTTGAGCGGCATGCCGATCAGGCCGCCGGTGACATCCAGCTCGTCGTACATTTCGGGAACTTTTTGCACGGCGGTGTAGGAAACGGCGGGCGGGCAGCCGAGCACG
>CAIYYX010000164.1 GCA_903930535.1 uncultured Sterolibacterium sp. | reverse complement strand
TGATTTTGGGACTGGCCTGAGTCGCCAAGGAGAGTGGTGTTGGAGAACTCCAGCGTCACATAACCCTCCCACTCGGGCTCGAACGGCGTCACGTTGACGATGATGCCGCAGCGCGCATAGGTGCTCTTGCCGAGGCAGACCGTCAGGACATTCCTCGGGATGCGGAAATACTCGACGGTGCGCGCCAGGGCGAAGGAATTCGGCGGGATGATGCAGTAGTCGGCATTGACCTCGACGAAAGAACTCGGATCGAAATTCTTGGGGTCTACGATGGTGCTGTTGATATTGGTAAACAGCTTGAACTCGTTCGAGCAGCGGATATCGTAGCCGTAGCTGGAGGTGCCGTAGGAGACGATTTTGTGACCGTCGACCTCGCGTACCTGGCCGGGCTCGAAGGGGTCTATCATGCCGTGCTGCTCCGCCATGCGGCGGATCCATTTGTCTGCTTTTATGCTCATGAGCGCTGGGGAGTAAGGGGGTATCGCCACGCAGTATAAAGCAGGATGAGGCGCACTGCGTCAAGCGCCGTCATTGCCAGCAAAGCATGGCAATGACGGAGTACTCAGGTGTTCTGCACCACGATGTTCGGAAACCTGGAGGTCATGTCCTTGGCCTGTTCGGCGATCTTGACCGCCACGCGGCGGGCGATGCCGCGATAAATCTCGGCGATTCGCCCGTCCGGGTCGGAGACCACCGTCGGACGGCCGGAGTCGCCTTGCTCGCGGATGCCGACATCGAGCGGCAACGCGCCCAGCATCTCGACCTCGTAGTCCTTGGCCATGCGCAGGCCGCCGCCGCTGCCGAAGATATGCTCCTCGTGTCCGCATTTGGAACAGATATGGGTGCTCATGTTCTCGACGATGCCCAGTATCGGAATCCCCACCTTCTCGAACATCTTGAGGCCCTTCCTGGCGTCGAGCAGCGCGATGTCCTGGGGCGTGGTGACGATCACCGCGCCGGTCACCGGCACCTGCTGCGCCAGGGTCAGTTGGATGTCGCCCGTGCCCGGCGGCAGGTCGATGACCAGGTAATCGACTTCATTCCAGCGCGTCTCGTTCAGGAGTTGCTGCAGCGCTTGCGTCACCATGGGACCGCGCCAGACCATGGGGGTCTCGACGTCGATCAGGAAACCGATGGACATGGCCTGCAATCCGTAGGCTTCCATCGGCTCCAGCGACTTGCCGTCGGAAGACTGCGGCTGGCCGCTGATGCCCAGCATCTGCGGCTGCGACGGGCCGTAGATGTCGGCATCGAGCAGGCCCACGCTGGCCCCTTCGGCGACCAGGGCCAGGGCGAGATTCACGGCCGTGGTGGATTTGCCCACGCCGCCCTTGCCGGAAGCAATGGCGATGATATTCTTGACGCCGGGGATCAACTTGACACCCTTTTGCACGCTATGCGAAACGATTTTCGAATAGACGTTGGCGGAGACATTGCCGACCCCGGCAATGTCCTTGATCTTGGCTATCACCGCGCGGCGGATGGCATCGATCTGGGTCTTGGCCGGATAGCCGAGTTCGACGTCGACCGAGACGTCCGAACCCGCGACCTTGATGTTCTTCGCCGCACGGCTGGTGACGAGATCCTTGCCCGTGTTGGCATCGACGACTTCCTTCAGCGCTGTCTGCACCTGCAATTCCGAAATGCTCATGACTTCTCCAGTTTCATTTCCGGTAATACCCGAGTTAATTACTCTAGTATAACTTACTCGGGTCGGTTTGTTACAATGATCTGTTGTGAATACCTAAGTCCCCATGAAGCCGCGCCAGATCCTCGTTACCAGTGCCCTGCCCTACGCCAACGGCGCCATCCACCTAGGCCATCTGGTCGAATACATCCAGACCGACATCTGGGTACGCTTCCAGAAACTCTCGGGACACGAATGCTACTACGTCTGCGCCGATGACACCCACGGCACGCCCATCATGCTGCGCGCAGAGAAGGAGGGCATCAGCCCCGAGGCCCTGATCAACCGCGTCCATGCCGAGCACAGCCGCGACTTCAAGGGCTTTCACGTCGCCTTCGACAACTATTACACCACCCATTCCGACGAGACCCGCCATTACTCCGAAGAGATCTATGCCAGGCTGAAGAAAGCCGGCCTGATCGAGGTGCGCACCATCGAGCAATATTACGATCCGGTCAAGGAAATGTTCCTTCCCGATCGTTTCATCAAGGGCGAATGCCCGAAGTGCGGCGCCAAGGACCAGTACGGCGACGCCTGCGAATCCTGCGGCGCCGCCTATGCGCCCACGGAACTCGTGAATCCCTACTCCGCCGTCTCGGGAGCGACCCCTGTGTTGCGCGAGTCCGAGCATTACTTTTTCAGGCTGTCGGATGCGCGCTGCCAGGAGTTCCTGCGCCGCTATACGCAGAGCGCGGGCCCGCTTGGACCGGTGCTGCAGCCGGAAGCTTCGAACAAAATGCAGGAGTGGCTGGGTGCGCCCGGGGAGAACAAGCTCACCGACTGGGACATCTCGCGCGACGCCCCCTATTTCGGTTTCGAGATCCCGGGCGACGAAGGCAAAAGCACCGGCAAATTTTTCTATGTCTGGCTCGATGCGCCCATCGGCTACATGGGCAGCTTCAGGAATCTCTGCGACAGAACCGGTCTGGACTTCGATGCTTTCTGGGGCCCGGCTTCGCAGGCCGAGCTCTACCATTTCATCGGCAAGGACATTCTCTATTTTCATGCCCTGTTCTGGCCCGCCGAACTCGCGCACGCAGGCTTTCGCACGCCGACGAAAATATTCGCCCACGGCTTTCTCACCGTCGATGGAGCCAAGATGTCCAAGTCGCGCGGCACCTTCATCACCGCCGAGAGTTACCTTGCGCAGGGATTGAATCCCGAGTGGCTGCGCTACTACTATGCCGCCAAGCTGAACGGCAGCATCGAGGACATCGATCTGAATCTCGACGACTTCGTCGCCAGGGTCAATTCCGACCTGATCGGCAAGTACATCAATATCGCCAGCCGCTGTGCCGGATTCATCACCAAGCGCTTCGCGGGGAAACTGGCTGAAGTCAAAGCGGAACACATGCTCGCTATCCTCGGCGACGGGAAGCTGCCGGATCGGGTGGCTCAAGCCTTCGACGACCGCGACTTTTCCAGGGCCTTGCGCGAGATCATGGCCTATGCCGACAAGGCCAACAAGTTCGTGAATGACCAGAAGCCCTGGGAACTGGCGAAGCTTGCCGGACGGGAAGAAGAGCTTCATCAGGTCTGTTCCCTGGCCATCAATCTGTTCAAGTCGCTGACAGCACTGCTCTCGCCCGTGCTGCCCAGTCTTGCCGCCGAGGTCGAGGCCTTCCTCGGCATTGCCAGACTGACCTGGGCCGACACGCGCTCGATTCTTCCCGCGGGCCACAGGATTAACGAGTACAAGCATCTGATGCAACGCATCGAGCCCAAGCAGATCGAGGCCCTGGTCCTGGCCAACCGCGAGTCGCTAGAGCCCTCTGCAGAAACACCTTCACAGCAGCGCCATGCCCAGCACCAGCAGGCCACCGAAGACAAGGTGCAAACTTCGGCTCAAACCTCCGAGCCCGTCATCTCGATAGATGATTTCTCGAAAGTCGATTTGCGTATCGTCAAAATCGTCGCCGCCGCCCATGTCGAAGGCGCGGAGAAACTGCTCAAGCTCACCCTCGCCCTGGGCGAGGAGCCCGGTGCGGAAACGCGCACGGTGTTTGCCGGCATCAAGTCCGCCTACGCTCCGGAAGCTCTGGTCGGAAGACTCACGATCATGGTGGCCAACCTCGCACCGCGCAAGATGAAATTCGGCCTGTCCGAAGGCATGGTTCTGGCCGCGTCGGATCCCGACAGTCCGGGCTTGTTCCTGCTCTCCCCCGACAGTGGCGCTGTACCCGGAATGCGCGTGAAATGAGGCGCTGATGCCCAGCGCGCCGGGATTCCTCTGCCTCGACTGGATACTCTCCCTGGTCTGCGTCTGGCTCGCTATCGGCATCGCCGGGCTTTTTGCCCCCAGAAGTTTCCACTACATCAGCCGGGTGCTCTACCCGCTGGGCGCAGCAGTCGGGATTGCCCTCGCGGTCGTCGCCTTCGCCGCCCTGCCGGCAACGGCCGAGACAATGGTGCTGCCTCTGGGCCTGCCTGACCTGCCCTTCCATCTGCGCCTGGATGCGCTCTCTGCGCTGTTCCTGCTGCTGCTCGGCGGCGCATCCGCAGGCATCTCGATCTACGCCGCCGGCTACCTGAGAAAAGGCGAAGGTACGGCCCCGGGCCTGCAATGCCTGGAATACCATCTCTTCCTGGCGAGCATGGCGCTGGTGCTCCTGGCCGACGATGCCTATGCCTTCATGGTCGCCTGGGAGTCGATGGCATTGACCTCTTTCTTCCTGGTCACCTCGGACCATCGCATGCCGGAAATCCGCCGCGCCGGCTATATTTATCTTTTGATCGCCCATGTCGGCGCCATCGGCATCCTGCTCTGTTTCGGCGTGCTGCAAGGCAACGGTGCCGAGGGGGTCGCCGGCTACACCTTCGCCCACATGCGCGGCATGGACCACAACGACTTCTGGGCCAGCGCCGCATTCGGCCTCGCCCTGTTCGGCTTCGGCGCCAAAGCGGGTCTGCTGCCGCTGCACGTCTGGTTGCCCGAGGCTCACCCGGCCGCGCCCTCGCCGGTGTCTGCGCTCTTGAGCGGCGTCATGCTGAAAACCGCGATCTACGGCTTCCTGCGCGTCTGCCTCGACCTCCTGCATCACCCCCTGTGGTGGTGGGGTGTGCTGGTTCTGACACTGGGGCTGGCAACCACCTTGTTCGGCGTAGTGTTCGCCGCCGTGCAAAGCGACATGAAGAGGCTTCTGGCCTATTCTTCCATTGAGAACATCGGTCTCTTGTTCGTCGGCATCGGCTTGACGCTAACCTTCCAAGCCTTTGGCATGACGGCACTGACGGTGCTGGCACTGACTTCTGTTCTCTATCACTGCCTCAACCACGCCGCCTTCAAGAGCCTGCTTTTCCTGGTCACCGGCTCGGTGCTGCACGCCACGCACGAACGCAGTCTGGGCAAGCTGGGCGGTCTGATCCACCGCATGCCCTGGGTGGCATGGCTGGCTCTGCTCGGCGTGATCGCGAGCGCCGGCCTGCCGCCCTTGAACGGCTTCGTCTCGGAATGGCTGCTGTTGCAGGCCTTCCTGTTTACTCCCGACCTGCCGCACGGCTACATCAACATGCTGATCCCGGTGGCCGCGGCCGCCGTTGCCCTGGCTGCCGCCCTGGCCGGCTATGTCATGGTCAAGTTTTTCGGCGTCATTTTCCTCGGCCGGCCGCGCGAGGAAAAACTCTCTCAAGCCCATGACGCAGGAATCCTTGAACGCGTCGGCCTGTGCTGGCTCGCCAGCCTCTGCGTCGCTCTCGGCCTCTTCCCTGTCTTTGTCATCGAGAAGCTCGACCATGTCACGACATCCCTGACAGGCGCAGGTTTGGGTTCCGCCATGCGCGCCAACGGCTGGCTGCTCTTGGCGCCGATTGACGCCGACCGCGCGAGCTATGAACCCATCGTGTTCCTGCTGTGCATCGCAGCCATTGTCGTAGCCGCTTTCCTGCTGGTGCGTCGCTTCTGGCACGGCCGGGTGCGCGTTTCCGGCGCCTGGGACTGCGGCTTCCCCATGCAGACGGTGCGCATGCAGGACACCGCCGAAGGCTTCAGCCAACCGCTGCGCCAGGTTTTCGAGCCCTTTTACCGCCTGACGCGGGAGCTGCCCGGCTCTTTCGACAAGAAGCCCATGTATCGCGTCATCGTCCAGGATCACTTCTGGTACTGGCTCTATCTGCCTGTGGCACGGGTCGCGGAGTTGGGCACGAGAATGGTCGCCTTCCTGCAGCAGGGACGCATCTCCATTTATCTCCTGTACAGCTTCGTGACCCTCGTCGTGCTGCTGTTTCTGATCCGCGGCTGAACTGATGAACTCGGCTTCCTCCCTTCTCCTGCAATTCCTCGAACTCGTCACGGCGCTCGTCGCGGCGCCGCTTCTGACCGGCTGGGTGAACCAGTGCCGCGCCTGGTTCGGCAACCGTTCGGCGCCGCCGCTGCTGCAGTTTTATCGCCAACTGGCCAAGCTGTTCGAGAAGGAGGTGGTGCTGGCAGGCAACGCCTCGAGCCTGTTCCGCGCCGCGCCTTACCTCATCTTCGCCTGTATGGCGCTCGCCTCGATGATCGTGCCGACCCTGTCGACCGATCTGCCTTTCGGCCCCGCCGCCGACGCCATCGCCCTGGTCGGCATATTCGCCCTGGCTCGCGTCTTCATCGCCTTGGCCGGCATGGACATCGGCACCGCCTTCGGTTCCCTGGGCGCCCGGCGCGAGATGCTGATCGGCTTCCTGGCCGAACCGGCGCTCCTGATGGTGTTCTTCACCGCCTCCCTGATCTCGCACTCGACCTCGCTGTCTACCATCGTCGAGACCCTGGCGCATCGCGAGTTCGTCATCTACCCCAGCCTCGCCTTCGCCGGTGTCGCCTTCACCATGGTGGCGCTGGCCGAGAACGCCCGCATCCCGGTGGACAACCCGACCACCCACCTCGAGTTGACCATGATCCACGAGGCCATGATTCTCGAATATTCCGGTCGCCATCTGGCGCTGATCGAATGGGCGGCGGCGCTCAAACTCTACGCTTACTCCTGTCTCGGCCTGGCTCTGTTCTTCCCCTGGGGGATTCCCGAGGGTACGGGCCTGGCCAGCCTGTGGGTGGCCCTGCCTAGCCTGGCTTTCAAGTTGCTTATCGGCGGCTTCCTGCTCGCCGCAATCGAGACGGTCAGCGCCAAGCTGCGCATCTTCCGCGCGCCGGAGTTTCTCGGCACAGCCTTCATGCTGGCCGTGCTGGGCATGCTGGTGCATCTCCTGCTGGAGAAGGCGACATGAGCCACCTGCCGCTCTATGCCCAGATCATCAATCTGCTGGCGGCCGCCCTGCTGCTGCTTTCCTTCGCCATGCTGGCGCAGCGGCGCATCCTCTCCCTGATCAATCTGTTCATGGCGCAAGGCATCGTGCTCTGCGCTTCGACTGCGGTGGTCGCCGCGGCCACGGAGCAGCATCATCTCTACTGGTCGGCACTGATCACCCTTGTCCTCAAGGTATTCTTGCTGCCCTGGATTCTGCATCGACTGATCCGCCGCCTCAACGTGAAATGGGACATCGAGACGCTGATCAATATTCCGGCCACCATGATGATAGGCCTCATGCTGGTGATCTTCTCCTTCAACCTGGCCCTGCCCATCTCGGAACTGGCCGGCACCATCACCCGCTCGACCCTTGGGATCGCCATGGCGGCAGTGATGCTGGCCTTTCTGATGATGATCACGCGCTCCAAGGCGGTGCCGCAAGTGATCGGTTTCCTGGCGATGGAAAACGGCCTGTTCTTCGCCGCCACTTCTGCCACCTACGGCATGCCCATGGTGGTCGAACTGGGCATCGCGCTCGACGTGCTGGTGGGCATGATCATCCTCGGCGTGTTCTTCTTCCAGATCCGCGAGCAATTCGATTCGCTCGACATCCGCCATCTGGAAAAGTTGAAGGAAGACTGATGGAGTTTTTATTGGGACTCCCTCTCTTAGGCGGCATCGTGCTGGCGATCTTCGGCCACAGAAATTTCGCCGCGGAAATCAACTCGGCGTTTTCCCTGCTCACCCTGATCGCCGCCGCCGCACTGACGGTAAAGATCGTCGCCGACGGTCCGCAGCTCCTGTTCGAAGAACAGTTCTTCGTCGATCCTTTGAATGTCTTCCTGGTCGCGCTGACCGCCTTCGTCGGCTTCACCACCTCGTTGTTCTCGCGACCCTACATGCGCATCGAGCAAGCCCACGGGCGGCTGTCGGCAGGACGACTGCGGCTTTATCACAGCATGTATCAACTGTTCACCTTCACCATGCTGCTGGCGCTCACCACCAACAATATGGGCATACTCTGGGTGGCGATGGAGGCGGCGACGCTGACCACGGTGCTGCTGGTTTCCCTCTACCGCACCGCCGCCTCGCTGGAAGCGGCATGGAAATACTTCATCCTCTGCGGTGTGGGCATCGCCCAGGCATTGTTCGGCACCATACTGCTTTACTTCGCGGCAGAGAAGATTCTCGGGCACGAGGGCGTGGCCTTGCTCTGGACCCATCTCAATGAGGTGAAGGGCCAGTTGGAACCCAGGGTTCTCTCCCTGGCCTTCGTCTTCCTGCTGGTGGGCTATGGCACGAAGGTAGGCCTCGTGCCGTTGCACAACTGGCTGCCCGATGCCCACGCCGAAGGCCCAACGCCGGTATCGGCCGTGCTCTCCGGCCTGCTGCTCAACGTCGCGCTCTATGCCGTGGTGCGCTGCAAGGTTCTGGCAGACGGCGCACTGCACAGCAATCTGGCGAGTCTGCTGATGATGGGTTTCGGCCTGCTCTCGGTGGTGGTCGCCTCCTTCTTCCTGTCGCGCCAGAAGGACATCAAGAGGCTGTTCGGCTATTCGTCCATCGAGCACATGGGCATCATCACCTTCGCATTCGGCATGGGCGGCCCGGTGGCGAGCTTCGCGGGCCTGCTGCACATGACGGTTCACTCCCTGACGAAATCCGCGATCTTCTTCGCCGTCGGCCATGCCGCCCAGAAATGCGGCTCGCAGTTGATAGAGAACATCCGCGGCCTGATCAAGTTGAGTCCAACCGTCGGCTGGGGGCTGATGCTGGGCACCCTGGCCATACTCGGCATGCCGCCCTTCGGCGTCTTCGCCAGCGAGTTCCTGATCCTGACGACGGCGATGAAAGAACAGCCCTGGGCCACACCCATACTGCTCATCTCCCTGGGCGTGGCCTTCGCCGCCATCTTCGGCAAGGTCCAACCCATGGTCTTCGGCGAGCCGGCCGCAAAACGCCTGCCGCACAAGCCGGCGATGCTGCCGGTATTCATGCATCTCGCGCTGGTCCTGATGCTGGGCTTGTGGATACCCCCCTACCTGGCCGAGTGGTACCGCCAGGCGGCGAAGCTGATCGGATAGCCATGAAACTGCTTGATCTGGATTTCGTTCCGCTTCCCGGCGCGCTCAAGGCCTACCGCGCAAGCGCAGACGCGGCAGGACTGATGGCTTTCGCGCAAGCGGTAAAGGAATCCGGAGGCCGATTCGTCGCGCTGTGGGGGTCGGACGAGCGCGATCTCAAAAGGGGATTCACACTCCATGTCGCCTTCGGCATCGAGCAGGGTCTGGCCCTGCTCGAGCTGACACTTGCTGCGGAAGCTCCTGAATATCCTGACCTCTCCGAAATCTTCCCTGCGGCAAATCGCCTGCAGCGCGCCACCTACGATCTGCTCGGCGTCAAAGCCCGCGGCGCCGATAGCCGGCCCTGGCTGCGCCATGCCAACTGGCCGGCAGACTTCTTCCCGCTGCGCCGGGATGCCGATGCGAGCCGGCAATTCCCGCCCGGGAACGAGGACTATGAATTCGTCCGCGTCGAGGGCGACGGCGTGCACGAGATTCCGGTCGGCCCCATCCACGCCGGCATCATAGAACCCGGGCACTTCAGATTCTCCATCGTCGGCGAGAAGGTGCTGCGCCTGGAACAGCGCCTGGGTTGGACACACAAGGGCATAGAGAAGCGCTTCGAAGGACTGACTCTGCAACACGGCGCCAGGCTCGCCGGCCGCGTCTCAGGAGATTCGACCGTCGCCTACTCATGGGCGTATTGCCTGGCCGCAGAGTCGCTCGGCAACACCGTGGTGCCTGCGCGCGCTCTATTCTTGCGCGCCCTGTTCCTGGAGCGCGAGCGCATCGCCAACCACTTGGGCGATCTCGGCTACCTTGGCAATGATGCCGCGCTGGCCTTCGGCTTCTCCCAGTTCTCTCGCCTCAAGGAGGACTGGCTGCGCCTCTCTGGCGCCTTGTTCGGCCACCGCTTCATGATGGACGCCATCGTCCCGGGCGGCGTCGCCTGCGACCTGCCAGCGGGAGGAGCAGAAAAAATGCTGGCGCAGTGCGATGGCCTAGAGTCCGAGGTGCACCTGCTCAAGAACATCTACGACGAGCATGCCGGATTGCAGGACCGCTTCCTCACCACCGGCCGGCTGGCTCCCGAACTGGCCACCCTGCTTTCCATCGGCGGCCTGGCCGGCCGGGCCAGCAGCCAAGCCTGGGACCTGCGCACGCAGAATCCCGTTCCTCCCTACGACAGACTCGAAACGCAGATCGTCATCCAGCGCAATGGCGATGTCGCCGCCCGGGTCGCGGCGAGATTCGAAGAGATCTTCGAATCGCTGCGACTGATTCGCCTGCTGCTGAAGGACATGCCTGCGGGCGAACTGGCCGCAACTCTCGCACCGGCGACAGAAGGTTCATCGGCCATAGGCTGGATAGAAGGCTGGCGCGGTGATGTTCTGGTGTCGCTCACCGCCGGCCGCGACGGAGCAATCAGACGCTGCCATTGCCAGGATCCCTCCTGGCTCGCCTGGCCGGCGCTGGAGCACGCCATCATGGGCAACATCGTGCCGGACTTCCCGCTCATCAACAAATCCTTCAACCTGTCGTACTCGGGCGCCGATCTTTAATGTATCAACTTCTCAAACAAATCGTCAAAACAGGCATCAAGACAGAAGCGCCGCCCATGCCCGACGAAGGGCTGCGCGTCACGGCACAGCGCCTGGAAAAGGCCATGCTGGACAAACTCGGCCGCGCCCTGGCGATCCGCCACATCGACGCCGGTTCCTGCAACGGCTGCGAACTGGAAATCCACGCGCTGTCCAACCCCTACTACAACATCGAAGCGCTGGGCATCAAGTTCACCGCCAGCCCCAAGCACGCCGACCTGCTTCTGGTCACCGGCCCCGTGGCGAAGAACATGGAGTTTGCCCTGCAGCGCGCCTACGATTGCACGCCCGCCCCCAAACTGGTGGTGGCGGTGGGCGATTGCGGCTGCAATGGCGGCATCTTCGGCGAGAGTTACGCGAGTTGCGGCCGCGTGGCCAACGTCATCCCGGTGGATGTGGCCGTGCCCGGTTGCCCGCCGACGCCGCAAGCGCTGATGGTGGGCATACTCACCGCGATTAGCGGCAAGTGATGGAGATCCGCCACCTTGTCGTCAGCGGAAACGTCCAGGGCGTCGGCTATCGCTACGCCATGATGGCAGCGGCGATGCGCTTGGGCATTTCCGGTTGGCTGAGAAATCGTCTTGATGGCACGGTCGAGGCCGTCGTCGCCGGCGAAGCAGAGGCCGTTGCGGCCATCATTGCCTGGGCCAGGCAGGGTCCGCCCGGCGCACAGGTGACTCATGTGGCTGTCGAGATCGGCGAAGGGGAATTCTCAGGCTTCGCGGCAAGGACAACCGCGTAGATACTGTTATCCGAGTCAAGCACCGTGGATAGGTGACCCGGACGGGGGCAGCCCGGCCTACGCGAGATCCTTGGCCAGCGCTGCCAGTGTGTCGGCGGCCAAATCTGTTTTCTCGCTGCAGTTGGGATGATCGACGCCCATGGCCACGGCAGACCCTGACTTGACCGCTGCGACCATGGCCGGGGTCAATTCGAAGCGCAGGAAATGCACGGCGGAAGTCTTGTCCGCGGTCTCCCTGTCCATGTCTTCGTCGGCAATGGCATAGACCTTGTCATGCCCGACGACCTGCACCCATATCCTGTCCTCGACATTCACGAGGCGCGCCAGTTCGCGCTTTCTCTCTTCCTCGTCGACGTACTCGATCAAGAGGGTCGCCTTCCAGTTGCTGCCGGTGGGCAGCAGTGCGCCATAGACCGCAATTTCCTCCAGGATTCCCGCCTCTTCGAAGATTTTTTCTACGCGCAGCATCTCCTGGATCTGGTAGCGCAGCGTCGCCTCGTCCTCGAACTGCAAATTGAGATGCGTTCCAAGATTCACGCTGCGCAGGCGCCGGTGCGGGATGATCTGCGCCCTCAGCTCCTTCCGCGCACGGGAATAGGCTTCCAGGGTCATCAGGCTGTCGCGGCTAATGGTTTTCATCAGACTCCGTAGGCCAGGCGTATCAGGGTCAGGGGGTGCGCTTTTTGCGCGGTGCCGGCATTGCCCGCCTCGGTCATGCCTTGCAGGATATGGCGAGCGGCGATGGCGCAATCCGAACTGATGTAATCGGGTTCGCCTGCGGCCATGGCCTTGAAAACCGGCTTGCCGATTTTCATCGACTGCGCGTAGTACTCGCTCTTCACACCCCAAGTGCCGTCGTGACCCGAGCAGCGCTCGACGGTATTCACCTCGGCGCCGGTCATCTTCAGCATTTCCTCGGTCTTGCGACCGATCTTCTGCACCCGTGTATGGCAGGGGACATGATAGCTGATGCGGCCCAGCGGCTTCTTGAAGTCGGTCTTGAGCAAACCGTCCCTGCCGCGCAGCACCAGGTACTCGCAGGGATCGAACATGGCTGCGGACACCGCCTTGACATCTTCATCCCCGGGGAACAGAAGCGGCAGTTCGAGCTTGAACATCAGGGTGCAGGAAGGGACTGGCGTCAGGATCGCATAACCCTGGCGCGCCAGAGCGGCCAAAACGGGAATGTTGATTTCCTTGTTGCGGGCAACGGCCTCGAGATCGCCAAGTTCGAGCTTGGGCATGCCGCAGCAGACTTCCTTGTTTACCAGCACATGGGGGATTTCGTTGTGCTCGAGGATGGCGACGAGATCGTGGCCAATCCCCGGCTCGTTGTAATTGACGTAACAGGTGGCATAGATAGCCACCTTTCCGGGCGTCGCAGCGCCGTCCCGGACCGGATGCGGGGAACTGGCTGCCGCCGTCTCGCGGAAACGATCGCTGTCGTACTCTGGCAGCCAGCGCTCCTTCTTCACGCCCAGCACCGCTTCCATCGCGGCGCGCGCTGCCGGCTGCCGGGTCGCGGCATTGACGACCTGCACCACCACCGGGATCGATGCCAGCCTGCCCACGGCGTCGGTCGAGGACAACAACCGGTCACGGAGCTTCACCTCGCCACGCTTGTACTTGATCGCCTTGGCCCGCAGCATGGTGTGGGGGAAGTCGAGATTCCACTGGTGCGGCGGCACATAAGGGCACTTGGTCATGTAGCAGAGGTCGCAGAGATAGCACTGATCGACGACGTTCCAGAAATCCTTCTTGTCTACGGACTCGACCTCTCCGCTCTGGCCGGCATCGACCAGATCGAACAGGGTGGGAAAGGCATTGCACAGGGACACGCAGCGGCGGCAGCCGTGGCAGATATCGAATATGCGCTCGAGCTCAGTGACGCAGGCGTGCTCATCATAGTATTCGGGTGTCTGCCAGGCGATGGGGTGCCGGGTCGGGGCTTCGAGATTGCCTTCGCGCGTGCTCATGGGGCTTTCTCCAAAAATATTCCGCCGGAATTTCTCCGGCGGAGGGGGTCATACTCGAATCGCTGTACTCAATCCACCAATTCGCTGAGGGCCTTGGCGTAGCGATTGGCGTGCGAACGCTCGGCCTTCGCCAGGGTTTCGAACCAGTCCGCGATCTCGTCGAAACCTTCGTCGCGCGCCGACTTGGCCATGCCCGGATACATGTCCGTGTATTCGTGCGTCTCGCCGGCAACGGCCGCCTTGAGGTTGTCGCGGGTCGGGCCGATGGGCAGGCCGGTGGCCGGATCGCCAACGACTTCCAGGTACTCCAGATGGCCGTGGGCATGGCCTGTTTCGCCTTCAGCCGTGGAACGGAACAGGGCTGCGACGTCATTCTGGCCTTCGATATCGGCCTTGTTTGCGAAATACAGGTAACGGCGATTCGCCTGGGACTCGCCGGCGAACGCCGCCTTCAGGTTGGCTTCGGTTTTGGATCCTTTGAGTTGCATATGGGTCTCCTTGCAGAAGAAAAAGTTCGGGACATCCTCGCCAATGACGCGAGAATATCCTGATGCTAGACTGCCCGGGGCTATTTATCCAATTGTTTCTGGCAATTCAATCGATAGCCACAGGCTATCCCACCGTTTATCTCAGGGGGTTATTTTTCCGCGCGGATGTACTCTCGCCGGTTCGCCTCTGACAGGAATTCCTCCAGGTCGGGGTCCATGGCATTGCGCGAGGAGACAATCCCGATGGGTTTGCCGTTCTCGATGACCGGCGCATGGCGGAAGCCGTTTTCCTGCATCATCACCAGTGCGTAGCCATAGGACTTGCCAGGATCGACAGTCAGCGGATTGATAGTCATCACCTCGACCAGCTGGGTGGTTTGCGCATCGAGCCCGCGCGCAGTGACGCGAAACAAGGCGTCGCGCTCGGTAAATATTCCCCTCAGGTGCTCTTTATCGACGACCATGACGGCCCCGACGTTCTTCTTGGCCATCAATACCGCGGCTTCCCGGACAGTGGCCTCAGGCGCCAGGATCAACGCCTTCTTCCGCTCCATCACATCCTTGACCAATAGATTGAACATGTCATCTCCTCCGGCGACTTTCCGTCTGCTCCCGTTACTGGACTTGAGGATTGTAAGATTTGGCAGTGGGATGACCTTGATTTCGATCAAACTTGGGTCGTTGCGTAGCCCGCTCACTGATAAACGACGTTGACGTTCTCGGGCGAGAGCCAGTCATTGAGGGCGAAGAGCAGCGAATCGTCGAGGCGCACGCGCCAGCTGTCGGGCAGGCCCAGTTCCACCTCGGCCTCGCCGTTACGGTATTTCACGCGCACCGGACAGGCGCCGTTGCCGCCGTTGCTGCGGTAAGGCGCGAGCAGGGCGCGCAGTTTCTCGGCATTGGAGCCGCCGTTCATTGCCAGGAACAGGCCCTTGGCGAACTTGCCGCGCGCCTCTCCCAGGGTAATCAATTTTTCCGCGACCACGCGCAGGCCGCCGGAAAAGTCGTCGCGCTGGATCTTGCCCTCGACCAGAAGCAACTCATCCTCCTTGATCTTGGCGCGCTCGGCTTCGAACAATTCGTTGAACACCGAGATCTCGACCTGCGCCGTGGCGTCGTCGAGCATGACGATGGCCATCTTGCCCCGCCGCGTCATCTGCGTCCGAGTAGACACCACGATGCCTGCCAATAGCGTGGGCTCGCGGCTGGCCTCCAGTTGGTCCAGGGATTTCTTGACGAAGGGCGAGAGCTCGCTGCGATAGGCCTTGAACGGATGGCCGGAGAAGAAGAAGCCCAGCGCCTGCTTCTCGTTCAGGAGCTTTTCCCTCTCGCTCCAGCGTGCCATCTCGACATGTTGCGGGGTATGCGCGCCGCCGCCGTCAAAGAGACCGCTCTGCATGGCGTGCTTCTCGGCCTGCTCGGCAGCGACCAGCATGACGCCGACCGAGGCCAGCAGACGCGCGCGGTGGTCATCCACCGAGTCAAAAGCGCCGGCGCGGACCAGGGCCTCGATGACGCGGCGATTGGCCACGCGCTTGTCGATGCGGCAGCAGAAATCGCAAAGATCCTTGAAGGGGCCGTCAGCTTCCCTGGCGCGCAGGATCGCGCCCAGCGCCGCCTCCCCTGTGCCCTTGATGGCGCCCAGGCCGTAACGTATGGTCTTGCTATCGACGGGCTCGAAGCGGATGCCGCCGGCATTGATGTCGGGCGGCAGGAAAGCGATGCCGTTGGCCAGGGCATCCTGGTAGAAAAGATGCACCTTGTCGGTGTCGGCGAGTTCCGAGCTCAGCGTCGCCGCCATGAAGGCGGCAGCATGATATTGCTTGAGCCAGGCCGTCTGAAAGGCGATCAGCGCATAGGCCGCCGAATGCGACTTGTTGAAGCCGTACTCGGCAAATTTCTCCATCAGGTCGAATAGATGGCTGGCGAGCACCGCATCGACGCCGCGGCTGACTGCGCCCTCGGTGAAAATCGCGCGCTGCTGCGCCATCTCCTCGGCCTTCTTCTTGCCCATCGCGCGGCGCAGCAGGTCGGCCCCGCCCAGGGTGTAGCCGGCGAGAATCTGCGCCACCAGCATCACCTGCTCCTGATAGATGATGACGCCATAGGTCGGCCGCAACACCGGCTCGAGATCGGGATGGAAATATTCCGCCTTGGCACGGCCGTTCTTGCGGTTGATGAAGTCGTCCACCATGCCAGACTGCAGCGGTCCGGGTCGGTTCAAGGCCATCAGAGCGATGATGTCCTCGAAGCTGTCGCCCTTCAGCCTGCGCTCCAGGTCCTTGGCCGAGCGCGACTCCGACTGGAACACCGCAGTGGTATTGCCGGCGGCGAACAGCGCGAAGGTGGCACGGTCGTCCAAGGGAATGTCTTCCAGCTTGAAATTCGCCAGCTCGGGATTCAGCCTGCGCACGGAATTCACCGCCTCGTCGAGAATGGTCAGGGTGCGCAGACCCAGGAAGTCGAACTTGACCAGGCCGATTTTCTCGACATCGTCCTTGTCGAACTGGCTCACCACCGAATGATTCTCGCCGTCCACCGCGCCCTGGGCCGAATACAGCGGACAGAAATCTGTCAGCTTGCCCGGCGCGATCAGCACGCCGCCGGCATGCATGCCGACGTTGCGCGTCAGTCCCTCCAGGCGTTCGGCCAGGTCCCACAACTGGCGCAACTCTTCCTCCGAGCCAATGCGCTCGTTGATGACAGACTCCTGCTCTCGCGCCTTCGCCAGGGTGATGCCCAGTTCGTTGGGAATCAGCTTCGCGAACTGGTCGACGAAGTTGAAGGGCAGGTCGAGCACGCGGCCGACGTCGCGGATCACCGCCTTGGCCGCCAGCGTGCCAAAAGTGACGATCTGCGAGACGGCGTGGGCACCGTATTTTTTCTTGACGTAATCGATCACCCGATCCCGGCCTTCCTGGCAGAAATCGATGTCGAAGTCGGGCATGGAGACGCGTTCCGGATTCAGGAAGCGCTCGAACAGGAGATCGTAGCGCAGCGGATCGAGATCGGTGATCAAAAGACTGTAGGCCACCAGGGAGCCCGCTCCGGAACCGCGCCCAGGACCGACCGGAACGCCGTTGCCCTTGGCCCATTTGATGAAGTCGGCGACGATCAGGAAGTAACCCGAGAAGCCCATCTGCACGATGGTCTTGATCTCGAATTCGAGGCGCTCGAGATACTGCGGCCGCTTCTCCTCGCGCGCTGCGGCGTCAGGGAAAAGCTGCGCCAGGCGCAGTTCCAGCCCCTCTGCCGATTGTTGCGCCATATACTCGTCGATGGTGAGCCCCGGCGGCGTGGGGGATTCGGGCAGTTTGCTCTTTCCCAACTCGATGGAAAGATTGCAGCGCCTGGCGATCTCCACCGAATTCTCCAAGGCCTCGGGCAGGTCGGTGAAGAGCTCGGACATTTCGGCCTGGGACTTGAAGTACTGCTCGGCAGTGAAAGCCTTGGGGCGACGCGAGTCAGCCAGCACGTAGCCTTCGGCGATGCACACGCGCGCCTCGTGGGCGGTGAAGTCCTCGCGTTCGAGAAACTGCACGGGATGGGTCGCCACCAGCGGCAATTCAAGGCGGCCCGCGAGAGCAGCGGTGAGGGCCACCAAGGTCTCCGCCTGGAACTGGCCGTAGCGTTGCACTTCCAGATAGAAGCTGCCCGGGAAGATGCGCGCCCAGGCGCGCGCGCACTTCTCCGCCTGCTCCACCTTGCCGGCGAGCAAGAGTTGCCCGACATCGCCAAGATGGGCGCCTGAGAGGGCGATCAACCCGGCGTTGTCGCCCGACTCCAGCACGGCGCGGGAGATCTCGGCGCGGCCCTGGCGGCGCGTTCCGAGATAGGCGGAGGTGAGAAGCTCGCACAGGCGCAGATAGCCTTCGCGGTTCTTCGCCAGGAGCAGCAGGCGGCAGCCGCCCTCGCGCGCCGGATCACGGTTGTCGTTGGCCGCCTTGTCCTCTGCCACCCAGACGTCGCAGCCGACGATGGGCTTCACACCGCCTACGCGCGCCGCCGAGTAGAACTTGACCATGCCGAACAGGTTGGCGAGATCGGTCAGCGCCAGCGCGGGCATCCGGTCCGAGCAGGCGCGCGCCACGGCGGCATCGATGCGCACCATGCCGTCCGCGATCGAATATTCGCTGTGCAGCCTGAGATGGACGAACCGGGGAGAGTGCATAGCTGAAGATTTTACCCCCAGTAGACAGACCTTCAGGGCAAATCGAACAACAGCATCTCGGCCTCGCTCACTGCGGCAATCTTAAGCGCAGACTCGTCTTCGATCTTGGCGCCGTCGCCGCCGCCAAGCTTCTCTCCATTCAACGTCAGTTCGCCACTGACGACATGCAGATAGGCGCGACGGCCCGGCGCCAGGGCATGGGAGAGCACCTCTCCGGCAGAAAGCAGGCTGGCATAGAGGCACGCATCCTGATGTATGGTCAGGCTGCCCTCCGCCCCGTCGGGCGAGGCGATCAACGCCAGCCGGCCACGCTTTGTCTGGTCGGCAAAGTCCTTCTGCTCATACTCGGGTGGGATTCCCTGGACATCAGGCTCTATCCAGATCTGCAGCAAATGCACCAGCTCCTTGTCGGAGGCATTGAACTCGCTGTGCAGCACGCCGCGTCCGGCGCTCATGCGCTGCACCTCCGGGCGACGGAACACCGTGCCGTTGTTCATGTTGTCCTTGTGCTGCAAAGGGCCTTCCAAGAGATAGGTGATGATTTCCATGTCGCGGTGGCCGTGCTGGCCGAAGCCCGTGCCGGGCTGGATGAAATCCTCATTGATGACGCGCAAGGGCCCCCAGCCCATCTCGGCGGGATCGTAATAATCGGCGAAAGAGAAACTGTGGAAGCCACGCAACCAGCCGTGGTCGGCCTTGCCTCGGGCATTCGATGGACGCAACTGAATCATGTGGCGGTCTCCTGGATGAAAGCGATATTCCGTGATGGATATTGATATTGTATGCTGCGGCACGGCAAGCCAAAAGTGGCGTCATCCTCTGTGTCAGGTAACGCCGCTGTCACAACCCTTAGTGGAAGTGGGCGGACTGTGAAAGCTGCCGTGCGACGTTTTGACTTAAGCGGTCGACTTTGAAGAAAGGGTTAGGCCTCGCCACCTTCAACCAAGAACCGGGAGATTCAACCGCCATAAGGAAAACGTGAGTGCCGAGGCGAAACTCACCCAAGCCAGATAGGGCACCAATAGCAGTGCGGCGAGTCGATGCAGGCGCCAGAAACCAGAGATGGTGGCGGCAATCAGCAGCCACAGAACAATGATCTCGGTCAGCGATAGCGCTCCGAGATGCCACACGAAGAACAACCAAGTCCATAGCGAGTTGGCGATGAGTTGAGCGACGAAGAGGCTCAGGGCGGCGGATGCGCCGCTGAAACCGTATTGACGCCAGACTAGCCATGCCGCTATTCCCATGAGTACGTACAGCATCGACCAGACCGGCGCAAACAGCCACGCGGGAGGGGCCCAGGACGGTTGCAAAAGCTGCCCGTAGAATGCGCCGGCGTTCGCCGACGCGACTGCGCCAAGGCCGCCGGCGATAAAACTGGCAGTAAGCCAGCCGGCGAGGCCAAGGACTTGTTTCAGGATTGAATGCTGGATCATATGAGATCGCTCTGAAGCCTAAAGAAGAAAGTTGACCAGCCCAACCCGCGACCGACAGCCAAACATATACGGGAATGACGGAACGCGCGAGAGGAAAGCTGGCCGTGCAGGGTGGATCCGGGTTGGACGTTAGGGCGGGATGATTTCCCATTGGGCCATACCCCCGCTAATTATGTGAAAGATCGGATGGGGATCTGGTTGCGTGACGGATTTGAATTGTTTCACCCAGGCAGGAGCGCGCGTTGTTAGCTTTGCTTGGAGATGCAGCCATTCGTAATCAAGTTGACCGCTTGTAACTTGCATTTGTGAAACCGGACCGCGTCTCGGTATTTTAGTTTCATCAAAATGATATCCGCGGCGAACGGCTTCTGCAAAGATCTGTCGCAGATAGGACGCAATGTAATCTTCTGGTGCTGCGGTTTGAATGAAACGATGCAGCTGAGGATGGTTCCGATAACCCTTGGTTTTTCCAGCTAGCACGGCTTGTGCCAGAAGACCTTCACGCCATTGTGCGACAAGACCTTTGACATCCAGATACTGCGGGTGAAGAGACCAGAGGCGCATCGGGGAGACCTAACAGTTATCTAAGGAAACGCTGATCAACTATAACTTCGTCCGTGACCGCCAAGGCAGTCAGAACGGCGGCGGCGCGACAAAACGATTGACGATGCGTCGCGCGATGGGCGCCAGAAAATAGATGCCTGGCACCACGACAACATAGGCATTACAGAACATCCTGCCCCAGATAGCCAGGAAATCTGCCGCCAGCCCGAAGTTCACCAAGGAGAGGACGAGGGTGATGATGGACGCCATCATCGTGCCCATGACGAAGGAGAAGGCGAGGTGGAAATATCTTTGCGGCAGCCGGACTCTCATCGAAACATTTTCCTGTGGCAGATCAAGGCTGCCCCTGTCCAACCCAATCCACGATGGCTTGCCACTGCTCCCAGTCCTTCTCGGCGCGCGAGGCCGGCAGGTCGAAAATGGTCAGGCCATGAGCCACCGCCTGTACATAGTTCTGCGTATCGCGCAAATAGGCCAGCACCGGCAGCCCCTGGGTTTCCATGAAGCGCTCCAACTCGTGCGCGGAACGCGTGCGCGCATCGACGCGCATACCCACCACGGCGAAGAAGGTCTCGTGATTCCTGATCGCCTTCTCTTCCAGAAGCGCATCGATGAAGGTCTTGGTCGCCAGTATATCGAACAGCGAAGGCTGTAGCGGGACGATCACCCGATGCACCAGCTTCAGCATTTGGGTGAGTTTCTTGCCGTGCAAACCGGCGGGCGTGTCGAGCACCGCATGCGTGGTGTCCCTGGGCGGGCGGGCAGGTTCTCCCGGCTGGATGTCCCAGCTCCTGATGGGAGGCAAGCCAGGCGGACGCAGCTTGAGCCACTCGCGCGAAGACTGCTGGCGATCGATATCGCCCAACATGACCGAGTGACCCTGGCCCGCGAACAGGCCGGCAAGATTGGTGGCCAGGGTGCTCTTGCCGGAGCCACCCTTTGGATTGGCAATCAGGAAGGAGCGCATAGCTTGTGCCTCCAGTGGGCGCGAGTGCGAACAGAACGAAGAACCGGCGGCTAAGGCAACAGCACGGTGGAGCCGGTGGTCTTGCGGGCGGCCAGGTCGATCTGGGCCGCGGCCGCATCCTTCAATGCATAAGTCTGGTTGACCTCAATCTTCACCTTGCCCGAAGCCACGATCTCGAACAGTTCCTTGGCCGACTGCAGGAGATCCGCGCGTTTCGCCGTGTAAGTGACGATGGTCGGGCGGGTGACGAAGAGCGAGCCCTTGGGCGCCAGTATGTTCAGATCGAAAGGCGGCACCGGGCCGGAGGCGCTGCCGAAACTGACCATCATGCCAAAAGGACGCAGGCAGTCGAGAGAGCCCATGAAAGTGTCGCGGCCTATGGAATCATAGACCACCGGTACGCCCGCTCCGTTGCTGATCGCCTTGACGCGCTCGGTGAAATTCTCCCGCGTGTAAACGATGGCATGATCACAACCGTGCGCCTTCGCCAATGCCGCCTTGGCGTCACTGCCGACCGTGCCTATTACGGTGGCTCCGAGCGCCTTGGCCCACTGGCACATGATCAGGCCGACGCCGCCGGCGGCGGCGTGTATCAGTATGGTATCTCCGGCTTGCACGCAATAGGTTTTACGCAGCAGGTATTGCGCGGTCATGCCCTGGAGCATCATCGCCGCGCCGGTCTTGAAGTCGATCGCATCCGGCAGCTTCACCAGGCGGTCGGCCGGGATGTTGCGCATCTCGGAATAGGCTCCGAGCGGCCCGCCGGCATAGGCGACGCGGTCGCCGGCCTGCAACTCGGTGACCGCGCTGCCCACCGCCTCGACCACCCCGGCGCCTTCTATGCCGATGCCTGAAGGCAGGGGCAAGGGATACATGCCGATGCGATGGTAGATGTCTATGAAATTGAGACCGGCGGCGTGATGCTTGACGCGCGCCTCGTTGGCTTGAAGTTCAGGCAGGCTCACCTCTTCCCAGCGCAACACCTCGGGACCGCCAGTCTGATGGAAGCGGATCGCCTTGGATTTGATCACTGTCATTTGAAGAGCTCCATGGTGGTTTTCATGTGGTTGGCATCGACGACAGCCAAGGCGGTCATATTGACCAGACGGCGCACCGATGCCGTCGGCGTCAGGATATGCACCGGCTTGGCGGCGCCCAGCAGGATGGGGCCGACGGTAATACCGTCGCCGCTGGTGATTTTCAGCAGGTTGAAGGCGATATTGGCGGCATCCACATTGGGCATGATCAGAAGATTGGCTTCGCCCTTGAGCCTGCTGTCGGGGAAAATCCGGTTGCGTATGTCCTCGGAGAGCGCCGCATCGCCGTGCATCTCACCGTCCACCATGAGGTCGGGCGCACGCTCCTCGATGAGGGCGCGCGCCTTTCGCATTTTGTGCGCCGAGACCGACTGGACGCTGCCGAAGTTGGAATGGGAAAGCAGCGCGAGCTTGGGGATGAATCCGAAGCGACGCACTTCCTCTGCCGCCATCAGGGCAATGTCGGCAATCTCGGCGGCAGAAGGATCCTCATTGACATAGGTGTCGCAGATGAACATGGTGTAGCGCTGCAGCATCAAGAGATTCATGGTCGCGAACTTGGTCGCATGCGCCTCAAGGCCGATCACTTCGTCAATGTGCTTGAGATGCTGGGCATGGCGGCCGACCGTGCCGCACAGCAGGGCGTCAACATAACCGCGCTTGAGCAACATGGCGCCGATCAGCGTGGTGTCCGAGCGCAGCAATTGTTTTGCCACCTCGGGCGTCACCCCCGAGCGCCCCACCAGCTTGTGGTATTCGGCAGCGAGTTCAAGATGGCGACCATCCGCGGCCGGGTTGATGACCTCGAAATCCTTGCCCGGCATCACGCGCAGACCGGCCTTCTTGAGGCGGCTTTCTATCACCTCGGGGCGGCCGATCACCACCGGCTGCGCCAGGCCTTCGTCCAGCACCGCCTGCACGGCGCGCAGCACCCTCTCGTCCTCTCCTTCGGCGTAGAGAACGCGGGCCGGCGCCTTCTTGGCGGCGGCAAACACCGGCCTCATGACAAACCCCGAGTGGTAGAGGAAGCTGTTCAACTGTTCGCGGTAGGCGGCAAAGTCGGTAATCGGCCGCGTCGCCACGCCCGAGTCCATGGCCGCCTGCGCCACGACGGGGGCAATCTTGACGATCAGCCTCGGGTCGAAAGGCTTGGGGATCAGGTATTCGCGGCCGAACTTCGGGCTCTCGCCGCCGTAGGCCATCGCCACCACATCCGAGGACTCGGCCTCGGCCAGTTCAGCGATGGCATAGATCGCGGCAAGCTGCATCTCATGAGTGATGGTCGAGGCGCCGGCATCGAGCGCGCCGCGAAAAATAAAGGGGAAGCACAGGACGTTGTTTACCTGATTCGGATAGTCGGAACGGCCTGTGGCGATGACGGCATCAGAGCGCACCGCCTTAATCTCTTCGGGCGTGATTTCCGGAGTTGGATTGGCCAGCGCCATGATCAGGGGATTCTTGGCCATCCTGGCCACCATCTCGCCCTTCATCACGCCGCCAGCAGACAGGCCGAGGAACACGTCTGCGCCGACAATCACCTCGGAGAGAGTCCTTGCGGAAGTGGCCTTGGCATAGCGATCCTTGATCGGGTCCATCAGCACGGGTCGGCCCTGATAGACCACGCCTTCGATGTCTGTCACCCAGATGTTCTCGACCTTGACCCCCAGCAGCACCAGCATTTCGAGGCAGGCCAGCGCAGCGGCGCCGGCGCCGCTGGTGACCAGCTTCACATCCCCGATCTTCTTGCCGACCAGCTTCAGCCCGTTCAACACCGCTGCGCCGACGACGATGGCCGTGCCATGCTGGTCATCGTGGAAGACGGGGATTTTCATCCGCTCGCGCAACTTCTTCTCGATATAGAAGCACTCGGGCGCCTTGATGTCCTCGAGGTTGATGCCGCCGAAGGTCGGCTCCATCGCGGCAATCATGTCGATCAGCTTGTCAGGATCGTTCTCCGCGAGCTCGATGTCGAACACGTCGATGCCGGCGAACTTCTTGAACAATACGGCCTTGCCTTCCATCACCGGCTTGGCGGCGAGCGGGCCGATGTTGCCCAGGCCGAGCACGGCGCTGCCGTTGGTGACGACGCCGACCAGATTGGCGCGGCTGGTGAGCCGGCTGGCCGCCGTCGGATCAGCGACGATGGCATTGCAGGCGATGGCCACACCGGGGGTATAGGCGAGCGCCAGGTCGCGCTGGTTGGTCAGCCCCTTGGTCGGGACGACGGAGATTTTCCCGGGAGTCGGGTAGCTATGGTATTCGAGCGCAGCGGCACTGAGGTCCTTTTCCATGGGGTGCGATTCCGGGCAGATGCTGGGATAACCGCGATAATACTCCGCGGCGCCTGTTCAGACACGGACCCCGGCACTTGCGCCGGCTTGCTAGTAGTCAGTCATGCTACAGTTGCATCCATCAATTTACCGATGACAGACCACTAGAACGTCCCCGGATAGAAGCCGCCGTCGATCAGGAAGTTCTGTCCGGTGACGAAGCCCGACTGCGCAGAACACAGATAGGCACAGGCAGCGCCGAACTCCATCGGTTCGCCTATCCGTCCGGCCGGGATGGTCGCCACGCGTTCGGTCATGACCTCCTCAAAGGAAATCCCCCGCGACTTCGCTGCTGCATTGGTGAGCGTCTGGATTCGGTCGGTGTTGAAAGAGCCCGGCAAGAGGTTGTTGATGGTCACGTTGTGACGCACGGTCTTTCGCGCCAACCCGGCGACAAAACCGGTCAGCCCGGAGCGCGCGCCGTTGGACAAGCCGAGGACTTCGATAGGAGCCTTCACCGAGCCCGAGGTGATATTGACGATGCGGCCGAAGCGGCGCTCTATCATGGCATCGACCGTGGACTTGATGAGTTCGATGGGTGTGAGCATGTTGGCGTCCAGTGCCTTGATCCAGTCGTCGCGCGACCAGTCGCGAAAATCTCCCGGTGGCGGCCCGCCGGCATTGGTGACCAGGATGTCCGGTTGCGGACAGGCGGCCAGGGCCTCGGCACGGCCGGCCGCAGTGGTGATGTCGGCGGCAACGGCCTGGACAGAGACGCCGCAGGCGGCGCGGATTTCGGCTGCCGTGGCCTCCAGCCTCTCGCGCCCGCGGGCAACAATGGTCACATCGACCCCTTCCTGTGCCAGGCTGATAGCGCAGGCGCGCCCCAGACCCTTGCTGGCAGCGCAGACCAGCGCCTTCTTGCCTCTGATGCCGAGTTCCATGCCAACTCCCTTTTTCTGAATTATTATGATGCCAACTACCCGCTGACGCCGCTTCGTCTAACGCATGATACTCAATGTTCGCAAACTCGTACTGCGCCGCCTGGCGTTTGCCTGGCTCGCAATCTCGGCCATCCTTGGCGGCCTGGTGTACTACCTGGAAACCGAGCATGTCGACGATTTAGTGCTGGATCTGGCCATAGTCGAGTCCAATAAGCTCATCGGTGACAAGCTTCCCCTGATCAACAGCAATGATGCGGCAGCCCTGGAAGAGTTCAAGGCGGGCGCCGAGGCGTTTGTACAGGCGCGCTTCGTCACCGTCGAGATCTACGACCGCGCCAAGCGCAAGATTGTGGATGCCACCAACCCCCGCTACAAGTGGGTCGAGGATGCGCTTAAGATCAAGGCCCACAGCTTTCCTGTCGCGGACGAGACGATTTACGAGAAACACTGGCTAGGCGACAGGCTCGCACTGCAGGTATTGTTGCCACTGCGAAGCACCGACGGCAGGATAGATGCTTATTTCGAGGGCGTCTATCTGGTTGATGAGCGCACCACCGAAGAGATCCGCCAAAGTGTCATCAATGCCCTGATCATCACCCTGGTCGGCATCCTGGCAACCACGCTCCTGCTCTACCCCATCATCATGTCGCTCAACCGCGATGTGCTGAAATTCTCGCGCGACCTGTTGAAGGGCAATATCGAGTTGATGGAGGTGCTTGGCAGCGCCATCGCCAAGCGCGACTCGGACACCAACATTCACAACTACCGTGTGGCCATTTATGCGCTGCGGCTGGCAGAGGCCATCGGTCTGGAGGCAGGGAAGATCCGCGACCTGATCGCCGGGGCATTCCTCCACGACGTCGGCAAGATCGGCATCAGCGACAGCATCCTGCTCAAGCCAGGACGGCTCACCGCAGAGGAATTCAAGGTGATGCAGGCCCATGTCGCTCTCGGCGTAGACATCCTAGCCAAGTCAAACTGGCTGCAAAGTGCGCGCGACGTCGTCGAATTTCACCACGAGAAGTATAGCGGCGCAGGTTATCCGCGCGGCCTGGCCGGCGAGGATATCCCGATCAATGCCCGCATTTTCGCCATCGTTGATGTCTTCGACGCCCTCACCTCGAAGCGGCCCTACAAGGCGGCGATGCCCTATGCCGAGGCGATGGCCATTCTTCACAAGGATAGCGGCAGCCATTTCGATCCGGGCCTGACCGCGACCTTTGCTGGCATCGCCGAGCCGCTCCACAGCGAAATCGGCAGCGCCTCTGACGCCGCAATCGAAGCCATGCTGCAGGTGCTGATCGAGCGTTATTTCTTCGCGCAGAATTAGGTAGGTCGGGCTGAAGCCCGACCTACACAGGCGTCAGCTTGGCCACCGCCAGCGCCAGCCACTTCAAGCCGGCGTGGCTGAAATTGACCTGGACCCGCGCATCCGTTCCCGAGCCTTCGGCATTGACGATGACGCCCTGACCGAACTTGGCGTGATTGACGTTCTGGCCGATGGACAGGCCGCTGTCACTGGCGGCTGCGCCATTCCTCGGCATGGCCGATCTGGACGGTCCGCCATAAGGTGAATTTTGCGCCGGGGCATTCTTCAGCTTGGGCGTCAGCCATTTCTGCAAGCCGGAAGGAATTTCTTCCAGGAAGCGCGATGCGATGTTGTAGCGCGTCTGGCCATGGAGCATGCGGGTCTGGGCAAAGGACAAGTAGAGCCGCGCCCGCGCCCGGGTCACGGCGACATACATCAGACGGCGCTCCTCCTCCAGACCTTTTTCCTCGAGAAGGGCATTCTCGTGCGGGAACAACCCCTCCTCCAGACCGCTGATGAAGACCACGTTGAACTCCAGGCCCTTTGCCGAATGCACCGTCATCAACTGCACGGCATCGTCGGAGTCGCCTGCCTGGTGCTCGCCGGCCTCGAGCGCGGCATGAGCCAGGAAGGAGGCGAGGTCGCTTTGTTCTTCCTCGTCCGTCTCGCGGCTTCCCGCCTCCGCGACGAAGCTGACGCTGGCGTTGATCAGTTCGTCGAGGTTGGCAACGCGATCTGCCCCCTCCTTCTCGTTCCTGTAGTGGCTGAGGAGACCGGAGAGTTCGATGACATGATCGACCCTCTCTGGCAGCGGCAGATTCTCTGTGCCTTCTTTCATTTTTGCTATCAGCGCCGCGAATGCCGACAGGGATGACCCGGCCTTGCCTGAGAGTTCGCCGATCGCGGCATGGAGGCTTAAACCCTTGGCTCTGGCGGTGTCAGCGAGTTGCTCCAGGGAGCGCGCCCCGATGCCGCGCGTCGGAAAGTTCACGACGCGGGAGAAAGCCGTGTCGTCGTCGGCATTGGCGATCAGCCGCAGGTAGGCCAGGGCGTGCTTGATCTCCTGCCGTTCGAAAAAGCGCAGGCCGCCATAGACGCGGTAAGGCAGGCCGGCGGAAAACAATGCGTGTTCCAGCACCCGCGACTGCGCATTGGAGCGGTAGAGCAGGGCGACCTCGGAGCGGGTATGGCCCTCGCGACCCAGCGCCCTGATCTCCTCGACGATCCAGCGCGCCTCCTCGATGTCGCTCACAGCCTCATAGACGCGAATGGGCTCGCCGCTGCCAGCGTCTGTCCACAGGTTCTTGCCCAGGCGCGAGACATTGTGCTTGATGATGGCATTGGCGGCATCGAGGATGTTGCCGTGGGAGCGGTAGTTCTGCTCCAGGCGGATGACATTGGCGACCTTGAACTCGCGCTCGAAGTCGCGCATATTGCCGACCTCGGCGCCGCGGAAGCCGTAGATCGACTGGTCTTCGTCGCCGACGGAAAATATATAGCACCTGTCCACCGCCCCCCTTGCCGGGGAAGGGGGTGAAGATTGTTCGCTTCGCTCCATATTGGCGGCTGCGCCGCCGGCCAAAAGCTTCAGCCAGCGGTACTGAAGGACATTGGTGTCCTGGAATTCGTCGACCAGAATGTGGCGGAAACGCTCCTGGTAATGCCGGCGCAGGATTTCGTTGCGCGTCAGAAGCTCGAAGCTCCTGAGCAGCAGTTCAGCGAAATCGACCACGCCCTCGCGCTGGCACTGCCGCTCGTAGGCTTCGTAAATCTCGATGCGGCGCCGGGTGAAGTCATCCCAGGCCTCTACGGCTGAGGCGCGCAGCCCCTGCTCCTTCTGGGCATTGATGAAATGCTGGAGTTCGCGCGGCGGGAACTTCTCGTCATCGACATCGAGAGACTTCGTGAGCCGCTTGATCGCCGACAACTGGTCGGCCTGATCGAGAATCTGGAACAACTGCGGCAAGGCAGCCTCGCGGTAATGGGCACGCAGGAGGCGGTTGCACAGGCCGTGGAAGGTGCCTATCCACATGCCGCGCAGGTTGATAGGCAGCATGGCGGAGAGCCGCACCAGCATCTCCTTCGCCGCCTTGTTGGTGAAGGTGACGGCGAGTATGCCGTGCGGGCCGGCCTGGTTTGTCTGGATCAGCCAGGCGATGCGCGTGGTCAGGACGCGGGTCTTGCCGCTG
>CAIYYX010000163.1 GCA_903930535.1 uncultured Sterolibacterium sp. | reverse complement strand
TTCCGCCAAGCCCGGCCAGGATTTCTTTCCCCTGACCGTCGATTACGTCGAGAAAACCTATGCCGCGGGTCGCATTCCCGGCGGCTTCTTCAAGCGCGAAGGCCGCCCCTCCGAGAAGGAGACGCTGACCTCGCGCCTGATTGACCGGCCTATCCGCCCGCTGTTTCCCGAGGGCTTCCTGAACGAAGTCCAGGTCATCATTCACGTCTTGTCCTCCAATCCTGAAGTCGATCCCGATATTCCGGCGCTGATCGGCGCATCCGCGGCATTGGCCATTTCCGGCATCCCCTTCGACGGCCCGATAGGCGCCGCCCGCGTCGGCTACATCGGCGGCCAGTATGTGCTCTGCCCGGCGATGTCGACGTTGAAGGACAGCCAGTTGAACCTGGTCGTCGCCGGTACCGCCGCCGCCGTGTTGATGGTCGAATCCGAAGCCAACCAGTTGTCCGAGGAAGTGATGCTGGGCGCCGTGGTTTTCGGCCACGAGCAGATGCAGGCCGCGATCAAGGCGATCAATGAATTGGTGGAAGTCGCCGGCAAGCCGGAATGGGACTGGAAGGCTGCACCCAAGGACGAAGCTCTGATCGCCAAGGTCGCAGCCATTGCCGAAGCCGAACTGCGCGAGGCCTATCTCATTACCAGCAAGCAGGCGCGCACCGAAAAGACCCGGGCAATCACCAGCAAGGTGATCGCAACCTTGTGCGAAGGCGAGAATGCCGCCGACGCCAACGTCGTCAAGGATCGCCTGTTCGACCTCGAAGCCAAGATCGTCCGTAACCAGATCCTGAACGGCGAGCCGCGCATCGACGGCCGCGACACCCGCACCGTCCGTCCCATCGCCATCCGCCACGGCGTGCTGCCCAGGACGCACGGCTCGGCGCTGTTTACCCGCGGCGAGACGCAGGCGCTGGTGGTGGCCACGCTGGGCACCGGCCGCGACGAGCAGATCATCGACGCGCTGCAGGGCGAGTATCGCGAGCGCTTCCTGCTGCATTACAACATGCCTCCCTTCGCCACCGGCGAGACCGGCCGCGTCGGCACGCCCAAGCGCCGCGAGGTCGGCCACGGCCGCCTGGCCAAGCGCGCACTGCTCGCCGTCCTGCCCACGCCCGAGGAGTTCGGCTACAGCATCCGTCTGGTCTCCGAGATCACCGAGTCAAACGGCTCCAGCTCGATGGCCTCGGTCTGCGGCGGCTCCCTCGCCCTGATGGACGCAGGCGTGCCCCTGAAGGCGCATGTGGCCGGCATTGCCATGGGCCTGATCAAGGAAGGCAACCGTTTCGCGGTGCTGACCGACATCCTCGGCGACGAAGACCACTTGGGTGATATGGACTTCAAGGTGGCCGGCACCGACAACGGCATCACAGCCTTGCAGATGGACATCAAGATCCAGGGCATCACCAAGGAAATCATGCAGGTGGCGCTGGCCCAGGCCAAGGAGGCGCGTCTGCACATCCTCGGCCTGATGCAAGGCTCGATGACCGGTCACCGCGAGGAGGTGTCGACCTTCGCGCCGCGCATGATCACCATGAAAATCAATCCCGAGAAAATTCGTGACGTGATCGGCAAGGGCGGCGCAGTCATACGCGCTCTGACCGAGGAAACCGGCGCCGTGATCGACATCGAGGATGACGGCACCATCACCATCTCTTCGGTCAGCTCGGAAGCAGCCCAGGCGGCCAAGAAGCGCATCGAGGACATCACCGCGGAAGTCGAGGTCGGTCGCGTCTACGAGGGTACGGTGCTGCGACTGCTGGACTTCGGCGCCATCGTCAGCCTGCTGCCCGGCAAGGATGGCCTGCTGCACATCTCGCAGATTGCCAACGAGCGTGTCAATGCCGTGGCCGACTACCTCAAGGAAGGCCAGGTCGTGAAGGTCAAGGTCATAGAGACCGACGACAAGGGCCGCGTGCGCCTGTCGATGAAGGGACTCAATGCAGAAGCTGCCCCTGTCGCGGAACAAGCCCCGCAGTAAGGGGGGGGCAGGGCAATGAAAAAGGACGCCCTGGCGTGCTTTTTTATGTAGGTCGGGCGTTAGCCCGACATGTAGAGCACCTCTGTCGGCCTACCCCCGTCCGGGGGTCTCCGTCGCTAGGCCGACCTACAGCCTACTTCGCTACCTGTTTCTCGCGCAGTTCTTCGAGGGTCTTGCAGTCGATGCACAGGGTGGCGGTGGGGCGGGCCTCCAGGCGTTTCAGGCCGATCTCGATGCCGCAGCTGTCGCAATAGCCGTATTCGCCGTTCTCGATGCGGCCTAGGGCTTCGTCGATTTTCTTGATGAGCTTGCGCTCGCGGTCGCGGTTGCGCAACTCCAGGGCGATGTCGGATTCCTGGCTGGCTCTGTCATTGGGAACAGCGAAGACGGTCGCCTCGTCCTGCATGGTGTGAACCGTGCGCTCGATATCCACCATCAGCTCACTCTTCAGGGACATGAGAATCTTGCGGAAGTGCGCGTGCTGCTTGCTGTTCATGTATTCCTCGCCCTTTTTTGCGACATAGGGCGGGAATTGCTTGTGCAGTAGATCTTCGGCCATTGGCGTTTCAATGAAAATTGGAAAAGAGGGCTTTATAAACGAAATGGACGTCCGCCGCAAGTGATAATGACATACCTCGGTTTGGCCATTGATAATATGACTAAATGAAAACATTATTCCTCGACATCGACGGCGTCCTCCATCCTTTTGGCGATGCTCCAGTGGCGTTCTGCTGGGCGCCCATGCTCGAAGAGATGGTCGGCAGCGCGGAGGTGACAATCGTGATTCATTCGACCTGGCGGCACAGTCGTACTCTGGAGGCCATCCGCGAGTTTTTTCCGCAAAGCATCCGCCCGCGGATTGCTGCCTGCACGCAGGGCATGGGGCGGTATGAAGGCATCCGGGATTATGTCGAGAAGCATGCGATCGCGGATTATCTTGTGCTTGACGATATCGCAGATTTTTTCCCCGAGGACTGGCCCAATTTGCTGCTGTGCGCGGGCGAGACGGGGATTTCGGATTCCCGCGTGCAGGAAAAGCTGCGGACGTTTTTGGCGACCTAGGTTTCGTCGATGAGCCGGGTGAGTCTTTCCGCAGTCAGGGGCAGATGCCGGGCGCGCACCCCCAGAGCGTGGGCGACGGCGTTTGCCACGGCGGCAGCGGTGGGTCCCGCCGCCGCTTCGCCGCAGCCCAGGCTGGGCTCATCGATCCGGTCGAGAAGCAGGACCTCGACTTCGGGCACCTCGTCGAAGGTGAGTATCGGATAGCCATCCCAAGTCTGGGAGGTGATACCCGACTCAGACCAGGTCACCGCCTCCTTCAATGTCCAACTCAGGGACTGGATGATGCCGCCTTCGATCTGGTTTGTGAGGCCGTCCGGATTGACTACCCTGCCTGCATCCACCACGGCCCAGACTTTCTCGACATGGACTTTTTCCTCGACGCGAACCCTCGCCACGACCGCACAATAGGCGGAGCGGTTCTTGTAGCGGCCGAAGCCGATGCCCATGCCCGTGTTTGCAATTTCCGCGCCGGGCTGCCGCCATCCGGACGCTTTCGCGACGGCCTCGATGACGGCGCGCGCTCTCGGATCGGCAAGATGGCGCAGGCGAAACGTCACAGGGTCTGTTTCAACCTTGGCGGCGAGTTCATCGAGAAAGGACTCGATCGCGAAGGTGTTGGCATACGCGCCCAGCGAGCGCAGTGCGGAAACCCGCAGCGGCGAACGCGTGATGAAGTGATGGGTGACCGCCTGGTGCGGCAGGTCATAGATGGCGATGGCATTTCTCTGGCCGCCGCCGGCTGGCAAGGACACATCCTTGTCTTTGGGTTCGGGAATCGCAGGCTCGATGGCCCAGGCGCCGAGCAGATTGATGCCTTCGTCCCAGCCCGGCCGCTTGATGTGGGTATGGCTCCAGACCTGGAGATGCCAACTGCTGATTTTCCCGCCTGCGTCCAGGCCCGCCTCAATCTCCACCAGACTGGCCGAGCCGAAAGGCGAGTGGGACAGTTCGTCCTCGCGCATCCATTGCACGCGCACCGGGGTGCCCAGCATCTCTGCGATGAAGGCGGCGTCGAATGCCACGTCGTCTGCGCCGTTGTGGCCGTAGCAGCCGGCGCCGGGCATGTGGATGACATCGACCTCGTTCTTCTCGCGACCGAGGGCAGAGGCGATCTGGTCGCGCAGGAAATGCGGCCCCTGGGTGTGCGACCAGATGGTGAGGTGACTACTTGGGCCGCCGGAGGGATCGGCCACGGCGCAGGACGGGCCTATCGAAGCGTGCGCCAGATAAGGCCGCGAATAGCGGGCGCGGTGTTGCGTGACAGGAGTCTGTGGCGCGCCGGCAAGATGCACCACCGAGGACTCGCAGGCCATGGCCGGCAGCATCTCCTCGATTTCACCCTGGACGCAAAGCTTTTGCGGTTTCGTCCAGCCGACGATTTTCTGCGCTTTCACCAGAGCGCGAACCAGTTCCTCCTCATCCGCTCCGGCGATGGCCAGGAAGTTGCCGCTATGGACCACCGCGGTGACGCCGGGCAGTGCTGTCAATGCCGCGGCCAACGCTTCCTTCGCGACAGGTTCGAGGCGGCAGGAAGTATGCGGGCCGCGCAGCACACGCGCATGCAGCATGCCGGGCAGGGCAAAATCATGGACGAAGGCAGCGCCAGAGAGTTTGGCCGGCAGGTCGGGTCTGGCCAGGCTCAATCCGGCTATCCGGTAATCGCAAGGAGAGCGCAGTGGTGCATCGCCTGTGATCTCCACAGACAGATCGACTTCGCCCGCGAGACTCCAGTAGTCGGTGACTCGCTGCGTCTGCGCACTGCTGAATATGCCGCGCTCCACGCGCAGGGACTCCTCTGCGACGCCGAGGACGCTGGCAGCGGCCCTTGCGAAGAGGGCGCGAGCCTGTGCCCCGGCGCAGCGCAGCGCCGCGCCGCCGACCTCGATCGACTGGCTGCCCGCCGTCCACAATTCGTCGGGCGAGCAGCCGGTATGGCCGGCGACAAGCTGCAACTGCTGCGGCGTTAGGCCCAATTCCTCGCAGGCGATTTGCGTCAGTGCGGCGCCAATGCCCTGTCCGAGTTCGACCTTGCCGCTGTAAGCGGTGATCTGCTTGCCCGGGCCGATGGCTATCCATTGATTGAGCCGCGGACTCTTCTGAATGCTGGAAGGCAGGTCCTTCATGGTGTCAGCATCCGTATCGCACTATCCACGGCACGCAAAATCCGCACATGGCTGCCGCAGCGGCAAAGATGCCTGCTCAATGCTTCCAGGATTTCTGCCTGGCTGGGATTGGGAATGCGCTTTAACAGGGCCGTGACCGAGACGATGATGCCGTTTATGCAATAGCCGCATTGCGCCGCCTGCTCATCCAGAAAGGCTTCGCGCACCAACGCTCCGATAGGATCCGCTATCAGCCCTTCTATGGTCAGAATTTCCGGGTTTGGCGCAGACGAGACTGACCAGAGTGGGGTGGTGCAGGACTGCACCGCATGGCCATCTATCAGGACAGTGCAGGCGCCGCAGTGGCCTGTGCCGCAGCCGAAACGGCTGCCCTTGAAATCGAGATCGTTGCGCAAGACATAGAGCAGCGGGGCATCGGGATCGGCATCGACCTCGACCGTCCTGCCATTGACTTTGAAACTCATGCCTTCACTCGGGATGTTTAAACCCACCCTGCAGCCACCATGCCGGCAGGCTGATGCCGTCCGCATCACCCATGCCCTCTTTTGCGGCGCGATCGAAAACTGCCAGCGCGGCGGAGGTCACCGGCAGTTCGCGGCCCAAAGCTTGTGCTTCTTCCTGCATGGTGCGCATGTCCTTGCGGATGGAGTCCACATTGAAGGTCGGAGCGCCTGGCTCTGCTCCGGCCAGGATTTTTGCCAGGGCCGGGCCGCGGCTTTTCAGCATATTGGGTCCGCCCGAGGTGTCGGCAAAGATGTCCATCAGGCGCGCGGGATCGAGGTTCAATGGTGCGGCGAGGGAAAGCGCTTCGCCGAAGGACTGCCAGAAGACCAGAAGCGGCAGGTTGATGGCGAGCTTCAGGCTGGCGCCTGCACCGACCGGTCCGACATGCTCGATGCGCCGGCAAAGTTGTTCGAGCACGGGTCGCGCGCGCAGCACATCGCTGTCCCTGCCTCCGACAAGTCCGAGAAGCTTTCCTTCGCGCGCAGGACCCACAGTGCCGCCGACCGGGCAGTCGATCATGGCGCCGCCCTTGGCAACGATTTTTTCATTTAGTGCAGTCGCGGTGCCGGGCCTGACCGTACTCATCTCGACGAAAAGCTTGCCCTCGATGTTCGCGCTGAGCACGCCGTCCTTGCCGCCGTATGCATTGTCTATCGCCGCGGCATCGGTCAGGATGGAAAGAATCAGCTCGCATTCCTTGGCCAATGCGCCTGGGCATGTGGCAAGCCTGGCGCCGCGCTCCTGCAGGGCGAGGGTTTTCTCCCTGGAGCGGTTCCAGACGGTGAGCTCAAAGCCGCAATCCTGCAGGCGCTGACCTATGGCCGCACCCATGCGGCCCGTGCCGATAATTCCGATGCGCATAAGGCCTCCTGGCGCGGCATCTGCCGCAACGACCATTGACAAAAACTGTGTTATCGCGTCCAATCAGAATACACGAAAATAATCGCTAGATAAATAAATACGCAAGCAACTCCAAGGCGGCAAAGACCGCACTGCATCGCAAGTTTCAGAGGCGACGAAGTGAACACGGGAGACAGAGTTTGAGGGCATCTGGGGAACCATCCGGCAGCGAGCAGCGCGCCGGAATGAACATCGATTGGGACGTGCCCATCGTCATGGATGACGGACTGGTCCTCCGCGCCGATGTCTTCCGTCCGCTGGCAGCCGGACGCTATCCTGTGCTCTTGAGTTACGGCCCCTATGCCAAAGGCCTGGCCTTCCAGGACGGTTATCCGAGCGCCTGGCAGAAAATGATTGTCTCGCATCCCGAAGTCGCCCACGGTTCTTCCAATCTTTTCCAGAACTGGGAAGTGGTCGATCCGGAAAAATGGGTTCCCGACGGCTATGTCTGCGTCAGGGTGGACTCGCGCGGCTGCGGCCGCTCGCCCGGATTCGTGGACCATTTCTCGCCGCGCGAGACACAGGACTTCTACCAATGCATAGAGTGGGCCGGCAAGGAGTCCTGGTCCAATGGCAAGGTCGGCCTCTCGGGCGTTTCCTATTTCGGCATCAACCAGTGGCAGGTCGCTTCGCAAAATCCGCCGCACCTGGCGGCGATGTGCATATGGGAAGGCTCGGCCGACTGGTATCGCGACATGACGCATCACGGCGGCATCCTGTCCACCTTCTGGGCAAACTGGTACGACATGCAGGTGAAGACCGTGCAATACGGCCTGGGCGAGCGCGGCCCGAGAAGTCGCGCCAACGGCCTTCTGGTCTGCGGCGACGAGACCCTGTCTGACGCGGAACTGGCGAAAAACCGCTGCGAATTCGGCGACAGCATTCTCGCCCATCCCCTCGATGACGCATACCATCGCGTCCGCTCCGCGGTCTGGGAGAACATCAAGGTGCCCTTTCTCTCCGCCGCCAACTGGGGAGGGCAGGGGCTGCACCCGCGCGGAAACTTCGAGGGCTTCATGCGCGCGGCCGCGAAAGAGAAATGGCTCGAAGCCCACGGCCTGGAACACTGGACGCATTTCTACACCGATTACGGCATCGCTTTGCAGAAGCGCTTCTTCGGCTACTTTCTCAAGGGCGAAAAGAACGGCTGGGACAAAGAGCCGCCGGTGCAATTGCAGGTGAGACACATCGACCGTTTCGAGGAGCGCAAGGAAGAGGCATGGCCTCTCGCGCGCACGCAGTGGATCAAGTTCCATCTCGAACCCGCCGGGCAGATGCTCACAGCGACGGCCCCGGGCAAGGAGACGCAGGTCTCTTTCGCAGCTGAGGGCCACGGTCTCACCTTTGTCTCGGAGCCCCTGGCAGAGCAAACAGAGATCACCGGCCCCATCGCCGCCAAGCTCTGGATATCATCGACGACTGCCGATGCAGACCTGTTTTTGGTGTTTCGCGTGTTCACGCCCGACTTGCGCGAGGTCACCTTCGCCGGCGCCATCGATCCGCACACGCCTGTCGCGCAAGGCTGGCTGCGCGCTTCGCAGCGCAAGCTCGATGCCCATTTGTCCAGGCCATACCGGCCCTACCATGCGCATGACCAGAAGCTGCCGCTTGATCCCGGTCAGAAGGTGGAGATGGATGTCGAGCTGTGGCCGACCTCGGTGGTCGTGCCGGCCGGCTACCGCATCGCGCTGTCGGTGCGCGGCAAGGATTACCTCTATGCCGAGTCCACGGGCCTCAAGCTGTCCAATTTCAAGAATGAGTTGCGGGGATGCGGGCCCTTCCTGCACGACGATCCGCGCGATCGCCCGCAGGCCCTGTTCGGCGGCACCACGACTGTTCATATCGGCGCCGGGAACGAAGCCTATCTCCTGCTCCCGATCATTCCTGAGAGGAAATGAAAACAACACGCTTTATCAGCATACAATTTGCAGGCAGATTTATGAGCGATGGGGCTGCGCCAACCGGTGCGGCCAGGACTTGAGTTAATACAAGGAGACATCATGGCTATTGATCGACGGCAGTTCTTGCAGGGTGCAGCGGCAGCAGGCGTGGGCGTGGCGTATTCCGGACTGAGCTTGGCGCAGACGAACGAGCCTATCCGTCTTGGGTTGTTGACGGTCAAGACCGGCCCCTTGGCTTCCGGCGGCATAGACATGGAGCGCGGGCTCGAACTCTACATGAAGGAGCATGGCGGCATGATGGCCGGGCGAAAGGTCGAGGTCATCGTCGCCGACACCGGCGGCGTGCCGGCCACGGCGCTGACCAAGACCCAGGAGCTCGTGGAGCGCAGCAAGGTGCATGTTCTGACCGGGCCGCTGGCGGCATTCGAGGCGCTGGCCATCGACGACTACATTCGCGCCCAGAAGATGCCAATCCTCTCGGTTGCGGCCGCCGAGGACATGACGCAGCGCAAACCCAATCCCTGGTTCGTGCGCGCCACCTCCTCCTCGTCGCAGTGTTCCCATGTCATGGCGCATTACTGCGCCACGGTGCTGAAGTACAAGCGCATGATTCTGATCGCCGACGACATCGCCTATGGCCAGGAAATGAATGCCGGCTTCCAGCGGGTGTTCGAGGAGAACGGTGGCAAGGTGATACAGAAACTGTTTCCGCCATTAACCACGCCCGAATACGGCAGCTTCATTGCCCAGTTGAAGAAGGATGCCGATGCCATTTTCCTGGGATTCGCAGGCTCGAACGGATTCCGCTTCATTCGCCAGCTCAATGAATTCGGCTCTGCCGGAAAAATGAAAATCGTCGGCGGCATGACCGCCCTGGACGAATCTGTCCTGCGCAACATGGGCGACGAGGCGCTGGGCATTCCGACGGTGTGCTGGTATTCGGCGGATTTGAACAATCCGATCAACGTCAAGTTTGCCCCGTCCTTCCGCAAGGCCTATGGTTACGATCCCGGCTATTACGGCGCTGGAACCTACGTCAATGCCGAAATCCTCAATGCCGCGCTGGTCTCCATCGGCGGCAAGGCGGAGAACAAGGATGCCCTGATGGCGGCGCTGAAGAAGACCAATGTGCAGACCGCGCGCGGCCCGGTAACATTCGATACCTATGGCAATGTGGTCGGCAATATCTACATAAGAAAGGTGGAGAGAAAGGACGGCCGTCTGGTCAATTCCGTGGTGCACACCTATCCTGATGTGAGCCAGTTCTGGAAATACGACCCGAAGGCCTTCCTCGCCAACCCGGTCTATTCGCGCGACTGGCCGCCCGCAAAAAATCTCGAGTAGTCTGATTGCTTCCTCGCTTCGCTCCTCGCAATGACCGTCGTCATTGCGAGCGCAGCGAAGCAATCTTGATCGACTAGCGGAATCAAAGCATGCAGTTTTGGCAAATACAGGCGTTGAACAGCTTTGCACTGGGCGGCCTGTTGTTTCTCCTGTCTTCGGGCTTCGCACTCATCTTTGGCTTGATGCGCATCGCCAATCTGACTCATGGCGCGCTGTTCATGCTGGGCGCCTATGTCGCGGTGACGGCGATGCGCTTCGAGGCGGGTCTGGCTGTCGCGGCGCTGTGCGCTGCGCTGGTGGTCGGCGTGGTCGGCGGCCTGATCGAGCGGCTGATCCTGCGCCGGATTTCCGGCAACGCGCAAGGCCAGGTCCTGGCAACCCTCGGAATCTCCTTCATCACCGCGGACTTTTGCCTCATCGTCTGGGGCGGAGACACCATACCCATACAGACCCCGGCGATGTTCCAGGCGCCCCTGCACTTCATGGGCCTGACCTTCCCCACCTATCGCCTGGTCGTGATCGGCATCGCCGTGGTGGTCGCGATCATCCTCTACCTGCTGATGGAGAGGACGCGGCTGGGTGCGATGATTCGCGCCGGCGTCGACGACATGCAGATGGCGCGCGCCGTGGGGATTCGCGCTTCCGCGTTGTTCACCACGGTCTTCTGCCTGGGCGCGTTCCTCGCGGGCCTGGGCGGGGCGGTCGGCGGGCCGATATTCTCGGCCTATCCCGGACTCGATTCGGACATGCTCTCGCTCGCTCTGATCGTCGTCATCCTGGGCGGCATAGGCAGTCTCATCGGAACCTTCGTCGCCAGCTTCATCATCGGCTTCATTTACACCTTCGGTACTGCACTGTTGCCTGACTTAGCCTACGTCATTCTCTTCCTGCCCATGGTCATCGTCATCGCCTTCCGGCCCACCGGGCTTTTCGGAACCATCAGGACGTGAGGACGTGAGGCCATGAGGCGCAACTACATCCTGCTGCTCGCCCTGCTGATTTGCCTGCCATGGTTCTCCGGCGAGTATTACGTCAATCTCGCCAGCCAGATCCTGATCGCCGCGATTTTTGCTGCGAGCCTGAATCTGCTGGTGGGCTACGCAGGCTTGACCTCGCTGGGCCATGCCTCCTATCTCGGCTTGTCCGCCTACATTTCGGCCTGGCTGTCATTGCGCATGGGGCTCGGACATGCGGTCACCGCGCCGGCCGCCTTGCTTCTCACCACGCTGATTGGCTGCGGCTTCGGCTGGATTGCGCTGCGCGCCTCCGGACTCGGATTCCTGATGCTGACATTGGCGCTTTCGCAAATCGTCTGGGGACTTTGCTACCGCTGGGTCGGCGTCACCAATGGCGACAATGGCCTCTCAGGCCTGACGCGGCCTTCCCCCTTCGGCATCGATCTTGGCAACAGCAGCGCGTTCTACTGGTTCGTCCTGATCATCACGGTGGCGGCGCTCTACTCAATCGCCCGCTTCGTGAACTCCCCATTCGGCGCCACTTTGCGCGGCACCCGCGACCAGTGGCGACGCATGAGTTCCCTGGGTTACAACGTCTGGGGCATACGCTGGGTGACCTTCGTCTTCTCGAGTTTTCTTGGCGCGCTGGCCGGATTGCTCTACGTCTATTTCAACAAGTACATCCATCCCAGCGTGATGTCGGTGACGGTTTCCGCAGAAGCGCTGCTCGCCGTCATCGCCGGCGGCTCGGGAACACTGGCAGGGCCCGTGGTCGGCGCCGCGCTGGTGATGCTGCTGAAGAATTACGCATCGGCCTATGTCGAGCGCTGGAACATGCTCATGGGCATCGTCTTTGTCTTCATCGTCATCGTCATGCCCGCCGGCATCGTCCCGGGAACGCTCGCCCTGCTGCGAAGACTTAGGGGTGGGCCGCGATGACCGCAGCGATGACGCCGGCTCTCGAAGTCCGCGGTCTGTGCAAGTCCTATGGCGGCATAGCCGTCACCCAGAACGTGTCCCTGACCGTTGCTCCCGGCGAGAGGCGGCTCATCATCGGGCCAAACGGCGCGGGCAAGACGACGCTCTTCGGTCTCATCCAGGGAGAGATCAAGCCCGACGCGGGAACGATACGCGTGCTCGGCCACGATGTGACGCGGCAGCCTGTGCCCGAGCGTGCGCGTGTCGGCATGGCCAGGACTTATCAGATCATCAATCTGTTTACGAGGGACACGCTCGCCCACAATGTCGTGCTCTCGCTCATGGGCCTGATGCCCTTGAAGCGCAATGCCTTCACTGCGCTGGCTGCGAGGACGGACCTCTATGACAAGGCCGCGGCGCTTCTCGCCAGCGTCGGCCTGTCACACCGCGCGCAACACCGGATTAGCGAGATTTCCTACGGCGAGCAGCGGCGGGTGGAGATCGCCCTGGCGCTGGCGCAGGAGCCCAAGTTGCTGCTGCTCGACGAACCCTTCGCCGGCCTGTCGCAGGACGAGCGGCTGATCATCAAGGAGTTGATCGCCTCGATACCAAGCGAGACGGCGATCGTGATGATAGAGCACGACATGGACATTGCCCTGGATTTTGCCGAGCAGATCACTGTCCTGCATTACGGCCAGCTGATCGTCGAGGGGGACCGCAACAAGGTGGTCAATGATCCCATGACGCGGGAGATTTATCTTGGCCACTGACAGGGTCACCGGCTTGGGCAATGAGGCGCTGACTCTCGAAGGCGTCCACGCTTACTACGGCCATAGCCATGTGCTGCATGGAATTTCGCTGCGCCTTCCGGAGGGCAAGGTGCTGGCCCTCTTGGGCAGGAACGGCGCCGGCAAGACCACGACCATCATGAGCATCGCCGGCCTCCTGCCCGCGCGCGCGGGATCGATCAAGCTGTTCGGCCGGCCCATCGAAAAGCTCCCTCCGGAATTCATCGCGCGCGCCGGTATCCGGCTCGTGCCTCAGGGCAGGCGCATTTTCCCAAGCCTGAGCGTCCAGGAAAACCTGGCCGTGGCCGAACAGCAGCGCGAGGGGAAGAGCCCGTGGACGTTCTCCCGCGTTTATGAACTGTTCCCGCGTTTGCAGGAAAGAGTTCGGCAGGGCGCGGGCTCGCTCTCGGGCGGCGAGCAGCAGATGCTGGCCATCGGCCGTGCGCTGATGGGCAACCCGAGAGTGCTGCTGATGGACGAACCTTCGGAAGGACTGGCGCCACTGATCGTCGCCGAGGTCGGGCGGGCGATCGAGCAGATCAAGAGCGAGGGTCTGTCCATACTCCTGGTCGAGCAGAACTTCAAACTTGCGCTCGACCTGGCCGACGATATCATCGTCATCAATACCGGTCAGGTAGCATTTACCGGCAGCGCCGCCGCGGTGCGCGAAAACAACGAACTGGTCACCCAGCACCTGGGCGTTTTCTAAACCTCACTCACTGGAACTTCCATGCTCTATACATGTTCACCCACTTGCGCCAATCCTGCGCATAGTCATGGCCAAACGCATAGCCAAACCCACACGCGTCCATCGGTCTCCGTAAGATCGGCGGCGACCAGGGCCGCCACAAAGCCCGCTGCCGCTAAGAAGACGATTGTGCGCGATGCCCGCGGGCGGGCCAAGGTGGTCGACATCCACTGCCATTATCTGAATCCGGAAATCAGCGCAAAGACAGCGGATCTCCATCCTGCGCGCTATGACCCGACAGTCACTTTCGCCAACGAGCTGACGAACCAGACCAACCTCAAGCAGATGAAGGACCGCGCCCCCAAACTGACCGGAATCGAAGAGAGGCTGAAGGACATGGACAGGATGGGGGTGGATATCCAGGCGGTCTGCCCCGCCCCTTACCATTACTTCTACTTCACCGAACCCGACCACGGTGCGCAACTCGCCCGCGAGGTGAACGAGGGCATCGCCGCGCTGGCGGCCAGGCATCCCGACCGCTTCGTCGGTCTGGGCTCGGTGCCGCTGCAAAACGCCGAACTGGCGGTGCGCGAACTCGAATATGCGGTCAAGGTGCTGGGCCTGCGCGGCGTCGAGATCAACACCAACGTCAATGGCCTGAATCTCACCGACCCCAAGCTCGGCCTGGAGAAATTCTTCGCCAAGGCCAACGAGCTGGGAACCGTCATCTTCATGCATCCTTTGGGATTCACAGAAGGCAGCCGATTGACCAATCATTATTTCAACAACGTCATCGGCAATCCGCTCGACACGACCATCGCCGTCAGCCACCTGATCTTTGACGGCGTCGTCGCCCGGAATCCCAAGATCAAGTTCATCGCGGCCCATGGCGGCGGCTTCATTGCCCACTACTGGGCGAGAATGGATCACGCCTGGCGCGCCCGTCCCGACTGCCGCACGGTGATCAAGAAGGCTCCTTCAAGCTATCTCGAAAAATTCTATTTCGACAGCATCACCTTCGACCCGGAAATGCTGAAGCGCCTCATCGAGCGCTTCGGCGCCGATCACGTCATGCTTGGCACGGACTACCCCTACGACATGGGTGAGGAGGATCCGCGCGGCCTCATCAAATCGGTCAAGCGGCTGTCGAAAGCAGACCGCGAACTGGTCGAAGGCATGAACGCGGTGAAGCTCCTGAAAATAAAATTGCCCCGGTGAATGATGTCATGAAAGCCAGCAGCAGCAAGGCGGCCAGTGCGCCGCAAGTGGGTGTCATCGGCCTTGGCATCATGGGTTCGGCCATAGCCGGAAATCTGCTCAAGGCAGGCTTCGCTGTTTTTGGCTACGACCCGCTCAAGGCGGCAAGCAAGCGCCTTACCGGGCAGGGCGGAAGCGCCGAAAAGAATACGGCCGCAGTGGCAAAACAGTGCGATTTTATCCTCCTGTCGCTGCCCTCCGTGGCGGCTTTGGAAAGTGTCGCGGGGGAAATCGCATCTCATGGGCAAAGGGGCAGCGTCGTGGCAGATCTCTCCACCCTGCCGATTGAGGCAAAGGAGCAGGCGCGCGACGTGCTCGCCGCTGCCGGAATGATTCTCCTCGACTGCCCCTTGTCGGGTACGGGAGAGCAGGCGAAGACACGCGACCTGGCCGTGTATGCCAGCGGCAATGCCAAGGCCATAGCGCGTATCGCTCAGGTGTTTGACGGATTCGCGCGGGCAACCTATAAGGTCGGCGATTTCGGCAGAGGCATGCAGATGAAGCTGGTCGCCAATCTGCTCGTCGCCATCCACAATGTTTCCACCGCCGAGGCGCTGTTGATGGGCACAAGAATGGGGCTGGATGCCAAGACCATGGTCCATGTGCTCGCCGACGGCGCCGGCGGTTCGCGCATATTCCAGGTCAGGGGACCTGTCATGGCCGATCGCAGCTGGAACAATGCGACGATGAAGGTCGAGGTGTGGAAGAAGGACATGGGCCTGATCGCCGACGCCCTGCGCGATCTCTCGGTGCCGGCGCCGCTCTTTTCCGCCACCTTGCCCATCTACCATGCTGCCATGGCGATGGGTCACGCCCAGGACGATACGGCCTCCGTCTATGACGTTCTCGAGCAGTGGGCAACGCCTGCCGTCGTGAAAAGAGCAGGAGCGGCTAAGGGCGTGCGCAAGAAACCCTGAGCGATTAAGGCAACGCTTTTGCGCTCAACCGCCTCGTCGCTCTTTGTTCCATCAACCTGAACCCGCAAGGGGTTCCGGCATTCAACGCCCTGCTTGCACAGGAGGCTGACTGCGGACTATTTCGGCTTCAGCAATTTCCGATAATTGCCGCCGACACCGTCCAGGAAATTGTCGAGAACCAACGTCGCATTGGTCATGAAATCGACATGGATGTCGACGCCGAAGATGAAGTGGCGGACGGCGTAATAAAACATGCCGCCGTGAAGACTCCAGGCGAATTCCACTTCCTCGTGGGATACTTTTGTGCTCGAGTCCTCATGGCCGCAATAGCGGCGCAACTCCAGGCATAAGGCGGAGAGCAGTTCGCGCTCGATGAGGTCGAGATAGCGCTTGTTCAGACCCGTGTCGGCCAGGCCGGCGTATATATAGATGCGTATCCATTCGGGCTGATAGGTCGCCGCCGCATACTGACGATAAAACTCGATCAGCCTTTCACGCAGAGGCAGTTTCTGATCCTGAATCAGGCCCACCCAGTTCGGGTTCCAGCGGCCGAGAAAAACATGATCGTAGACGCGCTCGATGAGCGCCTGCTTCGAGGAAAAATAGCGATACAGAAGCGGCTGCGTGATGCCTAAGCGCCGCGACAGCTCCCGTGTCTGGCCGGAAAACCCGACTTCCGAGAAAAACGAGATCGCGCCTTCGAGAATCTGTTTCTCGCGCTGTGCGGGCGGCATTCTCTTGCTGACCGGGGAGCGGGAAGCAGCAGTCTTTGAGCCTGATGGTTTGGTCAAGGATTTAAGCCTGGAGGCGCCACCTGGGCGCGATACCAGTCGGCGATTTCTTCGCCGGTGCGTATCACCACGCCCGGCTTGGCCTTGACGTATTTGAGCAGGCGCTCTAAGGCGGCGATGCGGTGGGGCGCGCCGCTGATATAGGGATGGACGCTGATCGCCATTACCCGCGGGATGGTTTCGGATTCCTGCCACAGGCGGTCGATCTGTTCGACGCCGCGCTCATACATCTCGGTGCCGCGGTGGTTTTGCAGCGCCATCATGGCGATGTCGTTGATCTCAACGCTATAGGGCACTGACAGCATGGGGCGAGTCGCCGTGGGAATCCAGACCGGCTGGTCGTCGAACACCCAGTCCGCGACATAGTCTATTCCCGCTTCGGCGAGGTAATCTATGGTCTCGCTGGTTTCCGTCAGGCCCGGGCTTTCCCAGCCGCGCGGGGCGGCGCCGGTGAAGTCCTTGATGGCGGCCACCGTTTCGGCGATCGCCTTCCTCTGGTCTTCCACCTTGTGCATGGGACCCTGAACATAGCCATGGCCCATGAACTCCCAGCCGGCATCGAGTGCCGCCTGCGCCACGCGCGGATAGCTTTTGCAAACCATGCCGTTCAAGGCCAGGGTCGGCACGATTTTCAGATCATTCAGTGCGTCGTAGATGCGCCAGAAACCGACGCGCATTCCGTATTCATGCCAGGCCCAGTTGGCGAGATCGGGCAGCAGGGGCTGACCCATGGGCGGGGAGAGCACCGTGCGCGGCATGGGCCGCTCTACGTCCCAGTGCTCGATGTTCACGATGATCCATACCAGCATGCGGCCGCCATCCGGGACCTTGAGCATGGGCCGGTCGACGATGGCGGAGTAGGGGACGCGCTGGCTTAACAGGGGAGTCTTCGACATGTTGTTCATTAACGCTTGAAAACCGGGCTGCCATAGAGACCCGTGGGCTTGATCAGGAGGACCAGGAGCATGATGACGAAGGGCGCCATTTGCGCCATGGGGGCATAGATGATGGATCCCAGGGAGACGACCTGGCCCACGAGCAGCGCCGAAATCAGGGTTCCCTTGATGCTGCCCAGGCCGCCGATGATCACCACCATGAAGACGAAGGCGAGGGTCTCCAGGCCCATGGTCGGGTCGACCATGATCAGCGGCGCGTGCAGTCCGCCGGCCAGCCCCGACAGGGCGCCGGCGATGACGAAGGTGAGGGTGAACAGGCGCGACACATTGATGCCCAGTCCCTCCACGTGTTCCACGTCCTCGATCGCTGCCCGGATAGCCTTGCCGACGATGGTCCGGTGCAGGAACAGCCAGATGCCGATATAAACGCATACGGCGATGGCGATGACCATCAGGCGGTAGACCGGTACCTCGGTGCCGAGAATGTCCACCTGCAGCAGGGTGGGCACTTCCACCGGACGCGGCACGACGCCCCAGAAGAACTTGATGATGCCTATGCCGCCGATCAGGATTCCGAAGGACGTGATCATGCTGAAGGTCGGGTCGCGCGCATAGATGCGCCGGAAGACGAGCCGCTCGACGGCAAGACTGGCCAGCGCGGATACGATCATGCCGGCCAATACGCCGACCCACATGTTGCCCGTGAGGAGATTGACGGAATAGGTGAAGTAGGCGCCAAGCGAATAATAGAGCAACTGGTCCAGGCTGATGATGCGCATCAGGCCGAAGCACAGCGACAGACCTATCGCCAGCAGGAAATAGATGCTGCCTATGGACAGCCCGAAGATCACGCCCGAGATCAACAATTGCGTGCTAATCATCGCGTTCTCCCCTGGCGGAATTCTTTTTGCGCGAGATCAGCTTTTCCAGAGCCGGCGAGAGCGTGCCCCAGATGCCGCGGTCAGCGACCAGCATGATGAAGACGAGGAGAAAACCGATGAACAGTTCCCAGTTGCCGATCAGCTTGGCGATCACATCCTTCATGCCGGTGTAGGCGATGGCGCCGACGATGGGGCCGAACAGGGTGCCCACGCCGCCCAGGAGGGTGACGATCACGGGGTCGGCGGCGCGCGACGGGCTGGCCATTTCCGGGCTGACAAAGCCGAGATAGACGGCATACAGGGCACCGGCCAGCGCAGTGGTGGTGTTGGCGATGACGAAGGCCAGCAGGCGAATGCTGAAATTGTTGTAGCCCAGGAACTGCAGCTTGTTTTCGTTCAGTTTGGTGGCCAGGCAGCAGGCGCCGAAAATCGAGTCGTCGAGATACTTGTAGAAGGCCCAGACGGCCAAGCCGACGATCAGGGCGAAGATGAAGAAATGGCCGGGCCGGGTGAGATCCAGAATCGGCGTCGAGTCTATGCGGGTCAGGAACCACAGCCCGTTGTCGCCCTGAGTGATGGAGACCAATACCTTCTGCATCAGATAGAACACGATGACGGCCAGGGCCAGATTCACCATGGCAAAATAATCGCTGCGCAATCTGACGAACAGCGGGCCGATGATCAGGGAAGCAAGAAGTCCCCCGAACACGCCGATCAGGATGCCGACGTAGGGGTTGGTGCCGAAGTGGACCAAGTAAAAGGCCGTGGCGTAGCCGCCCAGCGCCAGGTAAGCGGGCTGGCCGAAGGAAATATAGCCGACGCGCCCGATCAGAAAGTTGCAGGCCAGGGCGTAGATCGAAAAGATCACCACCTCGTTCATGAAGGGCAGCGGCAGAAACATTCTGGCAATGCCCAGCAGGCCAAACGCCAGCGCTATGCCCCACCACCACTTGAAAATCTTCAGCATCTAGAGATACCCCTCGCACATGTCGACGCTGATGGCGTCGACAAGTTCTGCGACGATGCGGCCGTCGCGAATCGCATAGACTTTGTCCGAGATCGCGCAGACCAGGGGCAGGTTCTGCTCGACGATGACCAGTGCCGTCTTCCGACTCAGTTCCTTGAAAACCTCGCGCAACTGGGTGACTATGCCCGGTGCCAGTCCTTCTGTCGGTTCATCGATCAGGAGCAACTTGGGGCTGCCCAGGATGGCCCTGCCTATCATCAGCATCTGCCGTTCGCCGCCGGAGAGATAACCCGCCTTGCGCTCCATGAGCACTTTCAATTTCGGGAAGTAGGAGAGCGTTTGCTCCCAGTCATAGTCCTTGGTGGCATAGCTGCCCAACTCAAGATTCTCCCTGACGGTCAGATCCTGAAAGACTTTCTTGTCCTGGGGAATGTATTTGATGCCGAATTTTGCGATGTCATAGGGCATCATGCCAAGCAGTGACCGGCCATCGGCCACGACGGAACCGGAGGTGGGTGTTAGAAATCCGGCAATGTTTTTCAAGAGCGTGGTCTTGCCCGCGCCGTTCCTGCCCACGCAGGAGACGATCTGGCCCGCCGCAACGCTCATGTCGATGTCGAACAGAACCTTGGCTTCGCCGTAGGCGGCGGTGAGTCCCTTGATGGTCAAAAGACTCATGGGCTAGTCCTCATGCTGCTGCCTCGTCTATCTGCCAGTAGCTCTTTCTGACCTCGGGACTCTGCAGGCATTCATAGCCGCCTTCGGCGATGATCCTGCCTTCGTGCATGACGATGAGCTTCTGCAGAAAATGTTCCAGATGCGAAATCTTGTGCTCGACGATCAGTATGGTCTGGCGGCCCACTTGCCGCTGCAGCACATCCAGCACGCCCTTGATTTCTGATTCTGCCAGGCCCGCCAGTGGCTCGTCGAGCAACAAGACCTTGGGTTCGGCGAGGATGGCCATGGCAATCTCCATGCGCCGCTTTTCACCCAAACCCAGATGGCTGACTTCGCGGTTGGCGACGCGCTCAAGGTCGAAAGAGGCCAGGGTGGCGAGTATCTTCTCGTCCTTGCGGTGCTGCTTGCAGGTGTTCGTCAGCAGTTGCCACAACGACGACTTTCTGTGCGCCCTGAAAAAGGCCAGTACCAGATTGTCTATAACCGAGAGATTGTCGAAAGTCGAGGTGAGCTGAAAGGTGCGCATCATCCCCAGGGCCACCCGCTCTTGCGGCGTCATGCGGGTGACGTCCTGACCCTGGTAGAGGATGCGTCCCTCGTCGGGAATGAAATAGCCCGTCAGGAGATTGAAGAAGCTGGTCTTGCCTGCGCCGTTGGAGCCCAGGATGCCCGCGACTTCGTACTCACGGAGTTCATAGTCAACCCGGTTTACGGCGACGACGGAGCCGAAGCGCTTCGTCACGCCCTCGGCCTTGATGATGACGGCAGGCGTACTCACGTCGCTGCTCATAGGTTCATCCCTGCGCGCAAACTGCCCCGGCCGTGCTTCGCCGGGGCTGACAGGGACAGGGCTGACGATTTAGTAGCCAAGCGACTTGAGACTTGGCAGCACCGAGTCGCCGCCCTGGGAACCCATGACCGTGAACAAGTCCCACTCGTTCTTGCGCGTTGTGGGTCCCTTGCCCTTGACCAGGAAGGCCGCGTGCTTGTAGGTCGCCACATGATCTTCGCGCCATGCCGCGGGTCCCTTGACGGTGTTGAAGGCGCCCTTGTTGGCCATCAGGGCTGCGGACACCTTGGCCGGCTCGAAGGACTTGGCGACCTCGAAGCCGCGGAACATTTCCATGTAGGCCGTATAGGCGATCACCGCATAGGCATCGGGCGGGGTCTTGTACTTGGCGCGATAGAGATCGGTGAACTCCTTGGCGCTCTTGGCTGCTTCCTTGTCTTCGAAACCGGAAAGATCGTAGTAGAAATAATGCATCGAGTAGACGCCGTCCAACGCCTCCGGCGAGATGGCCTTGCCCACGACATTGGTCATGAAGGCGCTGAATATGGTCATCTCCTTGGCCAGACCCATCTGCTGCACTTGTTTCAGGAGCGCCACGGCATCGCCGCCGAACTGCGAGGCGATGAACACATCGGGCTTCGCCGCCTTGACCTTCTGCAGCACCGTGGTGTACTCGCTGGTGCCCAGCGACACCTCATCGTAACCGATGACTTCGGCGCCGAACTCTGCGGCTGCAGCCTTGACTCCGTCCCGCATGTCCCAGCCCCAGCTGTCGGCGCGCGCCAGGAAGAAAATCTTCTTCTTGTGCAGTGTCTGGACAGCGGCTCTGCCGGCCATGTAGCCGACGGTCCAGGGGCTGTAGGCGGTGGAGAAGGTGGAGTCGGCCAGCTTGCCCTTCATGTAGGCATCCTTGGACATGACGCAGACCGGGAAGTAGGGCATGGGCTCCTTCTGCACCACGGCATTGATCGCGTAGGCGAGCGGCGCGAAGGTCTGGCCGCCCACACCCTTCACGCCTTCAGAGGCCATGTAGCGGTAGCGGCGCACACCCACATCCAGCTTGGCTTCGTCGTCCTCGACCACGCCTTCGACCTGAACCTTGCCCCAGGGCATGGACAGGCCGCCCTTCTTGTTGATCACCTCGACGGCCAGAAGCGCGCCGTCCCTCTGGGTTTCTGCCACCGCGGCAAAGGTGCCGGTGAGCGGCAGCAGGATGCCCACCTTGATCTTAGTCGGATCGGCTGCCAGGGCTTGCCCCAAAGCCGCGCAGAGTAATAAGGCTAATAGCTTTTTCATTATGTCTCCTCTTGTTGGTAGATGATCTAACGAGGGCCCTTTTGCAGGCTCACAGAAAGAGTGTATTTCATTTTGCAGCGAGAACCGTTTGTTCCTGCACGCCCAACCCCTCGATGGACAGACGCAGCGTGTCGCCCGCCTTCAGATATTGCGGCGGCTTCATGCCCAGGCCGACACCGGGCGGCGTGCCGGTCGCGATCACATCGCCGGGCAAAAGCGTCATGAAACGGCTGATGTAGCTCACGATCTCGGCGCAGGTGAAAATCATGGTGCGGGTGTTGCCCTTCTGCATGGTTCGGCCATTGACCTCAAGGTGCATGTCGAGATTCTGCGGATCCTTGATTTCATCCCGGGTGACCAGCCAGGGGCCGATCGGGCCGAAGGTGTCGCAACCCTTGCCCTTGTCCCACTGGCCGCCCATCTCCAACTGGAACGCGCGCTCGGAAAGATCATTGACCGCGACAAAGCCGGCGATATGCTCGTTGGCCCGCGCGAGCGGAACGTCTTTCGCAAGGGTTCCTATGACGATGCCCAGTTCGATCTCCCAGTCCGTCTTCACCGAGCCCTTGGGCATGATGACGGGGTCGGAGGGGCCGTTGATGCAGGTCGTGGCCTTCATGAACAGGACCGGTTCGGTGGGAATCGCCATGCCTGCTTCCTCGGCGTGATCGCGATAGTTAAGACCCACGCAGACCAGTTTGCTGATGCAGGTCAGGGGTACGCCCAGACGCGGTTTTCCGACCACCAGGGGCAGGGTACTGACATCGAGCTTTTTCAGTCTCGCCAGACCGGCTGGCGACAGCGCTTCGCGGTCGATCTCCGAAATCGAGCCCGACAGATCGCGCAGGCAACCCTCGGAATCGATCAAGCCCGGCCTCTCCTTGCCATCAGCGCCGTAACGAACGAGTTTCATATGTGACCCCTATGGTTGATTGATATGACTTTCAAAGACCGGCCCGGTTCTTTCCTCTGACCGCCGGATTGACCACATTGATCGGCCATTCGCCCGAGAGCACGCGTCTGACCTCGTTGGGTGCGCCGGCCTGAAGCCCTTCCATGGCCTTCTCGCTATACCAGGCGGCATGCGGATTGATGATGACGTTTTCACGCCCACGCAAGGGATGGGGAACGGGCAGCGGCTCGGGATCCGTGGTGTCGAGCGCGCAGCCGGCGATTGCCTTGGCATCCAGGGCTCTGACCAGGGCAGCGGTATCGACCACCGGGCCGCGCGAGCAATTGATGAGATAGGCCGTCTTCTTCATCTTGGAAAAAGCGGCGTCGTTCATCACCCCTCGGGTGTCGCGCGTGAGCGGCGGGTGAAGGGAGACGAAATCCGACTCGGCTAGCAACTGGTCGAACTCGACCTTGGTTCCCGGCGCGTCATACTGTCCCTGCTTGATGAAGGGGTCGGAGAAGAGCACGCGCATGCCGAAGGCCGCAGCACGGATCGCCACCTGTCTTGCGATATTGCCGAAGCCGAGCAGGCCCAGGGTGCTTCCCGCGACGCGGAAGATGGGCTTGCCAGGCGGGACCTCCCAGCGCTCGGCTCTCACCATGCGGTCGAAGAACACGACCTTGCGGGCGCAGGCGAGCAACAACGCCATGGCGTCTTCCGCCACTTCCTCGATGCAGTAGGTTGGATTGTTGGTGACGATGATGCCAGCCGCGGTCGCCGCCTCCAGATCGATGGTGTCGACACCGATGCCGTAGCGGGCGATGATTTTGCACTTGGGCATCATGGCGATCGCGTCCGCCGTGATCGGGCCGGCATAGGTGTTGAGCAGGGCGTCGCAATCCGCAGCCTCCGCCAGGAAGTCTTCCGGCTTCTTGGTCTGCAGCGGCACCAGTTTCGCTTTCCCTTTCAGAATCTCCCGCTCGACGTCCAGCGATTCCCAGACATAGTCGGTGACCACAACCTTGGCTTCCATGTTTCTTCTCCTGTAGGTCGGGTGCAGCCCGACCTATTTGTTATAAACCTCGGGATTCCAGCAGTTGGGAGGCGCGCGCCCCTCCAGGATTGCCAGAATGTTGTCCACCACGACATGGGCCATGGTCTCGCGCAGTTCGGCCACGGCGCTGCCCAGGTGGGGTGTGAGCACGGTGTTGGTCATGGTGAGCAGGGCCGGCGTCACATGAGGCTCGTTCTCGAACACGTCGAGGCCGGCGCCTGCGATTTTGTGATCGGCAAGTGCTGCGGCCAATGCCGGTTCGTCCACAATGGCGCCGCGCGCGGTGTTGATGAGAAAGGCCGTCGGCTTCATGAGGCTTAATTCCCTCGCACCTATCTGGTGATAGGTCTCTTCATTCAGCGGCGTATGCAGGGAGACGAAGTCCGATTGGGAGAGAAGTTCATCCAGACCGACATAAGTGATGCCCGATTCAATCTCGTCTGCTTCGGGACGACGGCGCGGTCCCCAGTAGAGACACTTCATGCCGAAGCCGCGTGCGCGCCTGGCCACCGCGCGACCGATGCGGCCGCCGCCACCCACGAGGCCCAGCGTCTTGCCCGAGACCATCGCGGATTCAAGATAGGAAGACTGCGAGCCTGGGAATACGCCCTTGCGCACCAGGCGATCGCCTTCGACGACGCGGCGGGCAACCGCCAGGAGCAACGCGAAGTGGATGTCTGCCGTGGCTTCGGTGACCATGGCCGGGATCACCGTGACCGGAATGCGTCTTGCGGTCGCCGCATTCACGTCGATGTCGGAGGGCGTGATTTTCATCGAGGCGATGGCGCGGAGCTTGGGGTTCGCAGCGATGACATCCTTATCGATGCGGTCGTGCAGCAGGCAAAACAGGATGTCGCTCTTGGCCACCTCATGGCAAAGGGAAACCTTGTCGATGATGGTCAAGGGATCGGGATTCCACTCGACATCTGCGACTGCGCGCAATCGCGCAATCGCGCTCCTGGCCACCGGTTGGGTGATATAGATGCGGGGTTTGGCCAAGGCGTTCATCAGGCCATCCAGCGCACGATGCCGGCAACGCCATCGACGGCGGTGTGCTTGCCGTCGGGGATGCGCTGCGTGGCGTTATGCACGCCCAGGACCATGGGTATGCCGCGCTCTCTCGCGAGAGAGGCGAGATGGGATGTGCTGCCGCCCAGTTCCGCCACGACGCCTGCGACGCGCGTCAAGATGCGCGAGAGCGCAGGACCGGCGACCTTGGTCACCAGGATGTCACCGGGTCCCACGCGCGAGAGTTCGCATTCGCAAGTGACGACGCAGGCGCGGCCTGTGCCCCAACCCACGCCTGCCGGCTGGCCATTGAGTTTCGGGTGAGAAAGCCAGATCTCGTCGGGCACATGGGCGGGCTCCATGTGCAGCGGGCGCGACTGCAGCAGCTTGAATCCCGTGTCGTCCATTGACCACTCGATTTCCACAGGCATGCCCATGAGTTTCTCTGCTCGGCGCAGATAGCCGCCCAGTTCGATCGCCTGCTCGCTATCCAGGCACATTTCCCAGACGACATCGCCGGAAAGGACCTGGGTAGCGGAACCTTTACCGCCGTGGTGCTGGCAGCCGACGCTGTGGTTCTTGCGCCCGGCCTCGCTGGACAGGAGTTTTCCTTCTGCCGAGAGCACATAGCGGTCGGGCACGACTTCGCCCTGGGCAATCGCCGAGCCCAGCCCCCAGGTCGCGGAGAGCAGCATCTCGTCTTCGGCAGTCCGGCTGAGACCCCCGCCCGAGGCGCGCGCGGCGACCAGAGGCTGGATGAGCACGCCCATCGCGGTGTCGGCCGGACTCGCGTCATGGTTCATCATGTAACGCAAAATACGCGGCGACCAGAGGGCCGCCCAGCAGGCGCGCACGGCAGTGAGAAAATCCGCCTCGTTGTCCAGACCCAGATAACTCTCGAACTGTCCGGCGAAACTCGAGCCGAACCGGTCCTCGACGAGCGAAGATGAGCGCACCACCGTGGCGGCACCATTCGCCCGTGCGGTGAGCGCATGCCAGGACTCCAGCAGCGGCTCGAGAATCTCGGGGACGATGGGCCGTGAGAGCAGCCCGATCCGGATGGCGATGGCCTGCTTGCGCGCCGCCATCACTTCGGCGTCGTTGGTGCCGCGGCGCGCAGTGAGGTCAAGCCCCAGGGATGTAAGTTGCACGCGATAGGCGTCGGCCGAGAGGCAGAAGCCGTCGGGAATGGGCAGGCCGACGCAACCGAGGCTTGCTAAGTTGGCAGCCTTGGGCCCGACGCGATCGACATCCGATGCAGCAGGTGCTGTCATCGGAAAAACGAAATGTTCCATGGGGACTTTCACGACCTTGCTGTCTCCTTCCCCCTTTACGTAGCCTTGGGGGAAGGAGTGGGACTGTTAATACTTGATGAAGCTGGAGTAGCCGGGCATCGGATCGACGACGGTGATCTGCTCGACCGGGAAGCCGGATATGAGTTCGATGCGGTCCTCATGGACGATCATCATCTCCTCGATGCGCACGCCCCATTCGTATTTCTTGCCGTGCTGGGTCTCCAGCGCGAACACCATGCCGGGCCGGATCTCGACCGGGAAATCGAGCGACCAGATGCGCGAGATCACGGGCGTGTCGTACTGCGCCAGGCCGAGACCATGACCCCAGAGATTGGCCGCCGCCTGGTCCTCGTCCTCGTAGCCCCAGGTCTCCATGGCGGAAGGCCATTTCGAGGCGATGTCCTTCGTCGTGGCGCCGACCTTTACTGTCTTGATGGCGTCGTAGAGCCATCCCAGAGCCGTCGCGTAGATGTCCTTCTGTTCCTGCGAAGGTTCCTTGCCGACACAATAGGTCCGGTAATAGCACGACTTGTAACCGTTCCAGGTGAGCGCCGCGAGATCGATGAAGACGATGTCGCCCGGCTTGATGATGCGGTCGGAGAAGTTGCGCCAGTTCGGCCAGGTATTGGGTCCGGAGGAAACGATGACGTCCTCGACGTCCTCCATGCCCGGGATGGAATAGAGGAATTCCATGATGTGCGCCGTCACCTGATTCTCGGTGAGACCTGGCTTCAGGAACTTCAGGCACTCCCAGTGCGCCGCGTCGCCGATGGCGCCGACCATGCGCATGCACTCCTGCTCATCGACGTTCTTGATGGCGCGCGCTTCCATCATCGGCGTCATGCCATCGACCCAGTCGATGCCGTAGTCCTTGAACACCTGGACCATGTTGATGTCCACGAAATCGACGCCGAGCTTCATGCCGGCGACATTGCTTTTCTTCATTTCCTGGATGATGCCCTTGGTGAACTTGGTCACCTGCATGATCGAGGCGGGACCCGCCGCGCCCTTGATCCAGGGGAAGGCGTGCTTGATGTTCTCCTTCGGAATCCAGGGGCTGTGGCGCTCTAGCTGGAAGCCGACGTCGCCCTGTTCGAACATCACCGGCGCATCGTCGCCGCACAGCAGCGCGTAGCGCAGGCCAGGCTTCAACTTGCACCAACCCGGCGTCAGGGTCGAGGTGACATAGCGGATGTTCTCGTCGTACATCAAGAGCATCGCGCCCAAGCCGTGCGCCTTCATGCGCTCCCTGGCCCGCTCCAGGCGATAGGTGCGCATCCTGTCCCAATTGACGCGCTGCTGCCAGTCCATTCCCACCGTGCCAAAGTTCGCCATTACTCAATCCTCCAAGAGAACACGTTAGTCTAAGGAAACGCCGATCAAGTACAACCTCGTCATTGCGATTGCCACGCCCCTTTGTGGCTCGCGATGACCGACTTGTTCAGACATTGCCTAATATCGTCCGTCGAAGATAATGATCGTTCGACCAATTAATGTCAAGAAACATCAGCCCCAATCGGGACGGCCGCATCAAGAGGCTCATTGACCTCATTCGCCGCTGCCGGTAGAATCCTGCCTCTCGGGGCGTAGCGCAGCCCGGTAGCGCGCTTGGTTTGGGACCAAGATGTCGGAGGTTCGAATCCTCTCGCCCCGACCAGTGACCGACGGGTGCCCGTAGCTCAACCGGATAGAGCACCAGCCTTCTAAGCTGGGGGTTGTGGGTTCGATTCCCGCCGGGCACACCATCCGATCGATGGTGGCGGCGAAAGTTAGCAGCAATGGTGGACGTAGCTCAGTTGGTAGAGTCCTGGATTGTGATTCCAGTTGTCGCGGGTTCGAGTCCCGTCGTCCACCCCAGAAAGCCAAGTAGTTACCTTGTTTTATCCGCAAGCACGAGGCTTACCGGAAGCGTATCGGAAGCACGAAGGCCGCCAGGATTGAGCGGCTTTTTTTCGAAGTAGAAAAAACCCGCCTCTCGGCGGATCGGTAGCCGTCCCCCACGCTTGCTCCCCATAGCGGCCATCGGACCAGCTTTGATGGTAAAGTTGATAATTGAAACTTCAACACCTTCCGCTAAAGCCGCTATCCCATGAAAATACCAGGGCGAGAATGAACAATCGCCGTAGATTTTCCATTGCACTGGGCATAAGGAGAAATCGATGACCAATATGATCAAATTCAAGAGACCCGATGGCACGGACTGTTCGGGTTATTTCGCCGATGCGGGTGCTAACAAGCCTGCCGTAATCGTCATTCAGGAGTGGTGGGGGCTCAATGCACAGATATGCGGTATTGCTGACCGTTTTGCCGCAGCCGGTATTTCCGCGCTAGCTCCAGATTTGTATCAAGGACGGGTTACTCAGGATCCGGACGAGGCTAGTCACCTGATGAATGGACTGGATTTCCCTGGTGCGACACATCAGGATATCCGCGGGGCTGCGCTCTATTTGAAGGGGCATGCGAGTAAGGTCGGCGTCATGGGATTCTGCATGGGTGGCGCACTGACCATTGCTGCTGCCGTCCACGTCCCTGAGATCACTGCGGCGTGCTGCTTCTACGGGATACCCCCAAAGGAGTTTGCTGACCCAGCGAAGATCCATATTCCGTTTCAGGGACACTTCGCCAGTAAGGACGATTGGTGCACGCCACAAGCTGTCGATCAACTTGAGGAGACGATGCGCGCTGCCGGCCAGAAGCCGGAAATATTTCGCTACAACGCCGCTCACGCATTCTGCAACGAGAGTCGCCCGGAAGTGTATGACGTAGCTTGCGCCAAGAAAGCGTTTGAGAGAATGTTCGATTTCTATAGCAAGACCTTACTTTGATTTTCCTGCTTGGCCTGGATTACATCGCCGTTGGTCAAGCCACAGGGAGTGCCTGCAACCAATCGCAACTGAAACGCTGATTATTTCTCGGCAATGTGCGAACGCCGGCAAACGAGGTCGACAGCCAACTCCCGGACCCGGCCAGGACCCGACGCCGGCGGTTTTGCGCCATTGCCGACGCTCAAATATCGGCTCAGCGCGAGAGCGGACACTGGCTTGGCGCGATCATCGATTCGCGCCTGGAAGTCGGATGTGCAGCGTTTGCAGCCGCTCACCTAGGATGAATGCACTTCTGCACCCAGCTACACCGCCTCTCAGGGTTCAATAAAAAACGTTGCGAGTAGCTGGTTTGGTCTTCTTAGCGACAACGGGTGCTGCCTTGCTATCAAACTGAACTTCCATCTTTTGTCATAGATCAAACGCTATGCATAGGGCCATTGATAGCATTCCATAGATGATTTCGTCTAAGTCACGCGATTCTGAGCCTTTGATCAACAGATCAAAGCCATGCGCGGTTTCGCTCCTCAAACAGCCTTATCCGGTTTTGATGAAACCTAACAAGCGATGCCGGCTCAGGACACATGATTGTTAGTGCAATAGCGCCTACGCGATTCGGACGTCGCCTTGTGCTGGGTGTCATAGTGATCAACATTGTCGTGGCCTCCCTGTCAGGAGTTAGCCTGCTCAAAAGTCTTGATCTGGAAACCCAACAGATCGAGCTACAAACCCGCAATCTGGCCGAAGCAGCAGATGGGGAGATTAGCTCCATCTTTGAGAAAGTCGATGTAGCCATAAACAACGTCGTCGATGAACTCGAAAACATGAAGAACGGAGGAAACTTCAGTGTCGAGCGTGCGAATGCGTTCATCAGCCGTCAAATGAGGCGCATTCCCGAGGTCGAAGGAATTCGTGTGACCAATGCCCAGGGCGATGTCTATCTCGGTCCCGGGACCGGGCAGGGAGCGACGGCCAGTTATCTGGACCGTGATTTCTTTATTGCCCACCGGGAGCGGGCAGATTTAGATTTAATCATCTCCAAACCGATGCTAGGTCGTGTCTCAAAAAAATGGGTTATTTCTCTTAATCGCCGCGTTAGTAGTTCTGACGGCGCCTTCGCCGGAACCGTTTCGGCATCCCTTCCGATAGACTACCTACGTCTCCTTCTGTCTGGTTATGACATCGGTGCCAGAGGTGTGCTGACTGTCCGCGACAAAGATTTTGGTCTCGTCGTTCGGCAACCGGAGACAATGAACCAGACCATGGAGATCGGCAGCAAGGCAGTGTCGAAGGAATTTGTCGATATGGCCCGCTCCGGAAAGTCCAATGCCACTTATCACACGATTACTCCCTTTGATGCAACTGCACGCGTCATCACCATTCATCGCCTGGAAAAAGCACCGTTTTACATTCTTGCGGGTCTGGCTACCGAGGATTACCTGAAGAGGTGGAATGCCGAGCGCAATGTCACTTTGGCTTTGCTAGCCGGCTTTGCCTTGATCACTGCATTGGGCGCATGGTGGATCTGGAGTTTGTGGAATCGCCAGATATCCGTGGCCAGGCAATTGGTTATCAGTAACGAAGAGCTATTGCAGCATCGCAACCACCTGGAAGAACAGATAGTGACCCGAACTACCGAACTGGCCGCAGCTCGTGACGCTGCCGAATCCGCCAACCTTGCCAAGAGCCAATTCTTAGCCAACATGAGCCACGAAATTCGCACCCCGATGAATGGAATCATCGGCATGGCGAATATCTTGCGACGTGAAGGCGTAACAACCGAGCAAGAGAAACGACTCAACACAATCGATACATCCGGACAGCACTTGTTGGCTATCATCAACGACGTCCTCGACCTCTCAAAGATAGAAGCCGGCAAGTTTGTGCTTGAAGAAGCGCCGGTTGTCATCAGCAGCTTGTTGGCAAATGTCAGTTCGATTCTTTTTAACCGTGCCAAGGACAAGGGACTTCATTTACTGATCGAGAACGAGCATCTACCTCACAACCTGATGGGGGACCCTACACGACTCCAACAGGCTTTGCTTAACTATGCTGCCAGAACTCGGCACCATGGCGGTTGAGGACGTCAAAAAGCGACACATTGCCGCCATGCTGGACAAGACCAAGGAGCGTGGCGTCGGACGAATGGTGAACCTCCTCCTATCGCTTACGCGCCAAATGTTTCTCTTTGCCCTATCTCGCGATTGGATCGAAGCCGACCCCACAGCAACTCTGAAGAAGGCAGACTTCGGTGGCAAGGAAGTCGAGCGCGAGCGCGTGTTGAGCGAGGACGAAATCCGGGAGCTCAACCGCAAGATGCCCAGTGCCAAATTCATCCCAACGACCGAGGCCGCCATCTGGATCATGTTAGCAACGTGCTGCCGGGTTGGCGAAATCTCACAGGCGCGATGGTCAGACCTCGATCTCACCGCCCGGCAATGGCGCATTCCACCTGATGTTGCCAAGAACAAGCGCGAATACCTCATTACTCTATCCGACTTCGCCACGAAGCATTTCGAGGCGCTAAAGACGCTTCAAACGTCGCCCGTGTGGGTCATACCCAATACCCAAGGCAAAGATCATTTGGATGAAAAGGCGATCTCAAAACAAGTTCACGACCGACAACGAACCGTCCCATTAAAAGGTCGCTCAACGTGTTCCGCGGTTCTGCTGCTGTCTCGAGGGGCCTGGACGCCGCACGATCTGAGGCGCACCGGCGCAACCCTCATGCGATCGCTACGGGTGGATAAGGATGTAATCGAGCGATGCCTCAATCACCTCGAGCAGAACCGCATGGCACGGATCTATCAACGCTACGACCACGATACCGAGATGGCGGAAGCGTGGACCTTGCTTGGGGCGCGACTTGAACTACTCACCAGCGAAAACGCTGAGAATGTTGTGCCAATGACTGTACGGGTCACGCGAAAGACTGCTGCGTGACGGGCGGGAGGAACATATTGCTAATCAGGATGATGAACGTCATACTCGCGTATGAGCCAACCACTCTGGGATTGCCATGAAACCTAGTCTGCGAGACAGAATCACCATTGAACCGGGGAAATGCGGCGGGCGCCCCTGCATTCGCGGTCAGCGCATTCGTGTCACAGATATCTTGGCCTTGCTTGGTGCGGGGGCATCCCATCAGGAGATCCTCGAGGATTACCCTTTCCTCGAAGAAAACGACATTCTGGCGGCGCTTGAATATGCAGCAGCCCAAACTGACCATGCCATTCTGATTGCTGCATGACATTGCTGGTAGACAATCAGTTGCCGCTGGCGCTGGCTCGATATCTCGCGAAAAACGGTTTTGAATGCACTCATGTGCAAGATCTCGGGCTAGCGGCTGCCGATGACAGAATTATTTGGCAGTACGCAACTGAACACAGGCTGACCATCATCAGCAAGGACGAAGATTTTCACGCACTCGCCATTAGGCAAGGTAGCATCCCTCCGCAAGTAGTCTGGGTTCGGCTCGGCAATTGCCGGAAGAACGAATTGCTGGAAGCATTTTACAGAATTCTGCCTTCATTACGCGACATGTTGGCGGCTGGCGATGCAGTAATAGAAATTCGATAGTTCGGCCAACACTGTCCGCAATGTTTGAGGGCCGCCAGGACATGCTCGAGAAACGCCCCCAGATGATGGAAGACTGCGCCGTCTGGTGCCGAGACGATTCACTCGTCCGGCCTCACCCCCGTTAGAAACTCAATCCCCGTGCGCTTCACCAACTCTGGGTAGCTGATCGGCTTTGATGCCTTGGCAGCGTTGTCGTTCTCGCTCCAGTGCGCCCATACCCGGTTCTTGTTCTGGACATGGACGAGTTTGAAAAGATACTTCGGCACGCGCACCTGGCCAGCACCAATGCTGTGGCCTCCTGCGATGCTGCCAATCTATGCGAGGCGCGCAACGAGGGTACAAAGCGAGCCACGGACATCGCAACGCCTATCTGTTAAGATAATCAACAGGGCACACGGCAAAGCTCGACTGCAAGGTCCTCTCTTCACAAGCCATTGAAGCATTGTCTCGAATGTGAAACTATGTCTATCATCCGCCGAATAACGGCAATTGCCGACTGTCACGCCAACTAGCCGAATCACTGCTATGTCACTCTTGGTACCACTCCTTGCTGTCTTCGTCTTAGTTGGAGCAACTCATCAAGCGGTGGCGGTTGAGACAAAGCAGATGCAACCGGTGCCGGGAAGCGTAGCAGCGCCACAATCTCAATTCAGTGATGGCAAACGGCCGATTGCACTTTCAGCCTTTAGGGGAAAGTATATCCTGGTCAATTTTTGGGCCACCTGGTGCTCGCCCTGCTTGCAAGAAATGCCCGCGCTCGACCGTCTAGCCGCTAAATTGGAGAAACAAGGCGTTATGGTGATCGCCATCAGCCAAGACGAAGGTGGTCCGGCACAAGTTCGTCCCTTCGCGGAAAAACTGAAGCTCTCGAAGGTCAAAATCCTCTACGACACCGATAAACGCGGCTTCCGAGACTACGCTCTGCGCGGGCTTCCGACCACTGTACTGATTTCTCCACAAGGTATGGTCATGGCGCGCCTAGAAGGCAGCGCAACGTGGGACGTCGGAGGGTTGGCAAATCAGGTAGAGAGCCTGACCAAGAAATAAGTCAGAGCTTGCGGCTATAACCGTCTATAACTTTCGTTTAGACCCTTCGTTTAGTTGACAGTGTGAACAATGAAGGCCAGTATCCACCTATCATCAACTCACAAGGAGGTTTTATGCGTATCGCCAAATTTCTGAAGGTCACTCTACTGGCTGCAGTGTGTGCCGTGTCGTTTAATGCCTCCGCTGGTGGCCTAGTTGCCAAAGCCCAGACCGCCACCGCCGCCGAAATTAGCGGTCTCGGCGCTGCGGACTCAAGGTTCGTTATCGCCGCACCGACCGCCGAAAAGGCTTCCCTCGACAAGCTGGCCGTCAACACAGTCGGCACTCAGGGCAAGGGCCAAGTGGTTGAGCGTTCGGAAGGCTGCTCCGAGGGTTGTTCCACCGGTTGTTCTGTCGGTTGTTCTGTCGGTTGTTCTGTCGGTTGTTCTGTCGGTTGTTCTGTCGGTTGTTCTGTCGGTTG
>CAIYYX010000162.1 GCA_903930535.1 uncultured Sterolibacterium sp. | reverse complement strand
TTGTTACACCCTCAAACTTCGTTCACAACTCAATTCTGGGCAAGGGTTTAGCCAGGAAACCTAACATTGTCGAACTACTTACCTCAATTCGAGAATCCGTTTCTCGTGAGTGAACCGCTGTCCAATTTGTGGGTGCGCTGCTCGCCTGAAAAGATCCCTAGTTTTGCTGACGGTGCCTGGAAATTAGTAGGTCAACCAGCATATCTGGCTATCTATGATCAAACCTGCCGTCTGACCGATTCGAGTGGTTTAGATGTCGAAGGGCTGTTTGACCGAGTCAACCAGATCATCCAAGTCGGACTAAGTTCCAATGCGACCGCCGTGGTATATCAGGTGCTGAGCAATGCCACCGGGCTGGTCCTCCGGCAAACGGCACCCCAGATGGCTGCCGACAAACAATACGCGCGTGTCGACCGCATCTCGTATCCCCCAGACCTTTGGTGGTGGCCTACCCCCACGGTGGAGTATTACGTCTTTCATGTACCCAGCGAGTATTCAAGAACCTTCGCCATGTTCGTTCACAATACATGCGCGCTCAATGCCGGTCTGGCGAGCGTATCGTTTGAATTTGATCACGACGGGATAATCTACCTTCCGGCGATTTGGGATGATGGCCGAGGGTGCCCCTGCTGCATCCAAACCGGCAAGTATAATACCGGCGCGACCTATATTGTTGACCGCCATTGGCTGCCGGGCGTATGTGGGAGTGTTACTGCCACCGTTATCACAACGAACGGTTGGACGAATACAATTACAGCCAACTACGGACTATACGGTTGCAATACAAACGGACTTTACGCCGGCAACTGGAATATCCAGATGGAGATTTACGATTTCGACACTCATTCCTATGCTTTTTATCACAGTTTTGATATGAATTTGTTGTACGTAACGAATTTGTACACCTACAAGGGCAAATTAGACGGCCAGGACTTGGACGTCACCATTACGGTGGTCGATCCGATGACTGGCGAGACCAGCATTGTCTTTCAAGATCTACAGGGAATTATTTTCGCTGGCGACATCACCATACCTGGCGAGGAATGTTCTGGTACGTGGATCAAACCAGGGACTCCGCCTACTTTCGACGATGGAATATTCGGACGCTGGACGATGACTCGGCGAAATTAACACAAGGTTCAAATTGGATTATGGAATGGTGGATTCAATAGATCGTAAAGGGGTCACCCATTATGCTGAGGTGTCAATTATGCCGAGGCTGTAAGTCAGCGGCTCAGAATTTGCCGCCGTTACTGCAGCTTTACGAGAAGGCATCGTGCGGCATCTCCGCATAATCACAGGCTTTCCAAAGTCCGAATCAGCAGGTCCTCGTCTGGCCTGACAGTCCTCTTTTATCAGTAAGATTGCTCGAACTTCCTGGGGCTCAGTAAGCCCCCCCGCGTCCCCATCCCGGCTGTGCTTCTCTTCGCTAGCCCATCAAGGCGATCCTATTATGGAGGGCCGACTCATAAGGGCGGATAGCCGCCCAGCGGAAAACATGACATTCTCACGAACCCTTTACGAGTAGTCGGCCACACCCGAAGTCTGCCAAAGGCATCACAGGCGTCAAGTGCATAGCCCCATAGCGAAATAACACTTGCAAGCTGCCCGGAAGGGCTTAGGGTATTGTCCGAGTGCATAATATAGCAAAAAATCGATTCTTGGCCCTGGTTTTGTTGCTTGCTGGATTGACGTTCTCCAAAGCCGCCGAACCCGCCTCGCCAAAACCGGACCGGGCCCGAGCCGAAGCCCAGGCCAAGCTTACCGCATTGCGCTTTGAGCGCGACAAAGATCCCGCCGCCGCCCGCGCAGGGTACCAGGAGGCTATCACGCTCGATCCTTCCTGTCCGCTGCCCTACCTGCACCTAGGGCGGTTGGCCGATGCCGAGGAAATGTGGGAAGAGGCCGTCACCAACTTTACCCAATTCGTCAAACTTGACGCCGTCTCCGATGATTCCGTCCAAACGCAATTGCGGATGGATGAACTCAAGAAACTGGTGGAACAGGACAAAACTCCCGAAGGCAAGCGAAACCGGGTG
>CAIYYX010000161.1 GCA_903930535.1 uncultured Sterolibacterium sp. | reverse complement strand
AGTGCTCTACCACTGAGCTACATGGGCCCGAGTTGATACCGTCTCAGACACACTAAAAAACAATCTGGAGCGGGTGAAGGGAATCGAACCCTCGTCATAAGCTTGGAAGGCTTCTGCTCTACCATTGAGCTACACCCGCCCTGCCAAAAGACTCTTTCTTTCTCCTGCCCGCCATCGGTTCCAGTCCTATTCCTAATCCTTTTTGGTGGAGGGGGAAGGATTCGAACCTTCGAAGGCAGAGCCGGCAGATTTACAGTCTGCTCCCTTTAACCGCTCGGGAACCCCTCCAGCGAAACGTCTAAGTTTGGGCGTTACCGAGTAGAAAGTCAAGCCCGTATGATGTTGCCAGGCAACGGGTCAAATCAAAGACCGGCAGAAAGCGGCGTAGAATCGGCGACTTACCGAGGATATGCTGAATTGCACACCTATCATAATGCTCGCGCGCAGCCGTCGCCACAATTCATCGCCGCCATGAGCGGGCGCTTTTGCAGCCGATTTTCCACCGCCGCCGCAGTATGCGCCCACCATGGCAAGGACGAGTCCTCCCTGCCGCCAGTGCCGCCCGACGCCGTCTTGTTCGCCCAGACGACTGCGGAAGTCGCCGAGGCGGTCAAACTCTGCGGCAGCCACCGCGTCCCGGTCATCCCCTACGGCACTGGAACTTCCCTCGAAGGCCATCTCCTGGCCATCCACGGCGGCCTCTCGATCGACCTCTCCGGCATGAACAAGGTGCTCGCAGTTCGACCCGAGGATCTCGACGCCACGGTAGAGGCCGGGGTCACGCGGAAGCAACTGAACGCCGCATTGCACGGCACGGGCCTGTTTTTCCCCATCGATCCCGGTGCCGACGCCAGCCTGGGCGGCATGGCGGCGACGCGCGCCTCGGGCACCAATGCCGTGCGTTACGGTACCATGCGCGACAACGTCCTGGGTATGACAGTGGTGATGGCCGACGGCGCCATCATCAAGACCGGTGGTCGCGCCAGGAAGTCCGCCGCTGGCTACGACCTGACCCGGCTCATCATCGGCTCGGAAGGCACTCTTGGCGTCATCACCGAACTCACCGTGCGCCTATACCCCATTCCCGAGGCGATCTCCTGCGCGGTTTGTGCCTTCCCGATGATTATCGACGCGGTAAACGCCGTGATCCAGACCATACAGCTCGGTGTTCCGATGGCCCGCATCGAACTCCTGGACGCCCTGGCGATCAAGGCCATCAACCGTCACAGCAAGACCGAACTGCGCGAGGCGCCGACGCTGTTTTTCGAATTCCACGGCTCGCCTGCCGGGGTCAAGGAACAGGCCGAGGCCGTTCAGACCATCGTCCGCGAACATGGCGGCATGGATTTCGAGTGGGCGAGCCGGCCAGAAGACAGAAGCCGCCTCTGGCAGGCGCGTCACGACGTCTATTACGCCTGTCTGGGCTTGAAGCCCGGGGCACGGGCGCTGACCACGGACGTTTGCGTGCCGATCTCTCGCCTGGCAGAGTGCATTGTGGAGAGCGCTGCCGATGTCGCGGCCTCAGGCATGTTGGCCCCTCTGGTCGGCCATGTCGGCGACGGCAACTTCCATCTGGCCATTCTCGTCGATACCGCCGACAGCGCCGATGTCGCACGCGCCGAGGCACTGGCGGGAAGACTGGTTGAGCGCGCCCTGCGCATGGAAGGCACGTGCACCGGCGAACACGGCATAGGCATCGGCAAGCAGAAATACCTCGTAGAGGAGCACGGCCCTGACGCACTCCTGGTCATGCGCGCGGTGAAGCATGCGCTCGACCCGGACAACCTGATGAATCCCGGCAAAATCCTGCCGCCTCGCTGAGCGAAAAATGTCACCGCTGAAGACCGCCATCCTCGCCCAGGTTTTGGGCGGCTTCATCGCCGCCTCCATCATCGAGATCGCCTACCCCAGGCTGTTCTCCTTGCATCTCGCGGCGGCGACGGTGCAGGGAGTTTGCGCGGCCCTGGCGAGCGACAGGCTGGGGGCGCCGAAATGGTGGCTGTTCATTCATCTCGCCTTCCTGCCGGCAGTAGTCTGGCTGAGCCAAGCGGGCATCAACCCGGCCTGGTATCTCTCTGCTTTCTTCCTGCTTCTCCTCATCTACTGGCGCACCGACAAGAGCCAGGTGCCGCTCTATCTTTCCAATGCAGCGACGGCTGCTGCCGTCGCCAAGCTGCTGCCTGACAGACCCTGCCATGTCGTGGATCTGGGTTGCGGCCACGGCGGACTGCTGCGGCAACTCGCGCGCACGCGTCCCGATTGCGAGTTCCTCGGCATCGAGCACGCGCCGCTGCCCTGGCTGTGGGCCAGACTGGCCAGCCTCGGTTTCCCCAACATCAGCATTCGCTATGGCGATTTCTGGAGGCTCAACCTGGGTCTTTTCGACGTCGCCTATGCCTTCCTCTCGCCGGTGCCCATGACGCGCCTGATGCAGAAGGCGAGCACCGAAATGCGCAAGGGAACGCTTTTGCTAAGCAACAGCTTCGCCGTCCCCGAAGGGAAAACCGAAGACGTCGTGGCGGTCTCCGATAGGCGCGAAACCATGCTGTACTGCTATCGCATGAGGGGGGAATGAAGGGCTGATCCATTCGCCCAATTTGCGGCGCGATTGCCCACCATTTCGCCGCATCGTATTTCCCGCCTTTCGCCAATAATCGCTACCTAACGTAAGCCCGGAGCGAAACATTGCGACAGCGGGCAAGGGGGCAATATGGCGGACATCATCTGCGTCATCGGCAACAAGGGCGGCACCGGCAAGACCACACTCTCACACATGCTCTGCCAAGGAATGGGGCTTGTTGGAAAACGCTCGGTATGCGTGCTGACCGACACCTACCGCGAACCGCTCGATCCGCAAGGACGCCGCTACCTGACCGCGGATGCGCGCACGCGCGAATCCCTGGCCAAGGTGGTCGACAAGATCCGTTCTCTCAAGGCGTGGCTGGGCATCATCGATGGCGGCGGCAACCGCAGCGAAATGGACCGCAAACTCTATGGCCTGGCCGATCTGGTGTTATTGCCTTTCCGGGATTCGCACGAGGACATCCGCACCGTGATTCGCGACCTCGAGACGTTCCCGCGCGCCTATGCCGTGCCCATGCAATGGCCGAGCAATGCCTGGCAAAAAGAGGCTGCAGAGAAAACCGTGGCCGAATATCTCGCGCCCTACCGCGACCGCATCCTGGAACCCGTGAACACCCTTTCGGCGAGCAAACTGCTGCTGCAGAAGCAATTGCCTGCGGCACTGCCGACGCCACTGGCGAACGCCTGCCGCGGCATGGCGCATCAGGTTCTCGACTTGCTGCAGATTTCCATCGAAGAGGATTTCGTCGATCAGGAAGGCGCGTCCTCGCATCTTGCCGCGCCGCTGGCGGGCAACAAGATCGCCCCCGCCTCAATCACTGCCTAGTGCCGCATGACAAAAGCGGCAGTCGCAATGACGAAGTTGTACTTGCTCAGGTTTCCCCAAGGCGGCCGCTTGTGCCTGTGAGCTATTAGCCAGCCTAGAGCCTGGCCGGCTTGTTCTTGTTCATGATCAGCAGCGCCTGGCTGCGGTTGGTCACATTGAGCGCCTTGAAAATGGCGGAGACATGAACCTTCACCGTACCCTCGGTGAGACCCAGCAGCTCGGCGATCTCGCGGTTGGTCTTGCCCTGGCTCAGGAGTTCCAGCACCCGCATCTGTCCTGCGGTGACGCCGTAGCGCTCTGTCAGCGAGCGGCCGCTGGCTTTATCCATGTGCGGCGGCAGGAACACGCTGCCCGACAGCACCAGGCGCAGGGCGGCGAGCAGTTCCTCGCCCGAACTCGATTTGGGAACGAAACCGGAAGCGCCGTGGCGCATCGCCCGCGCCATGGTGTCGGGGTCATCGAGAGCGGACAGAATCACCACAGGCAACGCCGGGTAGCGCTTGCGCAGCACGCCGAGAAAAGCCATGCCGTTGATGCCCGGCAGCATCAGGTCGAGCAGCAGCAGGGAGTAATCGTCTTCCTGCAAGAGGCGCAGCGCCTCATCGGCATTCTCCGCGCCGCTGCAGGTGACGCCCTCCTCAAGCTGGAGCAGGGTTTGCATCAAACCCTCGCGCACCAACGCGTGATCATCGACAATCAGGATATTCTTCACGGACGTCACCATCGGGCTCTATGACTTAGAGTAGTCTACAGTAATTCCAGCCCCCTGACAGATGTTGATGTAATATTCTAGTGGCAATGGATGGGAGAAAATTATGTCCGAAACACCGCAAGATCCTCTCGAGTTTCTCAAATCGATGTGGGGCAGCATGGGTTTCCCCCTCCCGGGCATGGTCACGCCGACCCTGGACACGAATGAACTGGAAAAGCGCATCGCCGACCTCAAGGCGGTGGAAGGCTGGCTGAAGATGAACCTCGGCATGCTGCAGGTCTCCATCCAGGGGTTGGAGGTGCAGCGCGCCACGCTTGCCGCAATGCAGGCCTTGGGCCAGACGGGGGGAAGCAGCGAGGCCGCGGCCAATCCCTGGCCTTGGAACTTCATGCAGCAGGCGGCAGACGCCGCCGCTGCAAGCGCCACACCGGCAGCCCAGCCCGAGGCTCGCACCAAGAAGAAATAGATCTCAGAAGTTCGCCGCCAGCGTGCCGGCCGCAATCAGCCAGGCCACGCGCGGCACCGCAGCCAGTTTCAGCGCCAGCGGATAGAGCTTCGCCGTCGCAAAACCCGTCATTGCCGCGCAGCGCCGAGCCACAACGAGCAGGCGCAGCGCCATGCCGCAGGGCGAGGGACATGAGCCGGGCGATTCCACCTCGGATGCACTGCCAATCCTGAACGATAGGCGTAGCATGCCGACCTGGCGCTATGAAAGAAATTGAATGGAAAAGGTACGCGTATCCAAGCTGATGTCCGAACAGGGCCTGTGTTCGCGCCGCGAGGCGGACGCTTATATTGAGCGCGGCTGGGTGTTCGTCGATGGCGTGGCGATCACAGAACTCGGCTCACGCATATTTCCGGATCAAAAAATCACCCTCAGCAAGGCGGCGCAGGCGACCCAGCTCGCCCGCGTGACGATTTTGCTGAACAAGCCGGTGGGCTATGTCTCGGCCCAACCCGAAGACGGTTATCGTCCGGCCGTGAGTCTCATCAGTGCGGAATCGCGTTTCCCCGGCGATAAGTCGCCGCTGCGATTCAGTCATGCCCATCTCAAGGGACTGGCTCCCGCGGGACGGCTCGACATCGACTCTCAGGGTCTGCTGGTGATGACCCAGGACGGGCGCATCGCCAAGATGCTCATAGGCGAGGACTCGGCCATCGAAAAGGAATACCTGGTGCGCGTCACGGGCGTGCTTTCCGAGAAGAACCTTGCCCTCTTGAAGCATGGCCTGAGCCTGGATGGCGAGGCGCTCAAGCCCGCCAAGATCAGCTGGCAGAACGAAGACCAGCTTCGCTTCGTGCTGCGCCAGGGGAAGAAACGCCAGATCCGCCGCATGTGCGAACTGGTCGGCCTCAACGTCGTCGGCTTAAAGCGCGTCCGTATCGGCAGTGTCCTCTTGGGCGATTTGCCCGAAGGGCAATGGCGCTACCTGCGTCCCGATGAGAGGTTCTAACGGGGAATAAAGCGACACTCGGAGCCCTCGCCGCCGGGCCGCCCCAAGGCGAGGGCAGCGTAACTCTGCGAGCCGCGCCAGCGGCGAGCGGCCATCACCCCCTTCCCCGGGAAGGGCGGGAGGAAGGCAGTACTCCTACGCCAGCCAGCGCTTCCTGCGCCGGTAATGCTTGACGTCGCGGAAGCTCTTTCGCCCTCCCGTAGACAGGCCGAGATAAAACTCCTTGACGTCTTCATTGGCGGCGAGTTCTTTGGCTTCGCCTTCCATGACGACGCGGCCGTTCTCGAGGATATAACCCAGGTCGGCATAGCGCAGCGCTATCGTGGTGTTCTGCTCGGCCAGGAGAAAACTCACCCGCTCCTTCACATTGAGGTCGCGCACGATCTCGAAAATCTCCTCGACGATCTGCGGCGCCAGGCCCATGGACGGCTCGTCGAGCAGAATCATGGTCGGCTTGGCCATCAGCGCGCGGCCGATCGCGGTCATCTGCTGCTCGCCGCCCGATGTGTAACCCGCCTGGCTTTCGCGGCGCGTCTTCAGGCGCGGGAAATAATGGTAGACGCGTTCCAGGCTTTCCTTGAGTTCTGCCCGGGAAATGTCGCGGGTATAAGCGCCGGTCAAGAGGTTCTCCTCGACGGTCAGGTGGCCGAAGCAGTGACGTCCCTCCATCACCTGAACCATGCCGCGCCTGACCAGTTCGTTGGGCGTCAGATGATCGATGCGTTCGCCGCGGAACTCGACCGATCCCTTGGTGATCTCTCCGCGTTCACCATGCAACAGGGTCGAGATGGACTTCAGGGTCGTGCTCTTGCCGGCGCCATTGGCGCCCAAGAGCGCCACGATCTTGCCTTCGGGCACTTCCAGTGACACACCCTTCAGAACCAGAATCACATGGTCGTAAATCACTTCAACGTTGTTCACGGCCAAGTAGGGCTTGGCAGCGACTGTCTGGCTTGGGGTTTGTGAAGTCATGTGTTTGACCGGGGCGAGGAAGGCCTCACCCCGGTGGGTAAGCTATCAGCCTTCCTTGGCGCAATCGCGCGGCACAATCTTCTTTTCCGCCGCGTACTTGGCGGCCGACTCTTCCAGCATGCTGCGTATCATGACCTTGTCGCCGGTGAGCCAGTTAGGCGTGATGGCCTTCCACTTGGTGCCGTCCCACTGCTGCACCTTGGTGGCGCCGGAACCCTCGTGATCGAGGCATGTCGTCTTGACGGTCGGGAACATGCCGAAGGCGCCCAGAGTCTTCTGCGCGGCCGCATCGATATTCAGGTTTTCGAAGCCCCAGCGCACTTGTTCTGAAGTCATCACCTTGCCCTTGCCATACTTCTCCTGGGCGCGACGGATCGCCTCGACCCAGAGGATGCCTGCGGTGATGCCGCGCATGTGATAGACGGAACCAATGCGGCTATTGTCCTCGAGATTGCCCTTGCCCGCCCCATAGACCTTCTTCCTGATCTCGTCCAGCAGCGGATAATTGCCCGGCGTATTGAAAGTCATCGAGGAATAGCCCTTGGCGGCATCGCCAGCCGGAAGCACGTCCTCTTCCGAACCCGACCACCACACGCCGAGGATTTTCTCGCGCGGGAAACCGTTGCGCTGCGCGGTCTTCAGGGCGGTGGGGTTCATCACCCCCCAGCCCCAGAGGATCACATAGTCGGGCTTGGCCTGGCGGATCTGCAGCCACTGCGACTGCTGTTCGTTGCCCGGATGCGGCACCGGCAGCTTGATGAGTTCGAAGCCGAGCTGTTTGGCATAGGCCTCGAAAACCGGAAAGGGCTCCTTGCCGAAGGCGGAGTCGTGATAAAGATGCACGATCTTCATGCCCTTCAGCTTCTCCAGCCCACCGGCCTTTTCGCCGAGGTACTTGATCATGGCCGCAGCCTGGCTCCAGTAGCTGGTAATCAAAGGATAGACATAGGGGAAGACGCGGCCGTCTGCGGCGTCCGAGCGGCCATAACCCAGCGTCGTCATCGGGATCTTGTCTACACCGACGCGATCGAGGAGGCCATAGGCGATGCCCGTGGACAAGGGCTCGACCAGGGAGGCGCCGCCTTTATTCTTCTTCAGCCGCTCGTAGCATTCGACGCCGCGCGTGGCATTGTATTCCGTCTCGCACTCCTCCCAGACCAGCTTGACGCCATTGATGCCGCCTTTGAGATTGACCAGCATCATGTAGTCGATGGCGCCGCCGAAGAAGCCCGAGCCACCCGCCGCATAAGGCCCGACGCGATAGTCGATCGCCGGGATGTACTGTTCCTGTGCCAATGCGGAGCAGGTCACCGCCGCAAAAGCTGCTGCTGCCAAAGCTCTCCTTATGAATCTCATTTTCTCGCCTCCTAGGTTTGAATCCGGGTTGCCGCTTGAAAACTGTTCTGCTGAATGGCTATTCCACCACATAAGTTTCAGTGCGGGAAGGGCCAGAGACGAAGTTTTTCCTTGCCGATCTGCCACAGCCTGGCCAGGCCATGGGGCTCGACGATGAGAAAGAAGATGATCAGGCTGCCAAACGCCATCAGTTCGATGCTGGAGCCTATGCCCGAGGGCAGGGGCAGGCCTATCGAGTGCTCGAGAAACTGCATGGAAATACTGAGGGCAATGGGCAACAGGACAATGAAGGCCGAACCCAGGAAGGAGCCTAAGATGCTGCCCAGGCCGCCGATGATCACCATGAACAGGATTCTGAAGGACAGATCCAGGTTGAAGCCCTCGGGCTCCACCGTGCCAAGGTAGGCAAAGGCGAACAGGGCCCCGGCCACCCCACAATAGAAGGAACTCACCGCGAAGGCCATGAGCTTGGTGCGCATCGGCCGGAAACCGATGACCTCGGCCGCCATGTCCATGTCGCGGATGGCCATCCACGACCAGCCGGTATTGCTGCGCACCATGTTCTTGGCCAGGAGCGCCATCACCGAGACCACGCCCAGCACGAACAGATACTTGCTCATCGAGCTCTCGAAGACGTAATTGAACATCACGATTTTCTGCGCGCTGATCACCCCCGAGGAACTGTAGTTGGTGAACCAGCCGACCTTGGTCAGGCACCAGACGATGAAGAACTGCGTCGCCAGGGTCGCCGCCGCAAGATAGAAACCGCGGATGCGCAGGCTGGGCAGACCGAACACGATGCCCACCGCCGCCGCGCACAGGCCGCCGAGAATGAAAGCGATCAGGATGGGCATGCCCTCGACGCGCAGCATGAAATTGTACGAGGCGAAGGCGCCGACGGCCATGAAGGCGGCGGTTCCCAGGGACAACTGTCCGGCGTAACCGGTGAGTATGTTCAGCCCCAGCGCCGCCAGGGCGAAAATCAGGAAGGGGGTGAGGATGGCGGTGAACGCATAGT
>CAIYYX010000160.1 GCA_903930535.1 uncultured Sterolibacterium sp. | reverse complement strand
AGTCTCCAGTATGGCCACGATGTTCGCACGAAGTTGGTGGGCCGTCTTGAGGTAGAGGCGGATTGGTGCCAGCTTCTGCAGCGGTGGGGGAAGGGTGCATCCTGGGCGAAGCCGACCAAGTCGCCGGCGCTGCTGCCGAAAGCAGGAGCAGAGCCACCGATGCTCAGCCTTGATGCACCTGCATCAGCAGCGGCCGCGCGCCCTGGTTCTGGCCGTCGACGAACTTCGTCGGGCCGAACGGCATGAAGTGCCTGTCCCAGGTCGAAGCGGCCAGCGCCGCGGTGATCGCGTCCCGGTCGCGCGACTTCGCGCGCTCGATCGCGTCGGCCAGCAGGTACACGCACTGGTAGTTCAGGAACACTTCGTAGGTGAAGTACTGGTCCTTGATCGCCTCGACCTTCTTGCGCAGCGCGGCGACGCGGGCGTCCTTCGGGTTGTACCAGTGGTTGCAGTCGATGATGCCGTTGGCGACGTCGGGGAATTCCTTGACGAACTTGAACGAGGAGGCGCCGCCGCCCAATACTGAAAAAATCGCCTTCGGCTGCACGTTCTGCTGCTTCATGGTGCGCACCAGGAGCGCATACTCGTTGTAATAATTTGCCGGGATGACGATGTCCGGATTCAACGCCTTCATCCTCAGCACGATGTTGTTGAAGTCGCGCGTCGGATTGGCGTGCTTGACCACTTCCAGAACCTGGTAGCCCATGCCGGGAAGTTGCTGCGAGAGCAGATTCGCCGTGCCCGTGCCGAACAGCGACTCCTCATGGATGATCATCACGGTCTTGGCCGGCTTTCTCGCCAGCGTGTTCATGATGTGCAGGTAGTTCATGGCCTGCTGGGAAACGGCGCGGTAGCCGGGTGCGAAGCGGAAGACATTCTTCAGGCCGCGCTCGACGATCTGGTCGGCGACGCCGACATCGACGACATGAGGAATATTGTATTTCGCGGCCGCCTGCGTGGTCGCGAGGCAGATGGCGCTGGCATAGGCGCCGACGATGGCCGATACGCCCTGGGCGTTCATTTTCTCGACTTCGGAAACACCGATCTCCGGCTTGGACTGCGCATCGCCGAAGAGGGTCTCGATTTTCGCACCGCCCAAGGACTTGATGCCGCCGGCGGCGTTGATCTCGTCGATGGCGATCGTAGCCCCCAGCCGGCACAACTGCCCGGAATAGGAGAGCGCGCCGGTCACGGGATGCAGCACCCCGATCTTGACCGGCCCCGACTGGCCCCTGACGATGGCCGGGAAGCCGGCCAAACCCGTGCTCAGTGTGAGCGCGGTGGAACGCTTGATGAATTCACGTCTCTGACTATTTCCCATGATCAAGACTCCTTGGCTAAATTGCTTTCAGTGTGCTCAACGATATTCAGAAAAGCGCGGCGCTGCCCCAGAAGACGCCGAACAGGGCGATCCCATAGACGCCCCATTGCAGCCAGGTCCTGCGGGTCAGGAGGGCAATGGCGGAGAGCGCGATGGCCACTTGCAGAAAGGTCGTGGATTGTGCCCAGCGATGATGGGTATGCAATTCATGATCGGAGCGCTCGTCCCATTGCTTCGCCTCGGCATCAAGTTTGTCCGCGACGGTCTTGATCGCGGCTTTTTCCTTGGAATACCGCTCGGCATCGGCCGCGAATTTCTCCTGCTTGTTGGCCGGCACCAGCAGGATGGCCAGTTCTGAAAGGTTCTGCCTGCTGCTCTTGGCCTGGTAGTAGGCCCACTGATTGGCCGCTTCGGTCTTCTTGATCGCAGCATTGTTCTTGAAAATCGTGGCATTGGCCTGCGTCGCGCCGCCCTGATAGGAGAACAAAGACCCTACGGTGGCGACAATCGCCGTGGTCACGGCGATACGTCCGACGAACTTGTCCTTGCCGCCATGCTCGGCAGCATGCTCGAGCGCATGCTCGTGCGGACTGGGCACTTCAAATCCTTCTTCGGCCATATTCAGACTCCTTTTTCGTGATGATGAAGCATTCTAGCTATTTCATTGATGGGTGGGTCGGGCTTCAGCCCAACAACGGGCATTCTTGGTTGAACATAGCAAAACCATCTCCTTCGGATGTCGGGCTGAAGCCCGACCTACTCGAGGCTTCGCGGCACAAGAGTCCTGGGTTGCCTGCGGCCCTTCCCCAAGACGTAGTAGGCACTAGGCCGCTTCGCGGCACAAGTGCCCTGGGTTGCCTGCGGCAACTACGGGCACTAGCTTGACACAAATACGTCTCGACTGTAGATTGCCAGATCGTTTTAACATAAAGCAATTCCGTGGTGCACCGCACCGCGGCCTATAAGAAACGGGAGACCCCGATGTCCATAAGAAAATCGCTAGCGGCCTTGCTTGTCCTGGCCGCATCACTGTACGGCGTTTCTGCCCAGTCCGCGGCCGTGAAAATCTCGGCCAAGGATATCGGCGGCGTGGTGACCGGAGACAAGGGTCCCGAGGCCGGCGTCTGGGTGATTGCCGAGACCCGCGATCTGCCGACGAAATACGCCAAGATCGTCGTGACCGACGACAAGGGCCAATTCGTCATTCCCGATCTGCCCAAGGCCAATTACCAGGTCTGGGTTCGCGGCTATGGTCTGGTCGACTCCGCCAAGGTCGAAGCCAAACCGGGCAAGCTCCTGCAACTGACGGCGGTGACCGCCCCTTCCGAGAAGGCCGCCGCCGAATATTATCCCGGCATGTACTGGTACTCCATGCTCGAGATGCCAAAGGCCAGCGAGTTCCCGGGAACCGGAGACAAGGGCAACGGCATCGCCCCCACCATGAAATCCCAGCAGGCCTGGATAGACACCATCAAGAATGGTTGCCAGTCCTGCCACGCCATGGGCACCAAGGGAATCCGCGAAGTCCCGGAAACCTTCTCCAAGCTGGGCAACTCCTTCACCGCCTGGGCGAACAGAACCCAGGCAGGACAAGCGCTACAGTATATGGCTCTGGTCCTGGGCGCCCTCGGTCCGGAGAAGTCCCTGGCGCTCTTCGCCGACTGGACCGATCGCATGAAGGCCGGCGAACTGCCCTTCGCCAAACCGAGCCGTCCTCAAGGCGTGGAGCGCAACGCGGTCTACACCATGTGGGACTGGTCCGATCCCAAGTACTACATGCATGATTCAATTTCCACAGACAAGAGAAAGCCCACGGTCAATGCCCATGGCCTGATTTATGGCGCGCCCGAAGAGAGCACGGACTTGATCCCGACGCTCGATCCGGTCAAGCATGTGGCTTCGAGCATCAAGCAGCCCTACCTCGATCCGAAGACCCCTTCCCAGCTCGAAGCGCCGCACGGCAATTCGGCCTACTGGGGAATGGAGCCGATCTGGGACGGCCACACCAGCATCCATAACCTGATCATGGATCAGAAGGGCAAGATGTGGTTCGCATCGAGAATCCGCCCGATACCCAGCAATCCCGATTTCTGCAAGGACGCCGCGGCCCATCCTTCGGCCAGGGTGCCGCTCAAGGACTCCTTCCGCCAGGTCACGCTCTATGATCCCCAAACCAAGAAGTGGGATCTGATCAACACCTGCTTCTCCACCCATCACGTTTATTTCGCCCAGGATGCCAACAACACCCTGTGGACCAGCGCCGGCCCGCCGATGAGCGGCGTGGTGGGTTGGGTCAATACCAAGATGTATCTTGCGACCCACGACCAGGTGAAGTCGCAGGGCTGGACGCCGCTGATCATAGACACCAACGGCAACGGCAAGCGCGACGACTATGTCGAGGCCAATCAGCCGCTCGATCCGAACAAGGACAAGCGCGTCATGGCGGCCTTCTACGGCGTGCAGCCGAGTCCCGTCGATGACGCGATCTGGGGACAGGCCATGGACCGCGGCTTCTCGCGCGTCGACCAGCCCGGCTACCTGCTGCGCATGAAGCCCGGCCCGGATCCGACCCATACGGCGCTGACCGAGATCTACCAGCCGCCAGAGGGGACCTTCGGTCCGCGCGGCCTGGACGTGGACCTGAAGGGTGTCGTGTGGACGGTATTGTCGAGCGGCCACCTCGCCAGCTTCGACCGCAAGCTATGCAAGGGGCCGTTGAACGGGCCGACCACGGCTGAAGGCAAGCAGTGCCCAGAAGGCTGGAAGCTCTACCAGTTCCCAGGCCCGCAGTTCAAGGGGCTCGATGCCCCGGGCAGCGCAGAGCATGCCTATTACGTCTGGGTAGACCGCTACAACACCCTGGGCCTGGGCGCCGATGTGCCGATCGCCTCGACCAATGGCGGCGAGGCTTTGCTGGCTCTGGTCAAGGGCAAGTTCGTCAGCATGCATGTGCCTTATCCCATGGGCTTCTTTACCAAAAACGTCGATGGCAGAATCGACGATGCCAAGGCCGGCTGGAAGGGCCGCGGCATCTGGACCACTTCGGGAACCCGCGCCAACTTCCACAGCGAAGGCGGCAAGGAAGCCTATCCCAAGGTGTTCAAGGTGCAGATTCGCCCGAACCCGTTGGCTTATTGATGTCGTAAGCGGGGGCAGGCGGCATTCCGCCGCCGGCCTTCTTAAATATTACTCAAGGAGGAAGACCATGTCGTTTAAGTCAGTGATGAGTATTGCCCTGCTGGGCGCAATGGTGGCAACCGGTGCGCAAGCGCAGGCGCCAAAACCCAACTTCGATGAAGTCGCAGATAAGATGCCCTTCGACATCCCCTACGGCGCACCCATCTCTCTAGAGCGGGCACAAGCCGTACTCAATGCCGCGGTGGGCGACTCGAAGCAGAAGGGATGGAAAATGAATTGCGCCGTGTACGATTCGGGCGCCAATCTCGTGACCTTCCAGCGCATGGACGGCGCTCAACTCGCCTCCATCGACATCAGTATGCACAAGGCCCGCGCCGCGGTGAAGTTCCGCCGCGAGTCCAAGCTGTTCGAGAATGCCCTCCACGCTGGCATCAACTACGTGATGACGCTCGACGACATGATTGGCTCGCGCGGCGGCATTCCGCTCGTCGAAGGCGGCAAGATGATAGGATCCATCGGCTGCTCGGGCGGCACAGGCGCACAGGATGAGGTGGTCGCCAAGGTGGGCGCAGCACTCGTCAAATAGGTCGGGCTTTAGCCCGACATGTCGGCCCGCACCCGTACGGGTGTCTCCACCGGAAGGTCGCCCACAAAAAAGGCCGCGTAACAACGCGGCCTTTTTTCATCCGCACGTTCTACGATTTCGGATTGAGCACGTTCTGCGGCGTTCCGTTGGCGAAGGCCACGACGTTCTGGAATGCAATGCGGAAGTATAGTTCGTAGCTGTTCTGTTCCACATAGCCCAGGTGCGGCGTGGCCAGCACATTATCCATGCGGAGCAGCTTTGCGTCGGCAGGCAGGGGCTCGCTCTCGAACACATCCAGCGCCGCCCATCCTGGCCGGCCACTGATGAGCGCGTTCTCCAGCGCGCCATGCGCCACCAGTTCCGCGCGGCTGGTATTGACGAACAGGGCGGTGGGTTTCATCAATGCCAGGTCTGCCGCAGTGACGCAGCCCTGCGTGGCATCGTTCAGGCGAAGATGCACTGAAATCACATCGCACTCGGCAAAGAATTGCTCTTTCGACGCCGCCGCGATGAATCCATCGGCCGCCGCTTTTTTCCGGCTGGCTTCACTCCCCCAGACCATCACCTTCATGCCGAAGGCCTTCCCATAATGGGTCATCAGGCCGCCGATTCTGCCCAAGCCCCAGACGCCCAGCGTCTTGCCCTTCAGCACCGTGCCCAGGGTATTGTACTGGGGGGTCTGTGACGCCGTCTGCCAGTGTCCCTGCTTGAGATGGCTCATATACTGCGGAATCCTGCGGGCCGAGGCCATGATCAGTGACCAGGCCAGTTCCGCCGTCGAGGTCGGATCGCCGACGCCTTCGACGATGGTCACGCCCAAGGCAGTGGCTGCAGCGACGTCGATATGGCCGCTGACCTTTCCCGTCTGGGAAATCAGCTTGAGCCTGGGCAACTGCTTCAAAAGCGGCGCCGGCAATGAAGTCCGCTCGCGGATCAAAACCAGTGCGGCAAAATCGTCCAGTCTCGCGGCGAGTTGTGCAACTCCGGAAACGCTGTCGGTAAACACCCTGACCTCGTGGCCGGTGAGCAGCCTGAAGCAGTCCAGGTGACGGACGCAGTCCTGATAGTCATCGAGAATGGCAATTTTCATGAGCATAGGCCCCTGCTGGTGGAATCTGAAATCTGACGCTGCAGTTTACTCGAGGCTGATACCCGCTTCCTGCATCAACTTGGACCACTTGATCTGATCGGCGGCAATGAAGCGCCCGAACTCCTCTGCGCTGCCGCTGCCGGGTTCGCCGCCTCTCTCCGTCATTTCCTGGCCGACTTCGGGAAGAGCGAGAATCTGGCTGACGTCATTATGCAGCTTGCCGACGATTGCCTTCGGCGTCGCCACAGGTGCCAAAAGCCCGAACCAGCCCACCGCCTGATAGTTGGGCAGTCCCGAGGCTGCCACCGTGGGCAATTTGGGCAGCGCCTCGAGGCTTTTTGTGCCGGTCACGGCAATGGCTTTGAGCGCACCGGCTTGCACCTGTTTCAGCACTGTCTGCGCCGGTGCGAACATCACGCCGATATGCCCGCCCAGGAGATCGACCAGGGCCTGGCCGGTGCCCTTGTAAGGCACGTGCATCATGCTCACGCCCGCCATCGACTTGAAAAGTTCTCCGGAAAGATGGGAGGCGGCCCCGATGCCGGAGGAACCGAAAGAAAGCTTGCCGGGATGCGCTTTGGCATAACTGATCAGTTCGCGGATATTCTCGGCCGGCACGGCCGGGTTGAGCGTCACCACATAGGGCTCGGCGGAGACCAGGGCGACGGGAGAGAACTGATTGATGTTCTTGCCGGTGATGGCGGCAGTCGAGGCCATCAACAAGGTATGGCCGTCGGGGGCGGACTGCGCGACATAGGCGGCGCCAATCTGACCGCTCGCGCCCGGCTTGTTTTCGATGATGACGGGTTGCCCCCACTGCTTGGAGAGCCGGGGTCCAAGAATGCGTATCAGCGTATCGGTGCCGCCGCCGGGAGGGAAAGGCACGATGATATGCACAGGCTTCGACGGAAAAACCTGCGCCCAGACCGAGCCCGCAAAGACACCGAGGAGAACAAACCAGACGATACGTCTCATGGCGCGATGATGGTGGTGCGCAAGGTCATCACGCCTTCCATGCCGCATTCGACCACATCGCCCGGCTTGAGAAAGAGTTCCGCCGCGTTGGCCTTGCCCACGGCCACGCCTCCTGGCGCGCCGGTCGAGAACATGTCGCCCGGCTCGATCGGGATGAAGCGGGAGAAGTGTTCGATGATGTCGGGCAGCTTCCATATCTGGTCGCAGGTGTTCACCCTCATGCGCTCTTCCCCATTGACCGAGCAGGTCATCCAGAGATCGTAGGGATCACGGATTTCGTCCAGGGTCACCAGTTCAGGCCCGAGCGGCCCGAAACCGGGGATGTTCTTGCCTGTCCAGAATCGCGATCCCGACGCCACTTCACGCTGCTGCAGATCGCGGCAAGTAAGATCATTGAGTATGGTGACGCCGGCGACGTAGTCGAAGGCGTCCTTTTTCTTGACGCCCAGCGCGCGCTTGCCGATCACGAAAACCAGTTCGGGCTCGTAGTCCAGGCGCACGATGCCCTCGGGCCTTGCCACCTCTGCGTTGTGTCCGACCAGGCAGGAATTGAGTTTGATGAAGCTGGTGGGCTCTTGCGGGATTTCGCGAATCAGATTGGTGCGCTTGAGTTCCTCCAGATGCTTGCGGTAATTCTTGCCGACGCAGAGGAATTTATCGGCGTCCGGAACAGGCGGCAGATAGCGGATTTCGGATGCATTCAACCAGGCAGAAGCAAACCGCGCTGCGTCCGTTTCAGCCGCGGCCAGCAGCCGGCGCGCGCCCGCGAGCGCATCCGGGCCTGCGGCCAGCAGGTCTTTCATGCGCTGTGGCGGGACTGGCAAGCCTGCGATGCGGGCCGCCGCCGCGAGTTCCAGTATCCGGCCGGCAACGCGCATGCCGATCAAAGGGGCATCGCTATTCCTGCGACTGAAGGTAAGCAAGCGCATTTAAGGAGAAGTCTCCGTGACAGGGTTGGTGGAAAGAAGAACGCAATAATGCCCGACTTTGAACCTGGTCAGGCACATTTTTGGCGCCTCGCCATGGCCAATGTACAATTTAACTTTGGTCACACTTTCGGCGTTAGGCTATCGTTGGCACAATGAATTTCAAACCTCCCCGACCAGGCCTGATCTTGTCTTTCGGAAAGGTCGTCACACGCCTGGTCGTAGGCCTCCTGCTGGTCAACCTCCTGGTTGTCTTTCTGGCCGCTTCTTCGCTCTACCAGAGCCGGCTTAAATACGAGGAAGAGGCTTCGGTCGCTTCCCAGAACCTGGCGCGCTTGCTGGATCACGACATCGCCTCCCTGCTCGAGAGAATAGACTTTGCCTTGCTGGCCACGGCCGGTGAAGCCGAAAGACAACTCGCCAGTGGCGGTTTGCATGAACCGGCATTGAACGGCTTCATCGAACAACAATTCACGCATCAACCCGATCTCGATGGCCTGCGCATGACCGACGCCAAGGGTTTCATCACCTATGGCTCCGGCATGGAGGCCGGCCGCGCCGCAAGCCTCGCCGACCGCGATGATTTCATTCGCCTGAAGAACGAGCCAAACGCAGGCCTGGTGGTTTCCAAACCTCTTCTCGGGCGCACCAACGGCAAATGGGTGATCGCCGTTTCTCGGCGCCTGCAGCACAGGGATGGCTCCTTTGCCGGCATCGTCTTTGGGACGATTCCGCTCGAGCATTTCACCAAAACCTATTCCTCTCTCTATGTCGGCAAGAATGGCACCTTCACCCTGTTCGACAACACCCTGAGCATCATCACCCGACAGCCCGAACCGGGAGGTCTCGGCAGCTCAGTGGGCATGAAGTTTGGCTCGCCGCAGTTGCATGAACATTTCAAAGCGGGCCATTCGGAGGGGACATACCGCGTCCTGTCCACCGTGGACGGCATGGAGAGGGTTTATTCCTTCCGCAGGATTAAGGACCTGCCTCTGAACATCGTCATCGGCATCGCCAGCGAGGACTACCTTTCCGGTTGGTGGAGCGAAGCCAGGAAGACGCTGGCGCTGGTGTCTATCTTCCTGCTGGTCACCCTTTTGTTTTCCTGGTTCATCTATCGTGCCTGGAAGCGCCAGGAATCTGCGGTCGCGGCCTTGCAGGATGCCAACCTGACGCTGGATGCAGAAAAAAACCTGAAGCAGACCATCATCCAGAGTTCGCCTCTGGCCATCTATACGCGGGATCTGAAGGGCATTGTCACCGCCTGGAATACAGCGGCAGAGAAAATGTTCGGCTGGCGCGAAGACGAGATCGTGGGGCAGCCGATGCTGACCGTTCCCTCGGGGAAAAAGGATGAGACCGAGAGCCTGCGGCAAAGAGTGCTAAGCGGCGAGAACTTCGTCCAGGCCGAGGTCAAGCGCCTGCGGCGGGACGGCTCGCTGATCGACATCAACACTACTCTGGCGCCATTGCGCGAGCCCTCTGGACATATATACGGCTATCTGGCGATCGCAGCCGATATCACGGAGCGGAAGGCCGCCGAGCAGAAGATCGAGTTCCTCGCTTATCACGACACCCTGACTGAACTGCCCAATCGCCTCCTCGTGCGGGACCGCTTCGCACAGGCCACCGCCTTCTCCGGCCGGGCGAAGACCAAAGTGGCGCTGATTTTCCTCGACCTCGACAACTTCAAGACCATCAACGACTCACTCGGCCACTCCATCGGCGATGCTCTGCTCAAGTCCGTGGCCGGGCGGCTGAGCGAATGCGTGCGCGACTCCGACACCATCAGCCGCCAGGGCGGCGACGAATTTCTGATCGTGATTCCGGATCTGTCCGACGCCGACGCCATCGCCCCCCTCATGGTCAAACTGATGGAGCGGCTGCAAGACCCGTTCTCGATCGAAGGTCATGAACTGACCACCTCTGTTTCCGTGGGCGTCGCCCTCTATCCCGACGACGGCGAAGACTTCGACACCCTGTTGAAAAAGGCCGACATGGCAATGTACCGGGCCAAGGATGCCGGGCGGAACACCTACCGCTTCTTCGACGAGCAGATGAATGTCGAAGCCATAGAGCAGCTCTCCATGAGAAACGGCTTGCGCAGGGCTCTGGAACAGGGGGAACTGGTGCTCCATTACCAGCCGCAGATCGATCTTGTCAGCGGCCGCATCCTGGGCGCCGAGGCGTTGATCCGCTGGCAACATCCGGAACTGGGCATGGTGCCGCCGGGCCGCTTCATACCCATCGCCGAAGATAGCGGACTGATCGTGCCCATCGGTGAATGGGTGATGCGCGAAGCCTGCCGGCAGGCGATGTCCTGGCAAAGGGCGGGACTGGACAATCTGGTAATTGCGGTGAATCTCTCTTCCGTGCAATTCAAGCGCGGCGACGTGGAGCAGACGGTCATCAGCGCCCTCGAGGAATCCGGACTCGATCCTTCCCAACTCGAACTGGAACTGACCGAATCGATACTGATCAAGAATACCGAGAGCATTCTCGAGACCTTGAAGCGGCTGAAGCTGTTGGGCGTGCAATTGTCCATCGACGACTTCGGCACGGGCTATTCCAGCCTCTCCTACCTGAAGCGTTTTTCCGTCGACAAGCTGAAAATAGACCAGTCCTTCATCCGCGACCTTGCCACCGATCCCGACGATGCCGCCATCGTCCGCGCCATCATCCAGATGGCGCGAAGCCTGGGACTGAAGACCATTGCCGAAGGCGTCGAGGAGAAAAAGATACTCGACCACCTGCTGCTCTTTCATTGCGACGAGGCGCAGGGCTATTACTTCGCCCGGCCCATGCCTGCTGAAGAATTTGTCCGCTTTATGAAAGAGGAGCGGATTCCTCTGTACTAGCCGCGCTTCTGTCATGGCGAGGCCCGCAAGGCCATGGCAATCTCAGTCACGGATTTACGCAGTGGCACGAAGATCGCCGCGCCCCTTTGGGGCTCGCGATGACGGGCTTGCTTTGGGGCTCGCGATGACGGGAGTGGTCATGGCGAGGCCCGCAGGGCCGTGGCAATCTCAGTCACGGATTGACTCAGACATTCCCTGGGATCGGCCGTCAATGTCGGGCGGAAGCCCGACCTATAAATCAGCGACAGCATCAATGACGATTGGTTTATAATTCAATTTTTTCATACGAAAGTGAAATTATGACTATCAAAGTCGGCGATCAGTTGCCCAGTGGCGTCTTGAATGAATTCATCGATGTCGAGAAAGAGGGCTGCAGCATTGGCCCGAACGCCTTCAAGGTGGAAGACCTGGTCCGCGGCAAGAAAATCGTCATCTTCGGACTGCCCGGCGCCTTCACCCCGACCTGCTCGGCCAAACATGTGCCTGGCTATGTCGCCCATCACGATGCCTTGGTGAAAAATGGCGTGAACGAGATCTGGTGCCTGGCGGTCAATGACGCCTTCGTCATGGGCGCCTGGGGCAAGGACCAGAAGGCCACCGGCAAGGTGCGCATGATGGCTGACGGCAGCGCCGACTACACCAAGGCTCTGGGACTCGAACTCGATCTGACGGCGCGCGGCATGGGCATGCGCTGCCAGCGCTTCTCCATGCTGGTGGAAGACGGCGTGGTGAAGACGTTGAACATCGAGGGCCCGGGCAAGTTCGAAGTCAGCGATGCAGAGAGCATGCTAGGGCAACTGAAGGTCGAGCTTCAGACCGAGGAACGGCGGAAGTCCCCGCGCGAAATGTCGGCCTGAAGGCCGACCAACGGCGGGGGCAAGTCCCCGCGGGACGAAATCAGAAATCCAGGCCCAGCCACTGCCGCACCTGTTCGTGCAAGTCGCCCTGAAAATCCTGGCGCTGGCCGCTGGCGGTGATCCGCCCGAGGCTCAGGACATTGATCTGGTCTGACATGCGCACGACGCGCCGGACGTTGTGGTCTATCAGCAAGACGCCCATTCCTGACTGCGAGAACTTCTCTATCCAGACGAAGACCTCCTCGGCCATGATGGGCGACAGGCCGATGGAGGGTTCGTCTATCAGGCACAGGCGGGGCTGCTGCAGCCAGGCCTTGGCGAATTCGACCTGCTTCTGCTGTCCGCCGGACAAGTCGCCGGCCTGGGCCTGCCGCTTCTCCCTGATCACCGGGAAGGCTTCGAGAACTTCCTCATAGCGCGCTCTCATCACCTGCGCGAATTTCCTGGCCCGGCTTTGCAGGGGCAGGAGCAGGTTCTCTTCCACCGTGAGGTAAGGGAAGAGGCTGGATTCCTGCGGAATGTAGCAAATCCCCAGGTCGATGAGCCGGTGCGGATCTATTCCGGATATGTTCTCGCCCATGAATTCTATGGTCCCGGCCTTGGGCGCAAGAAAGCCGCAAATGGTCTTGACCACGGTCGATTTGCCGGCGCCGTTCAGGCCTATCAGCCCGCACACCTCGCCCGCCTTGACGCAAAGCGAGACCTCGGAGAGCACATCGATGTCCTGCGCGTAGCCGGCAGTAACCTTGTCGACCCGCAACAGGAGCTCAGACATGGGCGCTGCTTCCGAGATAAGCCTCGATCACGGCGGCGGACTCCAGTACCGCGCGCGTGGCGCCTTCCGCGATCACCCGCCCGGCATTCATGCACACCGCGCGCTGGCACAGGTCCACGATGATGGGCATGTCATGGCTGACCAGGACGAAGGTCTGACCCAGCGCATGGCGGCTACGGATGAACCTGGCCATGGTCTCGCGCATCACCGGATGGACGGCCGCGAAAGGCTCGTCGAGCAGCGCGATGGCTGGCGGCGCGATGAAGCACATGCCGAACTCCAGGAGTTTTCTCTGGCCTCCTGACAACTGTCCCGCATCGAGATACTGGACATGGGTGAGCGTCAGTTCTTCGAACAATGTCGCGGCGCGCGATTCCGCTTCGCTCTCTGCCAGGCCCATTGCCAGGCCGGCGGTGAGCATGTTGTCGAAGGCCGAAATCCGCGTGAATACCCGGCTCATCTGGAACATCCGCAAGAGACCCCGCCGCGCCAGTTGCACCGGCGACATGCCGGTGACGCGTTCATCGGCCAGCCAGACCGAGCCCGCGTCCGGGGCAAGAAAACCCGAGAGGATGTTGAGCAGGGTGGTCTTGCCCGAACCGTTCGGCCCGATCAAGCCGAGAATTTCTCCCGCCTCGACCGCGATGCTGCAATCGTCCACCGCAGCGACGCCGCCGAAATTCTTCTGCAGTCCTTCCGTTCTGAGCAGGCTCACGGCTTGCCTTTTCCCTGCATCATCTTGCTCGCCAGACCCCACAGGCCGGTGCGCAGGAAGCGCGCAAAAAGAATGACGGCCGCGGAAAACACAATCATCTGGATGCCGCCGAAGTCGCGCATCCACTCCGAGGCGAGATAGACCAGCATGGCGCCGACGATGGGTCCGGTGAGCGTGCCCATGCCGCCGATCACCACCATGGAGATGACCAGACCCGTCTGCATCAGGAGGCCCAGTTCCGGGCTGACCAGCTGGCTGAAAGTGCCGTAGAGGGAACCGGCGAGGCCGCAGATGGCGCAGGACAGGGAGAAGGCCAGGGTCTTGTAGCGCACCACGTCGATGCCGCGGGATTCCGCCCCTGTGGCGTCGTCGCGAATGGCCAGCCAGAAGCGTCCTGTCCGGCTTTTCATCAGGAGATAGAGCAACACCAGGGTCGCAACCAAGACCATCAGGAAAAGATAGTAGTAGCCGATGCGGTTCTCGAACAGCGTCGGCACGTTCAGGCCCTGATCACCGCGGGTGAACTCGATAGAGTTGCCGACCACGACGCGCGCGATCTCGGCGAAGGAGAGCGTCGTCAGGGAAAGATAAGGGCCGGTCAGGCGCAGCACGACGCGCCCCAGCAGCCAGCCGAGAACAGCGGTGCCGAAGATGGCGGCGGGAATGCCGATACTCAGCGGCGTCTGCAGATGATAGTCGAGCAGCGCCGTGGTGTAGGCGCCGAGCATGGCGAAGGCGGCCGGGGCCAGAGAGAACTGGCCGGTGAAGCCCGCGAGCAGATTCCATCCCAGAGCCAGCAGGGCGAAATAAATGCTGACGATGAGAATCCCGAAAGAGTAAGGCGTAGTCACGACCAGAGGCGCGAAGCAGAGCAGCAGCACCACGGCCAGAGAGGCGCGGAAATCCTTCTTCAGCCGATTGACCCAGAGATTGCCGCGAGTGTTGTTAACTTCGCTCATACTTCCCTGCCCTTCTCGCCGAACATTCCCTGCGGCCGGATGAGCAGCACCAGGATCAGGATCAGGAGGCCAAAGGCATCGCGGTAGGCGTAGGAGACATAGACCGCGAAGAAGGCTTCGAAGACGCCCAGGAAAAGCGCCGCGGCCATGCCGCCCCAGATCGATCCCATGCCGCCCAGGACCACGATCACATAGGACTTGATCGCCGGGAAGGCGCCGACATCCGGGCCGGGATTGATGAGCGGCGCGAGCAGTGCGCCGGAGAGAGCGGCCAGGAGACCCGAAATCATGAACACCATGCTCGTCGTCTTGGTCGCATCGATGCCGGCGAGCGATGCGCCGAGGCGGTTCTGCGCCACCGCCTGGATCTGCCTTCCCCAGAGAGAGCGCTTGATGAACAAGGCGAGGCCGATCAGGAGGCACAGGGAGACGCCGGCGGCGATCAGCTTCTGGCCGTTCAGCATCACCGGTCCGATGGTAAAGCGGGAAGTCTCGATCAGCACCGGCCCGAGAAAGGGGTAAGGACCGACGATCTTGTCCACCAGATTGATGAGCAGCAAAGACAGGCCGAAGGTCACGACCACGGCGTACTCGTCCTTGGTGATGCTCCAGCTGCCGTGCCCGGCATAGAGCGGGCGCATCAGCAGGCGCTCGACCAGCCAGCCCAGTCCCGCCCCGGCCAGCGCCGCCAACCCTAAGGCGATCCAGGGAGGAATGCCCAGCTTCAGGGAAATCAGCACATAGGCGTAGCCGCCTATCATGTAGAACTCGCCGTGGGCGAAATTGACCACCTTCAGCACGCCGAAAATCATCGCCAGGCCGACCGCCATCAGGGCGTAGAACAGGCCGAAGATCAGGCCATTGACCAAGAGGTCGAGAGCCAGCATGACTACCCTCTCACCGCTTCCAGCCTTCTCGCCGCCGCCAGCACCTGCCAGTCGGCGCCGCGCCGGCCGATGATTTGCAATCCTAGCGGATAACCCTCGGGGCAGGCCCGCCAGGGCACCGAGATGGCCGGCAGTCCGGTCAGGTTGAAGGGCATGGTGAGTTGCGTGACGGCGGTGTGCAGGGGATAGAGTCGGTGGTCGATCTCGACCTGGCTGGCGCCAACGAGGGGCGGCGGCGTGCGCAGGGTCGGACAGATGAGGAGATCGGCTTGGGTAAAGAGCTGGTCGAAGCGCTCGGCCAACTGACTCCTCATGCGCTGCGCCTTGACATACCAGTGGCCGGGAAGGAAATGTCCCATCTCCAGTCTGACCCGGACATCCTCGCCCAACTGTTCGCCGCGATGCTGCAAACGCTCGCCATGAACCTCGGTGGCTTCGGCGCATATGGTATTGAACTGAATGGCCGCCGCCGCTGCCATGCCTTCGACCGCGAGTTCAATCTGCTTCGCGCCGTCGGTGACGAGCGCTGCCAGCGCGGCCTCCAGCGCATCCCGCACAGCCTTGTCGAGGGGCTGGTCGAAATAGCCGGTGAGCCGCGCGATGGTCAGGCCCGACAGATTCGGCAGGGTCCACGCCGGCATCTCGGGCAGGGACAGCATGGCGGCAAACAACGCCGCGCAATCATCGACGGATTTTCCCAGCGGCCCGACATGGTCGAGCGAGGGCGCAAGATCCATGACACCCTCGCGCGGCACAGCGTCATAGCTCGGCTTGAAACCGACAACGCCGCAACAGGCCGCGGGAATCCTGATCGAGCCCGCGGTGTCCGTGCCCACGGCGCAGCGCACTATGCCTGCGGCGATGGCTGCGGCCGAGCCGCCGCTCGAACCGCCGGGCATCCTCTCGATCGCAACAGGATTGACGACCCTGCCGAAATGCGGATTGTCGCTGGTGATGCCGTAGGCCAGTTCATGGAGATTGGTCAATCCTATGACGGCAGCCCCCGCCGCTTTGAGTCTCGCCACGACCTTTGCATCGGCCTTGGCGGGCGAATTTGCCACCGCAGGATCCGCGGCCTTGCTGCCGCCTGAGAGCGGCGCTCCGGCGACTTTCATCAGGTCCTTGATCACGACCGGCACGCCGGAAAGAAAACCGGGAGCCCGGGCAGGAACAGAGTCGGCAAGCCAGTTGAAGGCGTGCCACTCATCCTGTCTCGCACGCTGCAAGGCTTCGCCCGCATCGGCGGCAGGCAGGGTTCCCGAAGAGACGCCCCCGGCAGGATTTACTGCGGTGACGGTAGGGCGATAGGCGGGGAAAGGCGGGCTCTTCTCTGCCCGGAAGAGCTCGAGTTCCGGCCGGTTGATCGCGAGGCGGGCAAGCCAGGCGTCCGCCCTGTCGGCGTGGCCATAGCCCAGCCAATCGGCGTAGCCGATCAGCGCTCTGCGCAAATCATTCATGCATGGTTTGAAAGGAAAACGCCCGCCCCCGGTTGGGGGCGGGCAGGATGATTATTTGGCCGGCTTGACCAGCTTATTCACATCCAGTTTCTGTCCCGGACCCTGGATCAGGTTGGTCTTGGAAATGGGCTGATTGACATCGGTGAGTTGGTAATTCACGAAGGGAATATCAACCCACTGCTGGAAGCCATAGCCTTGCTCCTTGCCGAACTGGAAGGGGCCGCGCACACCGGCGAACTTCATGGTCTGCAGCGCCTTGACGATAGCCTTGGGATCCGTGCTCTTTGCCGTCTTGATGGCATCGACAATCAGGAGCAGGGAATCCGCCGACTGGAAGATCAAGCGGTTCGGTTCGTTATTCGTGCGCTTCTTGTACTCTGCCGAGACATCCTGCCCGAGCTTGGGAATAGCCATCTGCGGGTGATAGAGGGCGAAGGAGATCATGTACTTGCCGGCATCCTTGACGTTCTGCCAGAAGTCGGGATAGTCGGCCAGGCCCGAGCCGTCGTAAAGCCAGGTCTTGGCGCTGGGTGCGACGCCCTGTTCGTAGAGCTGGTTCATGACGATGTAGGCGGCCGGCGGCAGCATGATGGTGACCACCATGTCCGGAGGATTGGCGCGCAGGGGGAGGATGGCCGGGGTGAAGTCCTTGCCGGCGCGGTCCACCGTCTCGTACTTGTAGCTGACGCCGGGCGCCCTGGCCTTCATCATTTCCCCGGTGATCTTTGCCTGGCCGATGCCGTAGTCGGTGTTCTCGGCAAAGGCGACGACGCTTTTCACGCCCATGGCGATGATGGTGTTGGTCATCGCTTCGGAGACGCGGGTGTTGTAGTTGGCGGGATTGAACACCTCCGCATAGCCCTTCTTGCGGACGTCATCAGACCAGCAGTTGGTGTTGATGTAAGGCGTGTTGTAGCGATGCGCCACCTCGATCTCCGCCAGGCAGACCGAGCTCTGGTGCCCACCGGCGATGGCCACCACCTTGTCCTTGGTGATCAGCTTCTCGGTCGCGGCACGGCCCTTTTCCGGGATGCCCTGATTGTCCTCGTAGATCAATTTGATCTGACGGCCGAGGACGCCGCCCTTGGCATTGACCATGTCCTTGACGATCTCGACCGCGTCCTTCACCTGGGTTCCCTGAACCACCGATCCCGGCGGCGACTGGGCGATGCTGATGCCGATGGCGATGGGATCTGCGGCAATGGCCGAAGTGGCCGAAGCTGCGAACGCGATGCCGAGCAGGGCAGTGATTCTGGAAAACCTCATGTCATCCTCCTTGAGTGGATTGCGGCAATCTTTTTATCAGAGTTTCGGGAGAAATATACCATGGCCGGCTAAGCCATGCAGAGCATATAATTTGGCAAAGATGATCTTGTTCATTGATGGAACCCACGCCGTGCCAGAAATCCGATGAAGCGCGAAGCCGCAAAGACCGAGGCCACACTCGGTCTGAGGGAAAGGAACAAGCTGGACAAGCTTGAGCGCATCAAGAGCGCTGCGGCAGAGCTGTTCGCGAAAAAGGGATTCGATGCCGCGACCACGAGGGAAATCGCCGAGGGCGCGAAGGTCGGCCTCGGCACCCTGTTTCTCTATGCCCAGGACAAACGCGACATCGTCTTCCTGATCTTCAACGACGAACTCGACCGCATCACCGACGAGGCATTTGCTTCTGTGGATGCCGATGCGTCCTTCACCGACCAGTTGTCCAAGTCATTCGGCGTCTTCTACCGCGCCTTCAGCAAGAACATTCCCTTGTCCAGAATATTGCTCAAGGAGCTTGTGTTTTTTTCCCAGGGGATGCAGGCGCGACGCTTCTATGAAGGCAGGACGCGCACCATCAATTGCATCACCCGTCTTGTCGAGGAGGCACTGAACAGCGGCAAGATCGTCAGCGACGAGAAACCCGAATTCATCTCGCGGAATATTTTCTTCCTCTACGCGGGCGCGGTGCGCTGGTGGATTGCCGAAGAGCGCCCCAGCCTTGCGCGCGGCATCGCCGATCTCAAGCGCGTCTTCACGTTCCAGGTCAATGGCCTGAAGGCCGCGCCTGAAAAGGCAGCAAAGACTAAACGGAAAACAGCTGCGCCACGCTAGGGAGCCGCCGAGCAAGTGCGCCTTCGTCATTGCGATTGCTCCGGCCCTGCGGGCCTCGCAATAAGCGAAGCAATCTAAGATCCAGGCAAGATCAGTGGCTTGAAGATCGCCACCCCCCTTTGAGGTTCACAGTCTTCTGCCCCCCCCGACCGCAAGACCATCGGCATCTGACCGGACTTGATTGTTGCCTTAATGACCTGACTCGATCCACGGCAGCCCAGTGTCAATGTAGAGAAATGAAGCAACGGCTATGCGCCTAGCTGCTGAAAGGCGCAAAATAGCGAAAACGAAAAACAAGGAGAAGGAAATGTCCAAAGCGGTGATAGAGGACTGGGATCAGTTCAATGCTTATCTGGCCGCCAAGCCATTTTGCAAATGGGCAGCGCAAAAGCGACAAGAGGTTTCCATGAGAAACCAGGGGGGTTGGGGACCGTCTTCTATTCATTCGCCGCCGCCCAAGAACGACAATGCTGACCTTGCTGCCGCCCTGGCATCAATGGCATAAACGACTCACTTGATCTGATAGTCGGGAAGAGCCCCTCAAAATGGGGACAACCGTAGCAGCCTCTAGTAGAATCAACGGCAGCATGACTGACCACTAGCACCTCACAGGCACAAGTGCCGTGGGTTCCCTGCGGGAACTACCGGCTAGCTGCCGGTAAAGCGGGGGGGGCGTTTTCCCAGGAAGGCCTTGATGCCTTCGCTTTTGTCTTCCGTGGCGAACATGATCTGAAAGGCCTTGGCCTCGAGGAGAAGTCCGGCGTCGAGGCTGGTGTTCATGCTGGAGAGCACGAGTTCCTTGATTTGCCGCACGGCTACTGGCGGCAAGGCGGCGATGCGCACCGCGTAGTCGAGGGCGACCGCGTCGACTTCCGCGTCGTCGACGAGTCTGCTGATGAGGCCTAGCGCCAGCGCCTCTTCCGCCGGCAGGGTTTCTCCCGTCAGCAGGAGGCGCATGGCGGCGGCTTTCCCGATTGCCCGCGGCAGACGCTGGGTGGCGCCCCCGCCCGGAATCAGCCCGATCTTGACCTCGGGTTGGCCGAAAACAGCGGAGCGGCCCGCCACGACGATGTCAGCTTGCAGCGCCAGTTCGCAGCCGCCGCCCAGTGCATAGCCCTTGACCGCGGCGATGACCGGCTTCGGGCAATCCGCGATCACGCGCCACAAACGATGGATCTCGCGCTTGGCCACCTCTATGGTCGAGGCATCTACATATTCGTTGAGGTCGGCGCCGGCGCAGAACGATGCGCCTTCGCCTGAAATGACGATCGCGCGCACAGCGTTGTCGGCAGAGAGGCCTCTGAAGGTTTCAGCCAGCGCTGCGCGCAACTCCATGTTGAGCGCATTGCGCCGCTGCGGGCGGTTGAGTGTGACCATCGCCACGCCCTCGGCAGGGCGTGAAGCGATAACCATGGACTCCGCCATCAAACTCGCTCCATGATCAGGGCGGCACCCTGGCCGACGCCGACGCACATGGTACATAGCGCGTAGCGGCCGCCGCTGCTTGCCAACTGGCGGCTCGCGGTCAGCACCAGGCGGGCACCGCTCATGCCCAGGGGATGGCCCAGCGCGATGGCGCCGCCGTTCGGATTCAACAGTTCATAGTCGTCGGGCAGGCCGAACTCGCGCGCCACGGCCAGGGACTGCGCAGCGAAGGCTTCGTTGAGTTCTATGACCGAGAAGTCCTTGATGCTCAGCTTGTGCTGCGCCATCAGCTTGGTGATCGCAGGTATCGGCCCTATGCCCATCAGGGATGGCGAAACCCCGGCGGCAACAGCGCCCAGGATGCGGGCGACCGGCGTCAGGCCAAAGCGGGCCGCCGCCTCTTCGCTTGCCACGAACAGCGCGCAGGCGCCGTCATTCACCCCCGATGAATTGCCTGCGGTCACCGTGCCATTTGTTCGGAAGGGCGTGGCCAGCGCCGCGAGTTGCTCGAGCGTCGTGCTGGCACGCGGGTGCTCATCCACGGAAAACAGCGTGCTGCTGCCCTTGGGTCCGGCAATGGGCACGCCGACGATTTCCCCGGCGAAGAAGCCCGAGGCTTGCGCCGCCGCCGCGCGCTGCTGCGAGCGCCAGGAAAAGGCGTCCTGCGCCGCGCGATCGATGCCATACTTCTCGGCGACGTTCTCCGCGGTCTCGGGCATCCCTTCCGTGCCGTACTTCTTGACCATGGCCGGATTCACGAAGCGCCAGCCTATGGTCGAATCGAAGATCTGCGCATCGCGCGAGAAGGCCTTGTTCGCTTTGGCCATGACGAAGGGCGCGCGTGTCATGTTCTCGACGCCGCCGGCGATGGCCAGTTGAATGTCTCCCACGGCGATGGCGCGATAGGCGGCTGCGACCGCCTCCAGGCCCGAGGCACAGAGGCGGTTCACGGTCAGCCCCGGCACCGAGTCGGGAATGTCGGCAAGGAGACTCGCCATGCGCGCCACGTTGCGGTTGTCCTCGCCGGCCTGATTGACGCAACCCAGGATCACTTCGTCGATCGCCGCCCAGTCGCTGCCGGCAAAGCGCGCGCGCAGTTCCTTCAAGGGGTGGGCGGCGAGATCGTCGGTGCGCACGTTGGACAGGGAACCGCCGAAGCGTCCTATCGGCGTCCTGACGCCTTCGCAGATGAATGCATTTTTCATGATGCCCTCCTCAGAGTCCAAGCACGCGTTCGGCGTTGCCGTGGAAAATCTTTTCCATTACCTCGTCCTTGTAGCCCAGTTCTCCCCACTCCTTGAGGATTCTGTCATAAGGCATGCTCGGGTAGTCGCTGCCGAACATGATCTTGTCCTGCAGCCGCCCGCGCATATCGACCTTGAGCGAGGCAGGGAAATACTTGGGCGCCCAGCCGGACATTTCCCAATAGACATTGCCCTTGTGCAGGGCCACCGCGGTCGTCTCGTCCACCCAGGGCCAGCCCGGGTGGGCCATGAGAATCTTGAGATGGGGAAAGTCGGCGGCGAGATCGTCGATATGCGAGGGGTGGGCGTGACGCACCCTGGCGCCCATGCCGCCGGGCATTCCCGCGCCCATGCCTGTGGTGCCGACGTCTATCATCACTGCCGCATTCATGGCGGCGATTTCCTCGAACAACGGATAGTTGCGCCGATCATTGACGGCGAAGTGCTGCATGATGGGATGGAAGTGAAAGCCGACGAAGCCGAGTTCCTTGACCGCCTTTCGTGCCTGGATGATGGCGATCTCGCCCTTGCCCGGCTCGACCGCTCCCCATGCTCCGATGATGCGATCGGGATGACGCTTCCACATGTCATGGACGTATTCGTTGGTGCAAGGCGGCGTGGCTATGGTGGTCTCGAGGTCGAGCGCCACCAGCATTGCTTCGACGCCGGCATCGGTGAAGTCCTTCAGCACCTCGTCCTCGGTCTTGGCCGACCAGTCTCGCTTCCAGTACTTGGCCAGCGCATCGACATAAGGGCCCTGGCTGGTGATCCACTCCTTTGTGCCGGGGTAGCAGTGAAGGTCAATGATGCGCATCTGATTCTCCTAGGTTGTCTTGCTTATGCTGCGTTCTTCGTCGAGATGCTCGGTGACCATTTCCACCAGGGACTTCTTCGACACCTTGCCGAAAGTCGACAGCGGGAATTCGCTCATCAACTCCAGCCTCTCGGGCAGCTTGAACTTGGCGATCTCCTTCGCCGTCAAAAAATCCACCAGTCCCTTCAACGTGAGCGTCATTCCGTTTTTCGGAATGGCGCAGGCGCACATTTTCTCGCCCAGGTTGGGATCGGGCATGGCCACACAGGCGATGTTCTGTACCGCGGGATGCATGAGAATCAGGTTCTCGATTTCCTCTGCACTGATTTTTTCGCCGCCGCGGTTGATGAGATCCTTTTTCCGCCCTTCGACGACGTAGTTTCCCGAAGGATGCAGACGCATCAGGTCGCCAGAGCAATAGAAGCCGTCCGGGGTGAATTGCTTGGCGTTGTATTCAGGCACACCGAAGTAGCCACGCAACGTGTAGGGACCGCGGCAGGTGAGTTCCCCGACCTCGCCCGCAGCCACTTCGCGGCCGTCGTCGTCCACCAACCTGACTTCGTCGTCTGGGCAGATCGGCCGGCCGCAGGTTTCCAGGCGCACATCCTCGGGGTCGTCCAGGCGCACGAAGAACAGCATGCCCTCGGACATGCCGAAGTTTTCCTGCACAGTCACGCTGGGAATCAGCTCCTTGGTGCGCAGGCGCACCTCCGGCTGCATGCGCTGGCCGCCGCTTTGTATGACCTTCAGGGAGGAGAGGTCGAAGTTGCCGATTGCCGGGCTGTTGATGAGGCGGATCAGGAGAGCGGGTACCACCTTGATATGCGTGACGCCATGCTTCTCTATCAAGGCGAACATGTCCTCGGGCCGGCCGCTGGTCGACAGCACGACTCGCGCGCCGTTGAGCATGAAACCCTGTATCCCCGGACAGGCGAGCGCCAGGTTATGCGCGATCGGGATCACCAGCAGCAAGACCGAGTCGGCGGTGATGGCGCACACAGGGGCCGCAGTCCTGGAATTGTAGGCGTAGTCGTTATGGCTGCGCGGGATCAGCTTGGGTACGCCCGTGGTGCCGCCCGACAACTGGAATATGGCCGGATCGGTCGGGTCGATGACGATTTTGTCGAGTTCGGAGCGGGCCAGCTTCGGCTCGCGCTCCATGAGTTCGCTCAGGGAGTATTCTCCCGGCCCGGGCTTGCCCAGGACGATGCGGAATTTCAGCGAGGGCGACTCGTCTGCGACGCGCTTGATCATGGGGCCGAACTGGAAGTCGCCCTGGGTCTCCGGGAACACGCACACCGCTGCGGCAGCGATGCGCACGAACTGGCTGATTTCCTGATAGCGGTGGGTAGACAGGGCGGCAATGGGTATGGCGCCGATTTTTTGCAGCGCGAAGTAGAGGACGACGAACTCCGCCACATTGGGCAACTGCAGCACGACGCGATCGAGCGGGCGAAGACCCAGTGCCAGGAGATTCAGCGCCAGCTTGTCGCTTCCCCGGTCGATGTCGGCATAGCTGTATTGCTTTTCGCCATCGATGATGGCGGTGCTCTCCGAGAACTTCCTGAACACGAGGGCAAATTCCTGGGCCAGCGACTTGTCCTTCCAGTATCCGCGCTCGCGGCAGAGCTTGGCGTATTCCGGGGGAAAGGGTACGGTGCCTTCTAGCATTATTTGACTCCTCGTGTAGCCAGCCCGCTCTAGGCGAGTTCGAAAATCTTCTGCGGAAACTTGTGCATCTTCTCGGCCGCTCCCGTCGCAACGACCAGGAAGTTGTCGCACACCCAGTTGTAGCTGGTCGCCGTGACATAGGAGGGATGGGCGGCGAGCACCATATTCTTGGCGAGCTTCATGGTTTCGTCATGCCTGATGAGCGGCCTCTCCACCATGTCGTAACCCTGGCCGTGGGAGTGCAGCCGCTTTTCCTCCGGCCTGCCGTGGCTTTTCATGAACTGGTTGTAGGAGGCGAAGATGTCGCGACTGGCTGCGCCGGACACGAGCAGCCCGCGCATATACTCCTGTGCCTTGAGGACGAATTCGAATTCGTCCTTCATCTCAAGTGAGGCCTTGCCCAGCACGCAGGTCCGTCCGATTTCAGTATAGAAACCTCCGGGGCCGCTGTTTTCGATCAGCAGCGTGAACTGGTCACCCTCCTTGATCACCCGGTTCTGCAGATGGCGGTTGCCGAAAATCGCGGCCGTGCCGACCGGGCCCGAAGCGCAGAGGAACAGGCCCTGCTCGCTGCCAAAACGGTGGCCGAACTGCTCCGCCACGGCGGCGACTTCGAGGTCGCGCATGCCCGGTTTGATGGCGGTGAAAACCGCCTCCATCGCGGCATCCTGCATCGCCGTCGTCTGCCGCATCAGGGCGATTTCCTCTTCGCTCTTGACGGCCTTGATGAGATCCACCATTTCCGAGGCATCGACGAACTTCGCACGGGAGAGCTTGCCGCGCTTCAGATGATCAATGAGCGCATAGGACATCGCCGCCGTGCCGAGCAGACCTACCGTGGCGTGGGCATGACCTTCGAGCGCGGTCTGGGCGAGTTCGGCATCATAGCCGGCGGTGTAATGGGCGGAGGCGTAGCTCGGCGTACTGAGGAATCTCGCGACGCCGCGGCGCAGCCCCTGCTCGCCGGGAGGAAATTCGCGCACCGCGTCGAAGGGGCCCTGGCCCATGACGGTCATCCTGTCTTCGCGCGGGAAGACCACGGTCACCGGGTAGCCGTTGGTCGCCGGCAGGTCGGTGAAGTACTTGACGTAGCCGCCCATGAAGTCGTTGTTGGCCTGCATCAAGAGGACATCGATGTTCTGCTCGGCCATCGCCGCACGCACGGCCTTCCAGCGCCGCTCCAGTTCCGCGGATGAAATCGGCGTGTTGATCTGCTCGGAGGCATCTGCCATGTTTGTCTTCCTGTAGGTTTCCGCGAGATTACCGCGGCACGAGATTGATCATGTTCTTGCTGTCGCCTGCGAGGAAAGAGCGCAGATTCTTCTCGATGAAAGGCAGGGCGTCATAGACATAACGGTCGTGCAATCCGCCGACATGGGGGGTGATGATAACGTTCTTCGTTCCCCACAGCGGGCTGCTCTCTGGCAGAGGCTCCTGGCTGAAGACGTCCAGCGCCGCACCGGCGAGCTTGCCGGCATTCAAGGCTGCCATCAGCGCCTCCTCGTCGACCACCCCGCCGCGCGCGAGATTCAATAGATAGCCCGTCGGCTTCATCCTGGAGAGGACTTCGGCATTGATGACGTTATGGGTTCTGGCCGTATAAGGGGTGAGCAATATCAGATAGTCGAGCTCCGGCATGACCTCTTTCAGCTCATCGCTCCCGCGCATCGCGTCGAAGCCTGCAACCTGCCGCCTGGCCGAGGAAATGCCTATGACCTTCATGCCGAAGGCCTTGCATCTGGGCGCCAGCGATTCGGCAATCGCCCCGACCCCGAAGATGCCCACGGTCTTGCCGGAGAGCAGCTTGGGCGGCCAGCGGTCCCAGGCATGCCGGTCCTGATTCTTCGCAACGCGCGGAAAATCCCGGGAGAGCGCCAGCATGGCCATGAAGGCCGCCTCGGATACAGGCGCGCCATGGATGCCGTGGATATTGGTGACGATGACGTCCTTCCCCAGCGTCGGACGGTCGGCGATGTTATCGACTCCGGTGCCCAGCGCCTGCACCCATTTCAGCTTCCCCGCTTTGGCAAAGATCGCATCTGCGTGTTCGCCCAGGTGCGGGCCGAAGGTGATCAGCACCTCGGCGGAAGCAATGAAGGGATCGACTTTGGCTGGGTGGTCGACCACGTCGAGTTGGATATCCGGAAACTTCTCCAGAATTCCGGAGGAATACTGCAATCTCACCTTCTCGGGCATGGCCAGAAGAAGCAGGGCTTTTGTGCTCATCAAAGTATACCGAGCAGTTTGGCGGCATTTTCGCCGAGAATCATTCTCTTCGCCTCGGCGGAAATGTCCGCCTTGTTCACGAAAGCCACCGGATTGTCCTCGCCGACGGGATAGTCGCCGCCCAGAACGATTTGCGATGCCCCCACCTTGTGGGTCAGAAACTCCAGCATGTCCGGATTGTAGATCACGGTGTCGTAAAAGAACTGGCGCATGTACTCGCTCGGCTCTTTGTTGATTTTCGGCGTCTCGTGCGGGCGGTTGCGGAAATTGCGGTCCACGCGGCCAGCGTAATAGGGCAGGAAGCCGCCGCCATGAGCGATGACCAGTTTGAGCTTGGGAAAGCGGTCGAGTACGCCTTCATAGATCAGGGAAGACATGGCGATGGCCTCCTCGATCGGCTGGCCGACGCCATTCCACATCAGATGCTTGGTAAAGCGCGGATGCGAAAACCCGGACGGATGGATATAGACGGGAATGCCCAGTTCCTCCGCCTTGGCCCAGACCGGCCAAAGCCTTTCATCGCCAAGCTCGACGCCATCGACATGGGTGTTTACCGCGACGGCGCGAAAACCGAGAGCCTTGACGATGCGCTCCAGCTCGATGACGGCCGCCTTGGGATCCTGCAAAGGCAAAAAGCCCATGCCGACAAACCGCTCCGGCTTGATGCGGATGAATTTGGCCAGAGCGTCATTGCTGATGCGGGTCAGCCTGACGCCTTCTGCAGGCGTGGCCCAATAGCAATAGGTGGCGACATGGCAGATGACCACCTGAATATCGATGCCGAACTCGTCCATGTCCATGAGGCGGGCTTCGACCACATCGCCGGTCTGGCGCGGATGGCGCTTCCTCTGCGCCGCCTCGCCGCGCAGATAGTTGTCCACAAGCTGGTATTCTGTCGCTTCCGGCGGCCGGTTCTGTTTGACGTATTCGCACACCTCGGGCACGAAGATATGGGTGTGAAAATCGATCACCGGCGAACTGCCCTTCAGTTGCATGGTCATGGCGATTCCTCCCTGTTCGGGGCAAATTATTGAACCCGTTCATTTTCGACAAGGCCCGATTCTTTGTCAAGTACAGGCATCATAGCCTTATTGACAAACAGGTCAGCGTGATGAAAAATATGAACACGCTCATAATTAACCTCAGGAGAATGGCATGGGCAATGACAAACGAGTCGCCTTGATCACTGGATCCTCGTCCGGCATCGGCCGGGCAGAGGCCATCGCCATCGCGAAGGCTGGCTACAATGTCGTCATCAATTACAGCAGCAGCGAGGCAGGTGCGCGCCAGACCGTGGCCGCCTGCGAAAAGGCGGGCGCCGAGACGCTGCTGGTGCGCTGCGACGTCAGTGACGAGGCCAGCGTGATTGCGATGTTCGACGCCATCAGGAAGAAGTTCGGGCGTCTCGACGTGCTTTGCAACAATGCCGGCGCCAGCATCAAGACGCTGGCCCGCGATTTCGAGAAGGTCACGGTGGAGGAATGGGACCAGGTATTCTCGGTCAATGTCAAAGGCGTGTTCCTGGTCACCAAGCACGCCACACCCCTGCTGCGTGAGTCTTCCGATGCCTGCATCGTGAACACCAACAGTTCCGTCGGCGCGCGGCCCGGCCCCCAGCCCCTGCCCTATTCGGCGAGCAAGGGCGCGCTGTGGACCATGACCAAGGCGTTCGCCGGTGCCCTGGGCCCCGCCGGCATCCGCGTCAATGGCGTGGCCCCCGGCTGGATGGCGGGCGAATGGATGGAGCGCATGCTCGGCGAAAACTACGACAAGCTGATGACGGCGCGCGCCAAGCAGACGCCCCTGCGCCGCGTCGTCAATGCCGACGACGTTGCCGAAGCCGCCTTGAATCTGATACAAAGCAATAAGGGAGTCAGCGGCGTCATCGTCACCGTCGATGGCGGCTATGCTGCGGTGACCTGAGAGTAGTTTAGAATCGGATATTGCCGCGGCCCTTCGGGCCGCGCAATGGCAACAGTTCTCGTCATTGCGCGGAGTGGAGCGACGAAGCAATCCGCTGTTGTCAAAATAATGGAGGGGTCAATGATGGAGATTCGCCCGCAATTTATCCGCAGCCTGCGCTTAGGTGTTGCTGCTGCCATCGTCACTGCCGGCCTGAGCCTGAATGCCGCGGCCCAGACCATAGAACTCAAGGTTTCCCACTTCCTGCCGCCCAACCACACCTTCCAGAAGGAACTGCTGCGTTGGAGCGAGGACTTGAGCAAGAAGTCCAATGGCCGCCTTGTCCTGAAGATATTCCCCGCCGGGCAGATGGGTCCGCCGCCGCGCCAGTTTGACCTGGCACGAACCGGTGTCGCCGACATCGCCATCGGCCTCACGGGACTGACGCCGGGACGCTTCCCGCTGTCCGAGGTTTCCAACTTCCCCTTCATGGTGACCTCGAGTGCAAAGACCTCGAAGGTGCTGACCGAGATCGCACCCAAGTATCTGGCGAGCGAATATCCCGGCGTGAAAATCCTCTACCTGATGACCACCACGCCGCTCAAGTTCCACATGACCAAGGCGAAGATCAACACCATGGCGGACTTCAAGGGACTGCGCATCCGCTACGCCGGTGATATTTTCGCGGAATCCATCAAGGCCTTCGGCGGCACGCCTCTGGCGGTCCCGCCGCCCGAGGTGACCGACGCCATGGGCAAGGGCACCATAGATGGCGCCATGTTCCCCTTCGAGGGGGCGCAGAGCTTCCAGTTGGGAACCGTGGCGAAGTTTTCCTACGAGCCCGGCATCAATGCCGCATCCTTCTTCCTGGTCATGAATACGGCAAGCTATGAGAAGCTGCCGGCCGACCTGCGCGCCCTGATAGACCAGACCACCGGACCGGCAGGAGGAGAGCGGATAGGACACGCGCTTGACGACGCCGAGGTCGAGGGCCGCGCCTACATGACCTCCAAGGGTGTGCAGATTCTGCAGTTCTCCGATGCGACCAAACGCGACATGCGTGCTGCCGTCAAGCCCATCATCGACAAGGAACTGGCCGCCTTAAAGGCCAAGGGCTTGCCCAGTCAGGAAATATACGAGGCATTGCTGAAGGCAAACTGATGCCAGCAAGGGCCGCCTCAAGGCGGCCCTGTTTCTTTTCCGGAGTCGCCTATGCAGCAGAAGTCCTGGCTCGATCGTGCGGTTAGCCTGAGCTCTTTCATCGCCACCCTGGCGCTGATCGGCATGATGATGATTTCTGTCGCAGATGTCTCAATGGCCAAGCTTTTCAGCCATCCGATTACCGGAACCTACGACATCGTCGAGACGACTCTGGTTTTCTCAGTCTTCCTGGGAATTCCGGCAACCTTTCTGTACCACGGCAATATCGTCGTCGATGTCGTCGATTTCTTCGTCTCCAAAGAGACCATCAAACGCCTGAAGATACTGGCCGCGGCCTGCTCCTTCGTCTTCCTGGTTCTGCTCGCCTGGAACATGCTGCCCCAGGCTCAGGATGCCTTGAGATTCGGCGACAAGAAGCCCGAACTCGGCCTGCCTCTTTACGTGCTCTGGATCCCCATGCTGATAGGCACCTGCCTCTCCGCAATAGCGGTGGTCGTCGAAGCCTTGCAGAAGAAGGACGCCTGACCATGTCCGTGCAAATCGTCGGCGCCGTCGGCATGATCTCGCTTCTGCTCCTGATTTTTCTGCGCATCCCTGTCGCCATCTGCATGGGCCTGGTCGGCTTCTTCGGCTATGCGGCCCTGGAGGGATGGGGAAAGGCGACCACCGTCCTGGGTTCGGCGCCTTTCGACATCGCCTCGGGCTACGCCCTGTCGGTCGTGCCGCTGTTCGTCCTGATGGGAGAACTGAGTTCGGCCTCGGGCATGTCCTCGCGCTTGTTCAGGGGAACGATTTCCCTGTTCGGCACGCTGCGCGGTTCTCTGGCCTATGCCAGCATAGGGGCCAATGCGGCATTCGGCGCCGTCTGCGGCTCATCGGTGGCGTCCGCCGCCACCATGACGCGCATCTGCGTCCCCGAGATGCGCCGCCACGGTTACGACGACAGGCTGTCGACAGGGTCGGTGGCTGCCGGCGGCACCCTGGGCATCCTGATTCCGCCGTCCTTGATATTCGTCATCTACGCCATGATCGCCCAGCAGTCGGTGCCCAAGTTATTCGCCGCCGGCATGGTCCCAGGTCTGGTGCTCACCGCGCTCTACATCATCGTCGCCGCAGTCGTCCTGCTGATGAAACCCCATTGGGCGCCCAGGGGGGAAGCACGCCCGCTGGGACAACGCTTTCTCGACGTGCTGGGCATGTGGGAGTTCGTGATCCTGTTCGGCGTTTCCGTCGGCGGCATTTATGCGGGGATATTCAGCCCCACCGAGGCTGCGGCAATCGGCGCCTTCATGGCTCTGGTGATAGGCGTGGTGCAGGGCAAGCTGGGCTGGTCCGAACTCTGGGAATGCTTCGAGGCGACGCTGAAGACGACCTCCATGCTGTTCATGATCATCGTCTGCGCCATCATATTTTCCTACTTCGTCGTGCAGGCGCAGTTGCCCAGCGCCCTGATCGCATGGACCCGCGAAATGGCCATGTCGCCGATGGCGCTGATGCTGACCCTGATCGTCTGCTACATCATCTTAGGCTGCTTCCTCGAAGGCATTGGCCTGGTCTTGATCACCGTGCCGGTGTTCCTGCCTGTCGTGGTGGCGAGCGGCTTCGATCCCATCTGGTTCGGCGTCATCGTGGTGATTGTCGTGGAACTGGGTCTCATCCATCCGCCGGTAGGGATGAATCTGTTCGTCATCCAGGCGCAGGTCCCAGAAGTACCGACCATGGCCATCTACAAGGGGACCCTGCCCTTCCTCGTGGCGCCGATCGCGCTCATCGCGATGCTGCTGATCTTCCCGGAAATCGCCCTCTACCTGCCCAACGCGCTTTACGGCAAATAGCTGCAGGTCGGCCTTTCTCTCGACCACCTTTATGGTGGCAGGCCGACGATGGCGATTTCTAGCAGAACGTCCGAAAGGATGTCGGGTAAAGCCCGACCTACGCAACCTGGCGCCTCTCGAGCACAAGCACCCTCTGGGGCGTAAATGCGCTGGGTTGTCCTGCGGACAACGACGCGCACTAGTCTACAGGCTTGATGTTGCTCGTCTTGGCCACCGCGCTCCAGCGCGCGATGTCGGACGCGATGATTTTCGTGAACTCCTCTGAAGTGGAACCGGCGGGAGTAACGCTGATGGCGTTCATGCGCTCGTTCATCTCGGGCAACCTGACGATGCGCTGAACTTCGGCCTCTAGTTTCTTGATGACGGCCGGCGGGGTTCCCGCCGGGGCGAGCAGGCCGCCCCAGTACTGGATTTCCAGGTCGGGAAGTCCGGCCTCGGCCATGGTGGGCACATTCGGCATCGTGGCCAGGCGACTCCGCGATGTGACTGCGAGCGCGCGCAGTTTGCCACCGGCGACCAGGGCAGCGGCAGGACCGGTGTCGGCCATGGCCAGCAGCACATCGCCCGAGAGAACAGCGGTGACGGCCTCGTTGGTGCCCTTGTACTGAATGAATTCGGCCTGGGTATTGGTCTTGATCTTGAACAGTTCCGAGGCGAACTGGAAGGCTGGGCCCGAGCCGGCATAGTTGGACTTGTTCGGGTTTGCCTTCATGTAAGCGACCAGGTCCTGCACGCTCTGGATGGGCTGTGAGGGATTGTCCGATTTGACCACAAGGACCAGCGGGAAGGTCGCTATCATGGACACGGGAGCGAAGTCGCGCTGCGAAACATAGGGCAGCTTGCTGTAGAGAATGGGATTGAACACCAGGTTGCCGGTGGGCGAAAGCAATAACGTGTAGCCGTCTGCGGCAGCCTTGGCGACGTAGTTCGTGGCGATGATGCCGGCCGCACCCGCCTTGTTCTCGATCACCACGGGTTGGCCCAGGCTGAGGGACAGTTTCTGGCCGACAAGCCGCGCCAGTGTGTCCATGCCGCCGCCGGCAGCCTGGCCGACGATGATGTGTATCGGCTTGCTTGGATAAGCTTGCGCAAACGCAGAGGGGACGGAAATGCAGGCCATGGCCAGCGACGACACAACGGCAAGAATACGCATGAACATGAAGCCTCCTGAATTGAGCTAAGATTCTCTAGCGCCGATGGTACGCCGCCATCCATGCCTTGTCTAACTTCACTACACCTACCCAATGAACGCAATCAACACACCCGTCGCCATCGTCGGCGGCGGCCCGGCCGGCCTCTCACTGGCCATCGAACTGGGTATGCGCGATGTGCCTTGCCTGCTCTTCGACGAGAAGGAAAGCACCACCCGTCATCCGCAGGCGAACGCCACACAGGCAAGAACCATGGAGCATTTCCGCAGGATGGGCTTCGCCGACGAAATCAGATCCATGGGTCTGCCCGCAGATTACCCGACCGACATCGCCTATCTGACACGCTATGGCAGCTTCGAACTGGCGCGCTTCAGGCTGCCGCCGTCAAAGAAAGTGAAGGACATCGTGCTGAGCTCGACAGGCTCCTGGAGCACGCCGGAATTGCCGCACAGGTGTTCGCAGATGCTGATCGAACGGGTGCTGAGAAAACACGCAGAAAAATATTCGACGAATCGGATCCGCTTCGGCTGGCGGGTCACAGGCATCCGCGATCTTGGGACCCATGTCGAACTCGATGCAGAGAGTCTGTCCCATGATCAAAAGCTCAAGGTGAATTGCGATTATCTGGTCGGCTGCGACGGGCCGCACAGCCTGGTGCGCAAGACCCTTGGCATACACTACGGTGGCGAGGGTTCGGCCAGCCGCGACTTCATGGGCGGAAGAATGTGCGCCATCTATTTCCGCTGCCCCGGCCTCTACCCATTGCTGACCGGCGATCGTGCCTGGATGTATGTTTCCTTCAACCGCGAGCGGCGCGCCTTCATGGCCGCGGTCAATGGCATAGACGAGTTCGTCTTCCATACCCAGTTAAGGGACCATGAACTCGACGAGAACATCTCGGATCAACGCGCGGGTGAGTTGTTCGAGCAGGCGCTGGGGCGGAAGTGTCCCATCGAGATCGTCTACACGGCGAGGTGGAACGCGGGCTACGCCCTGGTCGCGGAGAACTATGGCGGCGGAAGAATTTTTATCGCCGGCGACGCCGCGCATCTGTTCACGCCCACCGGCGGACTCGGTTACAACACGGCGGTAGATGACGTGGCGAACCTCGGCTGGAAGCTGGCCGCAACCATCAAGGGCTGGGGCGGGCCGGCCCTGGTGCAAAGCTATGTCGATGAGCGCCTGCCGATAGGGCACAGGAATACGGCCATTGCGCGAGGCTTCGCAGACAGCCTCGGGAACTTCGTCGCCCTGCCAAACCTGGAAGAAAATACACCTGCCGGAGAACAGGCCCGTGCAACTGCGGGCAGCTACCTGCTCGCCCATGCCAGGCGCGAATTCAACATTCCCGGGGTGACCTTCGGCGTGCGCTATGACGGTTCGAAAATCGTCTGGTCGGATGCACCGCCTCCCGAGGATGCCATCAACGAGTACAAGCCCTCAGGCATTCCCGGCGGACGAGCGCCGCACCTCTGGATAGACGGGTCGCGGTCCCTGTATGACCTTCTGGGACCCGAGCTCACGCTGCTGTCCTTGGGAGAAAAACCGGACGAGGAGCGATGGATGAATGCGGCGCGAGCGCGCTCTGTGCCGCTCAAGATATTGCCTCTCGCTCAAGGCCGCGAACTCTATGGCGCGGACCTCGTCCTGATCCGTCCGGATCAGTATGTCGCCTGGCGAGGATCGGGAGACGTCGATCCCTCGGTGATCCTCGCCCGCGTGCTGGGTGGCTAGCTACTTGCCCGGATCCTTGAAGTTCTTGACCTCGTCGAACTCGATATTGTAGATCTTGCCGTTGCGCAGTTCGGCGCGGCGGAAATAGACGGTCTGGATGATGTCCCGGGTTTCAGGATCTATCGTCACCGGACCTCTTGGGCTCTCGAACTGCATCCCCTTCATGGCCGCGACCAGTTTGTCGCCGTCGGCATCGCCGTTGGTTTTCTTCAGCGCCGCGTAGATCGCAGCCATGCCGTCATAGCCGGCGACAGACATGAAATTCGGCCGCATCTTCGTGCCGTATGCCGCCGCAAAGGCCTGGACATAGGCCTTGTTCATCGGCGAATCGTGCGCCGTGGAATAGTGTCCCGTACTGACGATGCCCAGCGCCGCTGTGCCTAAGGCGTCCATCAGGTTGTCGTCGAGGAAATCTTCCGTGACCAGGAGGGCGATGCCGGCCTTGTCCAGGCCGCGCTCCTTGTATTCCTTGAGGAAGGCGATGGTGGCGCTGCCCGGCGGCAGGAACATGAAGACGGCTTCGGGCGCGGCGTCCTTGATCCGCTGCAGATAGGAGGAGAAGTCCACATTGGTGACCGGCACGCGAACCGCACCCACCAGTTTGTTGCCGCCCGCCTCGAAGGTTTTCTTGAAAGCCGTTTCCGCATCGATGCCCGGGCCGAAATCGGCGACCAGCGTATAGGCCTTCTTGATGCCGTTCTTCAAGGCGTAGGTGGCCATGGGCGTGGAGATCTGCGGCAGGGTGTGGGAAAGCCGCACGATGTAGGGGGAGCGGGTGGTGATCACCGAAGTCGCCGCATTCATGATCACCATCGCCTTCTTGGCCTGGGTCGCGAGCGGCGCCACCGTCAAGGCGCTGGGGGTAAGACCGAAGCCGGCAAGGATGTCCACCTTGTCCTGCACCAGCAACTCCTGCGCATGCCTCTTGGAAATCTCGGGAGCGATGCCCGTGTCGTCGCGGATGATGATGGCAATCTTCTTCCCGGCCACCGTGTCGCCGTTTTGCTTCATGTAGAGCTTGATGCCGTTGCCGATCTCCTCGCCATAGTCGGCATAGGGTCCGGTCAGCGGCAGGATCACGCCGATCTTGACGACATCCTCGGCCACCGCCGGGGGGGCGGTGAAAGCCAGAGAAAGTATGGCTGCGGTCAGTCCTTGCAGAAACTTGTTCATGAGTCTCTCCTCAATTTAAGGCGCTGTAAATTCTTCGTAAAAACCAAGCTTTCTTTGCATCGGCGCATCATCGACGATGAACAGATAGGCGGGATCCCTGGCAGACAGATTGCGCAGGCGAACCTGCGCATGGGTGGGGATGGCGAAAGTGTCGTGCTCTTCCCAGCGGCTGTCAACCACATCCACGCTGGCCTCGCCGCCGCCTTCGACGACATGGATGACGGATGAGGCCGAGCGGCGGGTGAGCCGCCGTTCCTCTCCCGGGCGCAGCATCAGCGCCGAGAAACCCATGATGGGCAGGCATTCCTCGCCGGTCTGTGGATTGACATAGGCCAGCCGCACCGCTTGGTCGGCAGGGGTGGCGCTTGCCAGATCGGCCAGTGCTCCCCGCACTTCCTGCCAGGGGAAACGCATCAGGGGATAAGGCTTCTTCTCCCGGCCCAGGGTATCGTAGGGCAGGAGGCCAGAGCGGCGAAACCGCGTTTGCGAGGAATCCGGCAGATTGTTGTCCGGCTGCACCTTGCCTTCCACGGCATAGGACGCCTCGAGATAATAAATCAGGGGGAGATCGAGCGCGTCCATCCAGACCACCGGCTCCTTGCCGTCGTGCCCATGCTGATGCCACATCCCCGAGGGCGTGAGAATCAGATCGCCCCTGTGCATGGGACATTTTTCTCCGCCAACCAGGGTGTAGGCGCCCTCGCCCTCGATGACGAAGCGCACCGCGCTGGGCGTGTGATAGTGGTTGGGGGCCGTCTCTCCCGGCAGGATGAGCTGCATGCCGATATAGATGCTGGGCGTGGCCACCAGATTTTCTATGCCCAGACCCGGATTGGCCAGCACCAGGACGCGGCGCTCCGCCTTCTCGATGGGAGTGATCCGGCCGGCTTCGAGAAGCAGCGGGCGAATCGCCTGGTAGGACCAGAAGGTTGGCTGCGTTTTTCGCGAAGGCTTGTTGTGCGGCAGAACCTTGCGCATGCTCGGCCACAGCGGCGCCAGATTCAACTGCTGCAGTTCTTCGCGATAACGCAGGGGGAGGTCTTCGAGGGTTCCCAGTTGAGACATGTTGTTTTCCCGATCAGGTTTCTATGCGATGAGATGACGCAGCCCGTCCAGCGGCTGCCAGCCATAAAGCCATTCCACGGCATCGTAGAAGCGCTCGTCCGAGCGGCCGACCCACAAGGAATTGCGCACCAGCCGCTCGACGCCGGAAGCATGATAGAGACGCCCCATCTCGCGGGTCGACAGGACGATGCGCGCCGTGCGGGGGATGCGTGCCGTCTGATAATACTGAAAGCCCTGGACCAGATCGCCTTCGGCGATCTTGATCGCCTCGCCCATGCACACGGCGTCCTCCAGCGCCATGCAGGCGCCCTGCGCCAGATATTGCATCGCCGGATGCGCCGCATCGCCGACCAGGGTGACGCGGTTCTGCGTCCAGTTGGACACGGGGTTGCGGTCGGCCGTGCTCCAGCGTCGCCATGAACTTGGTTTGGAAAGCAGGGGTCTTGGCCGCTCGCAGAGTTCCTGGAAATAGGAAAGGACCTCTTCCTGGCTGCCCTCGCGGATGTCGCCGGTCTCCTTCTCCCTGCTATGGAAGGTCACCACCAGATTGTATTGTTTGCCGCCGCGCAGCGGGTAGTGAATGATGTGATTGTTCGGACCCGCCCAGAGACAGGGCGCGTTCATGCGCAGGTTTTCCGGCATGTCCTCGACCGCCACGACGCCGCGATAGACGACATGGCCGGTCACCCGCCGCTCGTCGCCGACGATGGCATCGCGCATCACCGAGCGGTTGCCGTCGGCGCCAATCAGCGCCTGGCCGCGGTACTCAATGCCCTTGCTGTCGTACGCCACCACGCCTTTTTCGTCCTGCTCGAAGCGCACGATTTCCGTTCCTGTCTGCAGCTCGATCAGAGGCGTCTGGCGCACCACCTCGAGGATGGAGCCATGAATGTCGGCCCGGTGAATCACCACATAGGGATTGCCGAAGCGTTTCCTGAATGCCTCTCCCAGCGCGAGACTCATCACTTCGCTGCCGTCGATGGAATCCATCATGATCATTTTTTCGACGAATACCGAGCGGGAACGGGCGAGCTTGCCCACGCCCAGGGAGTCGAGCGCATGGAAGGCATTGGGCCCCATCTGTATGCCTGCGCCGATTTCGCCCAGTTCGGAGGCCCGCTCCAGAAGCTTGACGCGAAGGCCTATATTGGCCAGCGCCAGTGCCGTCGCCAGTCCTCCGATGCCGCCTCCGACCACGATGACCGGACGCTGATCTGTTAAATTCATTCTTGCTCCCAATTAAACTTCTCTACTCCACGGTCACCGACTTGGCGAGATTCCTCGGCTTGTCCACATCCGTACCCTTGACCAAGGCTACATGATAAGCGAGGAGTTGCAGCGCCACCACATGCAGCACCGGCGAGAGCAGTCCGTAATGGGCCGGCAGGCGCAGGAGGTGCAGGCCATCGGATTCTGTCACGGCACTGTCGGCGTCGGCGAAGACATAGAGTTCGCCGCCGCGTGCCCGCACTTCCTGCAGGTTGGACTTCAGTTTCTCCAGCAACAGGTCGTTGGGTGCGACGGCGACCACCGGCATGTCGCGGTCGACCAGGGCCAGCGGGCCATGCTTGAGTTCGCCTGCGGCATAGCCCTCGGCGTGGATGTAGGAGATTTCCTTGAGCTTCAGGGCGCCTTCGAGGGCGATAGGGTAGTGCAGGCCGCGGCCGAGAAACAGCGCATGCTGCTTGGCGGCAAAAGCAGTGGCCCAGCGCGCGATCGCGGGCTCCAGGAGCAGCACCTGCTTCACCGCCACCGGCAGATGGCGCAGGGCTGTCAGGCATTTGTCTTCATCTTCCACGCCCAGGCGGCCCTTGCCCTTGGCCAGCGTTGCCGCCAGCAGGAAGAGTGCTGCCAGTTGCGTGGTGAAGGCCTTGGTCGAGGCCACGCCGATCTCCGGGCCGGCGCGGGTCAGGAACTTCAGCGCGCATTCGCGCACAATGGCCGACTCGGCGACATTGCAGATCGCCAGGGTGCGGGCCATGTTCATGGCTTTGGCCTGTTTGACCGCGGCCAGGGTGTCAGCGGTCTCGCCCGACTGGGAGATGACGACGACCAGTTGCTCGGGGTCGGGAACCGATATCCGGTAGCGATACTCGCTGGCGATCTCGGTGGTGCAGGGAATGCCGGCCAACTCCTCTATCCAGTAGCGGGCGACGAGACCGGCATGATGGCTGGTGCCGCAGGCGATGATGAGCACGCTTTTTACGCCGTCCAGCATCTCGGGTGCGCCGGCGCCGAACCAGTGGGCAATCAGCGAGTGCGCGCCGCCCGTCATCTCCAGGGTATTGGCCAGAGCCTGCGGCTGCTCGAAGATTTCCTTCTGCATGAAGTGCTGGTAATGACCCAGCTCCACCGCTTCCGCCGAGATCAAACTCTCGTGGCGCGCCCTCACGACAGCCTCGCCGTCCGAGCCCACGACGCGGAAGCCCGAGCGGCCGATCTGGGCGATGTCGCCATCCTCGAGATAGACCATGGTGCGCGTCACGGCGATCAGGGCAGAGGCATCCGAGGCGGCATAGCAGCCGTCCTCCGCCAGCCCCAGGAGCAGGGGCGCACCATTACGCGCGACGACAATGCTCTCTTCGCCTTCACGCAGGACGGCGATGGCATAGGCGCCCAGCAGTTGCCGGCAGGCAAGGCGCACCGCCGCGAAAAGGTCAGGCGTGGTCTTAAGCGTATGCGCGATCAGATGGGCGATGGCCTCGCTGTCCGTGTCCGAGACGAAGACATAGCCTTCCCTGGTCAGCTTCTGCCGCAGCTCTGCGAAGTTCTCGATGATGCCGTTATGCACCACCGCCAGTTTGCCCGAGACATGCGGATGGGCGTTTTTCTCCGAGGGCACGCCGTGGGTCGCCCAGCGCGTATGAGCGATGCCGGCAGCGGCCGAGAGTCCCTCTGCCTGGACGGCGAGCTCATTGACGCGGCCGTTGTTGCGCAGGCGAAGAAGGCCGGGATTCAGAACGGCCAGCCCGGCCGAATCGTAGCCGCGGTATTCGAGCTTCTTCAGGCCCTCGATGAGGACGGGAACGATGTTCCTGCCTGCGACTGCCGCGACAATGCCGCACATATTATTTCTTTTTCACAGGCCGCTTCCAGCCGGCGATGCTCACCTGCTTGGCGCGCGAGACGGTGAGCGTATCGGGCGGCGCATTGGAAGTCAGCGTCGTGCCGGCACCCAGCGTGGCGCCGCGGCCGACGGTGACTGGCGCCACGAGCTGCGTGTCCGAGCCGATGAAGGCGTCGTCCTCGATCACCGTGCGGTGCTTGTTCACGCCGTCGTAGTTGCAGGTGATGGTGCCGGCGCCGATATTGACGCGGCGCCCGACCGTGGAATCGCCGACGTAGGAGAGGTGGTTGGCCTTTGAATGCTCGGCGATGCTGCTGTTCTTCACCTCGACGAAGTTTCCGATATGGACATCCTCGGCCAGCACGGTGCCGGGGCGCAGCCGGGCATAGGGTCCGATACGGCAGTTGGGACCTACGCTGGCATCTTCGAGGTGGGAAAAGGCATGGATGCGGACGCCTTCGCCGATGCTGCAATCCTTGATGACGCAGTTGGCACCGATGACGACGTCGGCGCCGATGTCGACCTGGCCCACGAAAACGCAATTGACGTCGATGAACACATCGCGGCCGCAATGGAGTTCGCCGCGCACGTCCAGGCGCGCAGGGTCCGCGAGATGCACGCCCTGCTCCATCAATTGTTCGGCGACCTGGCCCTGGTGGATGCGCTCCAGGGCTGCCAGTTGCACCTGGCTGTTTACCCCGGCCACTTCCCAGTTCCGGCCGGGATGCGCCGAGTGGACCGGCAGACCTTCGGACACGGCCAGGGCGACGATATCGGTGAGGTAATACTCGCCCTGGGCGTTGTGCTTGCCCAGTGCCGGCAACCAGCGCGCCAGGCAGGCTGTGGGTGCGGTCAGGATGCCGGTATTGATCTCATGGAGCGCGCGCTCGACTTCACTGGCATCCTTCTCCTCGACAATGCGCTGTATCCGTCCGCTGCTGCGGACAATGCGGCCATAGCCATGGGGATCGTCGAGAAAGGCGGTCAGAAGCGCCAGCGAACCATCTGCCGCCTCCGTGATCAGGCGGGTCAGGGAGTCGGGACGGATCAGGGGCACATCGCCGTAAAGCACCAGGGTTTGCGCCGCCGGATCGAGATGCGGCAACGCCTGCAGCACCGCGTGGCCGGTGCCCAGTTGCGGCTCCTGCCTGACCCAGGCGATATCGTCCGAGGACAGCGCATTCCTCACCGTCTCGCCGCCGTGGCCATAGACCACGCAGATGCGCCCCGAGCCTTTGAGCGCGCGCGCGGTCTCCAGGACGTGGGAGAGCAGGGGTTTGCCGGCGAGGGTGTGCAGCACCTTGGGCAGGTCGGAGTGCATGCGCCTGCCCTGTCCGGCAGCGAGTATGACGATATTCATTCGTGACTCACCCAGGTTTTGACGACTCAGCGCGGCAGCGTGGTGGATCCCATCAGGAAGCAGTCGACTTCGCGGGCGCACTGGCGGCCTTCGCGAATCGCCCACACCACAAGAGACTGACCGCGGCGCATGTCTCCGGCTGCGAACACCTTGGGCACATTGGTGGCGTAAGGTGGCGTTCCATCCACTCTGCCCTCCGTGTCCGCCCTGGCATTGCTGCGTGCGTCACGGGCCACGCCGAAGGCGTCGAGCACATTGCCCGCCGGGCCGAGAAAGCCCATGGCGAGAAATGCCAGATCGGCCTTGACGACGAATTCCGAGCCGGCGACCTCGCTCATCTTTCCGTCCTTCCAGTCGAGACGCACAGCCTTCAATGCCGCAAGCTTGCCCTTGTCCTTGCCTTCGCCGCCGATGAACTCCTTGGTGGCCACCGCCCAGTCGCGCGAGCAGCCTTCGTCGTGCGAACTCGAGGTGCGCATTTTCTGCGGCCAATTAGGCCAGGTCAAAGGCCTGTTCTCCTGCTCTGGCGGACGCGGCAGGAGTTCGAACTGGGTGACGCTGGCAGCGCCGTGGCGATTGGAAGTGCCGACGCAATCGGAACCGGTGTCGCCGCCGCCGATGACCACGACGTGCTTGCCCTTGGCATTGATCTGCCCGGGCAACTTGTCGCCGGCATTGACCTTGTTCTGCTGCGGCAGGAAGTCCATGGCGAAATAGACTCCCTCGAGATCGCGCCCGGGAACGGGCAGGTCGCGCGGGTTTTCCGCACCGCCCGAGAGGACCACCGCATCAAACTCGGCGAGTATTTTTTCAGCCTTCACGTCCACGCCGATGTTTTTGTTCACCAGGAACAAGACGCCTTCGGCCTGCATCTGCGCCATGCGGCGGTCGATATGCGCCTTCTCCATCTTGAAGTCGGGGATGCCGTAGCGCAGCAGGCCGCCGATGCGGTCGTTCTTCTCGAACAGGGTCACGCTGTGTCCTGCACGCGCCAGCTGCTGGGCCGCCGCGAGACCGGCCGGTCCCGAGCCGACCACCGCGACCTTCTTGCCGGTTTTGGCAAGCGGCGGCTGCGGGGCAACCCAGCCTTCTTCCCAGCCCTTGTCGATGATGGCGTGCTCTATCGACTTGATGCCCACGGCGTCGTCGTTGATGTTGAGCGTGCATGCCGCCTCGCAGGGTGCAGGACAAATGCGGCCGGTGAATTCCGGAAAGTTGTTGGTGGAGTGCAACACTTCCAGCGCCTGCATCCACTCCTGGCGATAAACCAAATCGTTCCAGTCGGGGATGATGTTATTCACCGGGCAGCCGCTGCTGCAAAAGGGGATGCCGCAATCCATGCAGCGCGCGCCCTGGATCTTCGCCTCTTCGTCCGAAAGATGGAGCACGAACTCCTTGTAGTTCGTGAGCCGCTCGGCAACCGGAAGATAGGCCTCCGACAGCCGCTGGTATTCCATGAATCCTGTGGGCTTGCCCATTATGCTGTCTCCGCCGGGCCGCGCCCCGAAGGAAGTCCCCTGGTGGGACCCCGAAGGGACAGCGAGTCAACATCTGGAATCCCGCAGGGATGAACCACCGTCACCCCTTTCCGCGGAAAACGCGACCGCGTTTCAGAGAAGGCTAATGCCTGCATAGCAGGCGTTACGCCGGAACTAAAAGGGGCCGGGGGAAAGGTTGTATTCATGCCGCCTCCTTCGCAAGGGCAGATGTGGCGGCTAATTCCTTCAAGGCGCGCCGGTATTCATGGGGCATGACCTTGACGAATTTGTCCCGATACGTTGCCCAGCCGGCCAGTATTTCGCGGGCGACGGCGCTGCCGGTGTACTCGGCGTGACGCTCGACCAGGGCCAGGAGTTGTGTCTCGTCGGCCTCGCCGCGATGGCGGGGTTCGACATTCGACTGCTGGTCGGCAGGCAACACCTTCTCCAGAACCACCATCGCCGGGTTGCAGCGGCTGGAAAAACTGCCGTCGCGATCGAGGACATAGGCGACACCGCCGCTCATGCCGGCAGCAAAGTTTCTGCCGGTATTGCCGAGCACGACGACCGTACCGCCGGTCATGTATTCGCAGCCGTGATCGCCCGTGCCTTCAACCACCGTGGTGGCCCCGGAGTTGCGCACGCAGAAGCGCTCGCCGGCAACGCCGCTGACGAAGGCCTCACCGGCGATGGCGCCGTAGAGCACGGTATTGCCGACGATGATGTTCTCATCGGTGCGGCCGCGGAAGTCTGGCGACGGACGCACGACGATGCGCCCGCCCGACAGGCCCTTGCCGACATAGTCGTTGGCTTCGCCGGTCAGGTCCAGCGTGATGCCGCGGGCAAGAAAGGCGCCCAGGCTCTGGCCCGCCGTGCCGGACAACTTCACGGTGATGCTGTCGTCGGGCAGACCTTTATGGCCGTAACGGCTGGCGACCTCGTGGGAGAGCATGGTGCCGCAGGTGCGGTTCACGTTCCGGATAGGCATCGTGATGGAAACCTTCTTGCCGGAGGCGAGCGCGGGCTCTGCCTTGGCGATCAGGGCGTGGTCGAGGGCGCCGGCCAGGCCATGATCCTGCTCCTCGCAATGCAGCCTGGCGACGCTGCCATTGACCGGCGGCATGTAGAATATTCTCGAGAAATCCAGTCCCCTGGCCTTCCAGTGGGTGACGGCGGCGCGCTTGTCGAGGAGGTCGGCGCGGCCGATCAACTCGTCGAAACGGCGGATACCCATGGCCGCCATCAGTTCGCGCACTTCCTCGGCGACGAAAAAAAAGTAGTTAACGACATGCTCGGGCTGGCCGGAAAATTTCCTGCGCAACTCGGGATCTTGCGTCGCCACGCCCACCGGGCAGGTGTTGAGATGGCACTTCCTCATCATGATGCAGCCCGAGACCACCAGAGGCGCTGTGGCGAAGCCGAATTCGTCGGCGCCGAGCAGCGCTCCGATCAGCACGTCGCGGCCGGTCTTGATCTGGCCATCGACCTGGACGCGGATGCGTCCGCGCAGATTATTCAGGACCAGGGTCTGCTGGGTCTCGGCCAGACCCAGTTCCCAAGGGGTTCCGGCGTGCTTGATCGAGGAGATGGGCGAGGCGCCGGTGCCGCCGTCATGACCTGCGATCACGACATGATCCGACTTGGCCTTGGACACACCCGCGGCGACCGTGCCCACCCCGACTTCGGAGACCAGCTTGACCGAGATCGAGGCGTTCGGATTGCCGTTCTTCAGGTCGTGAATCAGTTGCGCCAGATCCTCGATGGAATAAATGTCGTGGTGTGGCGGCGGCGAAATCAGACCGACGCCCGGCACTGAATGGCGCAGATAGCCGATGTATTCCGAGACCTTGTGCCCTGGCAACTGGCCGCCCTCACCGGGCTTGGCGCCCTGGGCCATCTTGATCTGGATCTGGTCGGCGCTGGCCAGATATTCCGCGGTGACGCCGAAGCGGCCCGAGGCGACCTGCTTGATCTTTGAGCGCAGCGAATCGCCGACCTTGAGTTCAAGGTCGCGCGCGATGCGTCCGGCCCCGATGATCTCGGAGAGTTTTTCGCCGCCCTTCAGGACCTGGTAGCGGCTGGCATCCTCGCCGCCCTCGCCGGTGTTCGACTTGCCGCCGATGCGGTTCATGGCCACCGCCAGCGTGGTGTGCGCCTCTGTCGAGATGGAGCCCAGCGACATGGCGCCGGTGGCGAAGCGCTTGACGATTTCCCTGGCCTCTTCGACTTCCGCTATGGGCACAGGCGCTCCGGCCGGCTTCACTTCGAACAGGCCGCGCAAAGTCAGCTGACGCCGCGTCTGGTCGTTGATGAGTTGGGCGTATTCCTTGTAGCTTGAGGCATTGCCTGTACGCGTTGCATGCTGCAGCTTGGCGATGGCATCCGGCGTCCACATGTGTTCCTCGCCGCGGATGCGGTATGCATATTCGCCGCCGGCATCGAGCATGTTGGCGAGCACAGGATCATTGCCGAAAGCCTGGCGGTGCATGGCCAATGCCTCCTCGGAGACCTCGAACAAGCCGACGCCTTCGATGCTGCTGGCGGTGCCGGCGAAGTACTTGTCGATGAATTCCCGCTGCAGGCCGACGGCCTCGAAAATCTGCGCCCCGGTGTAGGACATGTAGGTGGAGATGCCCATCTTGGACATCACCTTGCACAAGCCCTTGCCGATCGCCTTGGTGAAGTTCTTGACGTACTTGTCCGATTTCTCGGAATCGCCATGGGCGAGATCGGAAAGCGTGTCCAGCGCCAGATAGGGATGGACGGCCTCCGCCCCATAGCCGCCGAGCAGCGCGAAGTGATGCACCTCGCGTGCGGAGCCGGTCTCGACGACGAGGCCGGCGCTGGTGCGCAATCCCTTCTGCACCAGATGCTGGTGCACCGCCGAGGTCGCGAGCAGCGCCGGGATCGCCAGATAATTGGCATCGACGCGGCGGTCGGAGACGATCAGAATGTTGTGGCCGGAACGCACCGCATCCTCGGCCTCGGCCGCCAGCGAGGCGAGCCTCGCCTCGATGCCGGCCGCACCCCAGTCCGCCGGATAGCAGATGTCGAGTTCGCTGGAGCGAAACTTGCCGCTGGTGTAGCGCTCGATCTCGCGTATCTTGCCCATGTCGCCGACCGAGAGCACGGGCTGCGAGACCTCCAGCCTGATCGGCGGATTGATGTCGGAGACGCCGAGAAGATTGGGCTTGGGTCCGATGAAGGAGGTGAGCGAGGTGACGATCTCTTCGCGTATCGGATCGATGGGCGGGTTGGTCACCTGCGCGAAGAGCTGCTTGAAGTAGTTGTAAAAGGGCTTGTTCCTGGATGAGAGCACGGGCAGCGCGGCATCGTTGCCCATCGAGCCCAACGCCTCTTCGCCGCTCAAAGCCATGGGCTCGAGGATGAACTTGATGTCTTCCTGCGTATAGCCGAAGGCCTGCTGGCGATCGAGGAGCGGCGCGCCGGAGATGCATTCCTCCGGCCGGTCGGTGGAAATCTCGTCGAGCTTGACGCGGATTTTCTCTATCCACTCGCGATAGGGCTTGGCGTTGGCCAGCGAGTCCTTGAGTTCCTTGTCCTCGATGATGCGTCCCTGAACGAGATCGATCAGGAACATCTTGCCCGGCTGCAGACGCCACTTCTTGACGATCTTGGCTTCCGGCACGGACAGCACGCCGGCTTCCGAGCCCATGATCACCAGGTCGTCGTCGGTCACGAGGTAGCGCGCCGGACGCAAGCCGTTTCTGTCCAGGGTCGCGCCGATCTGGCGACCGTCGGTGAAGGCCACCGCGGCCGGACCGTCCCAGGGCTCCATCATCGCCGCATGGTATTCGTAGAAGGCGCGACGGTTCTCGTCCATCAGGGTGTGCTTCTCCCAGGCTTCCGGGATCATCAGCATCATGGCGTGGGCCAGCGAGTAGCCGCCCATCACCAGGAGTTCCAGCGCATTGTCGAAGGAGGCCGAGTCGGACTGGCCATCGTAGATCAGCGGCCAGATCTTCTGCAGATCGGCTCCCAGGACCGGAGAGGAAATGCCCTGCTCGCGCGCCCTGATCCAGTTCACATTGCCGCGCAAAGTGTTGATCTCGCCGTTGTGGGCGATGAAGCGGAAAGGATGGGAGAGATCCCAGGTCGGGAAGGTGTTGGTCGAGAAGCGCTGATGCACCAGCGCCAGCGCCGAGACGACGCGGGCATCCTGCAAATCGTTGTAGAAATTGCCGACCTGGTCGGCAAGCAGGAGGCCCTTGTAGACGATGGTGCGCGCCGAGAAGGACGGCACGTAGAATTCCTTGCCGTGCTTCAAGTGCAGCCTCTGGATGGCGTGGCCGGAGCGCTTCCTGATGATGTAGAGCTTGCGCTCCAGCGCGTCCGTGACCAGGACATCGGGGCCGCGGCCGACGAAAATCTGCCGGATCACCGGTTCGACGTCCTTGACCGACTCGCCGAGCACGGAATTGTCGACGGGCACGTCGCGCCAGCCGAGCAGCACCTGGCCCTCGGCGCGCACGGCGCGCTCTATCTCCTCCTGGCAAGCCATGCGCGAGGCGCTCTCGCGCGGCAGGAAAACCATGCCGACGCCATACTCGCCTTCAGGCGGCAGGGTGATTCCCTGCCTGGCCATTTCCTCGCCGAAGAAGCTGTCGGGAATCTGGATCAGGATGCCGGAGCCGTCGCCCGCCTTGGGGTCGGCGCCGACCGCGCCTCTGTGGGTGAGGTTCTTGAGGATCTGCAGGCCCTGCTCGATGATGGCATGGCTCTTCAGGTTCTTGATATGCGCGACGAAGCCGACGCCGCAGGCGTCATGCTCGTTGGCTGGGTCATAGAGACCCTGGCGCTCAGGTACGTGCGCAGGTAGGACCATCTTGTCTTTCCTTGACAGCTGGCCGCACGCAATCGCGGCCGGTAAAAAAGCCGGGCGCCCCGTTTTCGAGGACAGCGCTCCGGCTTAGACAACCCAATGGGCGAACGGGTAAATATACCGCCAAACGCCGCTAAACTCAAGACGTTGCGTAGATCGGGCTTTAGCCCGGCGGCCTTGGTCGTCGGGCTAAAGCCCGCCCTGCGCCTCTATATCTCTCCTATGGCGAAGAGCCGGCGGTGCTCGCGAATGGCATAGCGGTCGGTCATGCCGGCGATATAGTCGGCCACGGCGCGCGCCTTCGGGTCGGGTTCCGCGCCCTGCCGCTCCGGCTCGGCCATGCGCAGGTACTGCGGCGGCAGCAGGCGCGGGTCATTCATGAAGGCGGAGAAGAGGTCAGAGACTATGGTTCGCGCCTTGTTGGTCATGCGCAGCACCTGGTAATGCCGATAAAGGTTTTCGTACAGGAAGGTCTTCAGCGCGCGCTGCTCGGACCGCATGCCGTCGCTGAAGGAAACAAGCTGCGGCGCGGCGTGAATGTCCTCCAGGCCAGCCGGCGCAGCGGCGGCTATCCTGCGCCGCGTCTCGTTGATCAGATCCACCGCCAGGGCGTTGATCATGCACCTCAAGGTCTCGTGGATCAGGCGGCGACCGGCGATGCCGGGAAATTCGCCTGCGACGGCGAGGCGGTGGCGGGAGAAGGCGGCCACATCGTCTAACTGCTCCATGGCGAGCAGACCCGAGCGCAGGCCGTCATCGACGTCGTGGTGATTGTAGGCAATCTCGTCGGCGAGGTTGCAGATTTGCGCTTCCAGCGAAGGACGTCGGTCTTCCAGGAAACGCCTGCCGACTTCACCCAGTCGCCGCGCGTGTTCCTGCGAACAGTGCTTGAGTATGCCCTCGCGCGTCTCGAATGTGAGGTTCAGCCCGTCGAAGGCGCCGTAGTTCTCCTCGAGCAGATCGACCGTGCGCAGGCTCTGCAGGTTGTGCTCAAAGCCTCCGGAGGACGGGGCAAGCTGTTTCATGCAGTCGTTCAATGCATCCTGGCCGGCATGTCCGAACGGCGTGTGACCAAGGTCATGCGCGAGGGCGACGGCCTCGACCAGGTCCTCATTGACATTGAGGGCGCGGGCGATGCTGCGGGCGATCTGCGCCACTTCGATGCTGTGGGTGAGACGCGTGCGGAAGAGATCGCCCTCGTGGTTGACGAAGACCTGGGTCTTGTATTCGAGACGGCGGAAGGCTGTGGAATGAACGATGCGGTCGCGGTCGCGCTGGAATTCGCTGCGCTCTATCGGCTGCGCCTCGGCATGCACGCGGCCGCGCGAGTTCTGCTCATTGACGGCATAGGGCTTAAGCACAGCAGGCCTCTATGGCACTGATGATGTCGGCCTCTCGCGCCTCGACGAAGGTCACGGCCTGACCCAGTTGCCGCAGCAGCACCAGGCGCAGTCTGCCCGCGACGACCTTCTTGTCGTGGCTCATGAGTTCGAGGTAGCGCGCAGCGCCGAGCGGTGCTCCGACGACAGGCAGTCCGGCGCGCTTGTGGATATCCCGCACCCGTGCGACATCGCGCTCTGTGATCCAGCCCAGGCGGCGAGAGAGTTCGGCGGCCATCACCGTTCCCGCCGCGACCGCCTCGCCGTGCAGCCACTGGCCATAACCCAGGCCGGTCTCTATGGCATGGCCGAAGGTGTGGCCGAGATTCAAGAGCGCCCGGCCATTCTCCTTGTCCGTCTCATACTCGTCGGCGGCCACCACTTCGGCCTTGTTGCTGCAGCAGCGTTCTATGGCATGAGCGAGCGCTTGCGGATTTCTCGCACACAAGTCGTCCATGTGCTCTTCCAGCCATTGGAAGAAAGCCGGGTCGCGGACCAGTGCGGTCTTGATGACTTCGGCCAGTCCCGCGGATAGTTCGCGTTCGGGCAGGGTCGCTAAGGTGTCTGTGTCGGCGAGCACCAGCTTGGGCTGCCAGAAGGCGCCTATCATGTTCTTGCCGCGGGCATGATTGATGCCGGTCTTGCCGCCCACCGAGGAATCGACTTGCGACAGCAGCGTCGTTGGCACCTGGATGAAGGGCACGCCGCGCTGATAGGTCGCCGCGGCAAAACCGGCGAGATCGCCGATGACGCCGCCGCCCAATGCGATCAATGTGGTGGCGCGCTCGCAGCGGTCGCTGAGCAGCCCATCATAGATCTGGTTCAGGCTTTCCCAGTTCTTGTATTGCTCGCCGTCAGCGAGCACGATCTCGCTGACCCGGACGCCGGCTTCCCTGAGAGGAGTCGCCAGGGCGGAGAGATAGAGGGGGGCCACGGTCGTGTTGCTGACGATGACCGCGCGCGGGATGGCGAGATGCTGGCTGATCAGCCCGGCCTGGGAGAGCAGCCCACCGCCGATATGGATGGGATAGCTGCGATTCCCCAGGGCGACCTTCAATGTCTTCATGCCGGGCATAGTTTGCGTATTTCCTTTTCCAGCAGTTTGACGAGATGGTGGGAGCTGCCGTTGCCACCCTCGATGACGAGATCGGCCACTTCGCGGTAAAGCGGGTCGCGTATGGTGTGAAGTTCCTGCAATCTGCCCAGAGGGTCGGCCACCTTCAGCAAGGGGCGTTTCTTGTCCAGGCGGGTGCGCGCCCAGAGTGTCTCGGGCGCGACGTTAAGATAGACGACGATGCCGTTTTGCGCCAGATTGATCCGGTTCTGCGGATCGAGCACGGCGCCGCCGCCGGTGGCCAGGACAATGCCATCCTCCTGGGTCAGGGCCGCCAGGACCTGCGACTCGCGCTTCCGGAAGCCCTCCTCGCCCTCGATTTCGAAGATGAGCGGAATGCGCACGCCGGTGCGTGCCTCGATCTCATGGTCGGCATCGACGAAGCGGAGCTTCAAGCGGCGAGCGAGCTGGCTCCCGACCGTGGTCTTGCCCGCCCCCATCATGCCTACGAGATATATGTTGCTCGCGCGTTTCACGGGAGAGGATTGTAGCAGCAATGCCTCTCCCTGCCGGGCAGGGAGAGGGCGATCAGCGCAGACTCATGCTCTCGGAGATGATCTTGGGGGTGATGAAGACCAGGAGCTCGCTTTTCTTGTCGGAATTTTCCTTGTTGCGGAAAAGAGCGCCCACATAAGGCAGATCGCCGAAGAAGGGGATGCGCGTGTTGGTGCTGCTCACCTCCTGTGTATAGATGCCGCCGATGACCACGGTGCCGCCATTCTCGATCAGCACCTCGGTCTTGATGTGCTTGGTGTCGATCGGAATGCCGAAGGACGAGGGAATCTGCTGGTTGGCCGAATCCTTGTTGATTTCCAGGGACATCATGAGACGGCCGTCGGGCGTGATATGGGGCGTGACCTTGAGGGTCAGCGCCGCCTTGCGGAAGGAGACACTGGTTGCGCCTGAACTGGTCGCCTGCTGATAGGGAAGTTCCGTGCCCTGCTCTATGAGCGCCTCTTTCTGGTTGGCCGTGACCACCCGCGGGCTGGAGATGATCTTGCCCTTGCCGTCGGCTTCCAGGGCGCTCAGTTCCAGGTTCAGGAACCGGGTCAGTGCGCTGTTGAACAGCACCAGGGAAATCTGGCCCGCCTGTCCGGCCTGCGGCGAGGCCGGGAGATTCACATTGGTGGCATTCTTGAAAAAGTCGGGCACGGTCGCACTCTGGCCGGTATGAAAACCCGTGTCGGCGAGGCCGCCGCCCAAGGCGTAGTTCGAACCGGGGTTGGGCGCCACATTGTGGATGCCCAGGCGCGCGCCCAGGCTGCTGCTGAAGGAGTCTGTCGCCTCGACAATGCGCGCCTCGATCAATACCTGGCGCACCGGCAGGTCGATCTCCGCGATCAACCGGCGTACGTCATCGAGGCGGCTTCCCGTGTCATTGACGAAAAGCTTGTTGGTGTGCGCATCGACCACTGCGCTGCCGCGTTTCGAAAGGACGGGCTGCGCCTTGTCGGTGATCAACTTCTGCACCGCATCGGCTTTCTGGTAATTCAGCTGGAAGCTTTCCGTATGCGTCGGCTCGAGATCGCCGATTTGTGCGCGCGACTCGAGCTGGGATTTCTCCCTGGCCGCCAGTTCGTCTCTCGGCGCGATCCAGATGACATTGCCGTTCTTGCGCATGTCCAGGCCCTTGGCCTGAAGAATGATGTCCAGAGCCTGGTCCCAGGGCACGTCCTTGAGACGCAGCGTCACATTGCCGCCCACCGTGTCGCTGGTGATGATGTTGAAGTTGGTGAAGTCCGCGATCACCTGCAGCACCGCCCTGACTTCGACGCTCTGGAAATTCAGGGAAAGCTTCTCACCCTGGTAGCCGCCGCGCGATCCCTGCACCAGTTTGTTGGGATTCTCGATGACCTGCTTGATCTCGATCACGAACTGGTTGTCGCTCTGATAGGCATTGTGCTCCCAGAGGCCTTCGCGCGGCGCGATGGTCATGCGCACGTTATCGCCTTGCGTCTGGGTGGTGATGGCCGCCACGGGCGTGGCAAAATCGGTGACGTCAAGCCGGCGGCGCAGGTTTTCCGGCACGGTCGCCTTCATGAAATCGACAACGAGGTTGGCCCCCTGCTGGCGGATGTCTATGCCCATGCTGGCGTCGGACAGGTCCACCACGATGCGCGCCTCGCCGCTCTTGCCGCGGCGGAAATTGATGTCGCGCACGGCCTGCATGACATCCTGTGGCTTGGCCTCGGCGAAATGCGTCGGCGTGGCAGTCGCAGCTGCACCAGCGGCGGTCGGCGCGAAGGTGATGTAAAAGGCCTGGCCTTCGCTGCGCGTTTCGAACGGTGCAGTCTTGGCGAGATTCAGGACCAGGCGGGTGCGGTCTCCGACCTGGACGATATTGATGCTGCGCAGATCGCCCTCATTGACCTGCTGGCTGTTGCGGCCGAGGCCATTTTCTGTGGCGGGAAAATCGAAGGCAAGCCGCGCCGGATTGGCGATGCTGAAACTGGCGGGTGCAACCGGGAGAGGCTTGTTCAACATCAGCTTGACAATGGTGTTGCCCCCCTGCCGGCTCACCTCCAGTGAGTCTATGCTGTTCTGAGCGCCTTGCGCCCAACTTAGTTGGCAACTTAGGGTCGCGATGCAGCCGAGTGCCGCGGATGCCGCCAGCTGACGGGCAGCTTTACCGAATGGGTTCATTTTCTTGTCTCCTGTTCCTGCAACTGCAAGGTGCTGGTGCGTTCCACCCAATCACCGGCAGAATCCTGAACCAGTTCCTTGAGCTTGACTTCATTGTCGTTAAGTTCTGTGATGATCCCGAAGTTCTGGCCGATATAGTTGCCGACGATGACCTGATACACCTGGGTACCGGCGCGGATGATGGCATGCTTGGTTTTTCCCTTCTGCAGCAGGCCTATCATCTTCAAGGATTCCAGGGGGAAGGCTTCGAGCGGCTCCTTGCGCCTGTCGAAATTGGGCTTGGCGCCGCTGCCGCCGCCGCTCTTCTTCTCAGTCTCGATATTCGTCGGCCGGAAAGGATCCGACTTTTCTCCGGCCTCATAGGAGACCACCGGAAACGGCTTGATCACCGGCAGGGGGGGGACCCGGCCCTTCAAATCCTTGGTGGCGTCCTTCATCCACTGCTTCAGGTCCTGATGCACGTCGTTGCTGCAGGCCGAGAGGCAGGCGAGAACGACCAGGATCGGCAGGATTCTGTTCATTTCTTGCCACCCTTGGGCTGTGCAGCCTTCTCTTTCTTGACCTTGGCGAGTTCTTCCTCGTCCAGATAGCGGAAGGTCTTGGCCACCGCAGTCATGGCCAGGACATTATCCTTGCCGGAGATGATCTCGATGTCGTTCAGGGTGACGATGCGCGAAAGCTTGGCGATATCGCCGGTGAATGCGCCCAGGTCATGGTAACTGCCGTTCACCTTGACCGTGATCGGCAGTTCGGCGTAGAAATCCTTGGCGACCTCGTTGCCCGGCTTGAACAAATCGAACTGCAGACCGCGGCCGAGGCCGGCCTGGTTGATGTCTATCAACAGCGTTTCCATTTCCGCCTTGCTCGGCAACTGTCTGAGCAAGGCGCCGAAGGAGCGATCGATCTCGGCCAATTGCTTGCGATGTTCCTCGAGGTTCACCGCCTGCTTTTTCATTCTCAGCCAATCATCCTTGAGCCTGACCTCCTGCTGCTGTTTCCCGGAGAGATCGTCGAACTGGCTGCTCCAGCCGAACCACCAGGCCACGAGAAGGAGGGCGGCAAAAAAGCCCAGGAGAATCACGATGCGCGGCAAGGGCGGCCACAGCCCAGGATCCCTGGGATCGAGCGTCTTGAAGTCCTCGAGTAGCTCCTTGAAGTCTATGCTCGGAAGCTTCATGGTTGCTTGCCCTTCTCCGGGACAGCGGCGACCTTGGGCTTGACCGCATCCTCAGAAGTCTGGCGCCTGATCAGGATGTTCAGGTTGAATTCGCTCAAGCGACGGTTGTTCACCGTGACCGCCTTGATCTCCACCAGGTCGGGCTTTTCCAGCAGCGGCGAGGCCTCCAGATTGCGCATCAGGGTCGATACACGCGAATTGGTTTGGGCATAACCCAGGAGGTTGATCTTCTGTCCGGACTGCTTGAGGGTTTTGATATAGACACCCTCGGGCACCTGGCGCGCCAGTTCGTTGAACAGGTGCACCGTCTCGGTACGGTTTGCCTGGAGGGACTCGATGATCCGCTTGCGCGACAGCAAGGAATCGGTCTGTTCGGACAGCCGCTTGATCTCGTCGATCTCCTTGCCGATTTCGGCGATCTGCGCCTTGAGAAAGGCATTCTGCGATTCCTGCGCATTGATGGTGCCGTTGATCAGGCTGAAGCCCAGGAACCAGATCAGACCGGCGAGCACCGTGATCAGGCTGGCAACCGCATAGAACTGCTGGCGCCGCTCGCGTCGCTTCTCCTCGCGGTGAGGCAGCAGATTGATGCGGATCACTGGTCGAATCTCCGCAAGGCCAGGCCGCAGGCAACCATCAGCGAGGGCGCGTCGGCGACCAGATGATGGGGGCGGACATGCGATGAGGACAGCATGTTGGCGAAGGGATTGGCGATAATCGTCGCGACCTGGGTGCGCGCCGCCACCACTTCGTCGAGGCCGGCAATCACGGCACAGCCGCCGGCCAGAACGATATGGTCGACTTGATTGTATTGCGTCGAGGTGAAGAAGAATTGCAATGCGCGCGACACTTCTAGGGCCAGGCTGTCCATGAAAGGCCGCAGCAAATCGGCCTCGTAGTTTTCCGGAAGCGAGTTGGTGCGCTTGGCCGCTTCCGCCTCTTCGCTGCTCATGCCATAGGTGCGCATGATGTCCTGGGTCAGTTGATTGCCGCCGAAAGCCTGATCGCGCGCATAGAGTTGCAGGCTGTTCTTCAGGACGGAGACGTTCATGACATTGGCGCCGATTTCCACCAGGGCGATGATCTGATTCTGGCCGGCTTGCGGCAACTGCGAGAGGACCAGATCGAAGGCCGCGTGTGCGGCGTAGGACTCGACATCCATCACCACCGGCTTCAAGCCCGCGGCTTCGGCACAGGCGACACGGTCCTCGACCTTCTCCTTGCGCGAAGCGGCGATCAAAATCTCCGCGTCATCCGGGCCGGAGGCTGCCTGCCCGATCACCTGGAAATCGAGATTGACCTCATCCAGTGAAAAAGGAATGTACTGATTGGCCTCGGACTCGACCTGGACCTCGAGTTCCTGCTCACGCAGGCCCGCCGGCACAATGATTTTCTTGGTGATGACAGCTGCGGCGGGCAAGGCCATGGCAACGTTCTTGGTTGCTGATCCGAGCCGCCGCCAGGCCCTCTTGACGGCCTCCGCCACATTCTCGAGATTGGCGATATTGCCATCCACCACGGCATCGCGCTGCAGGGGTTCGATCGCATAGCGTTCTATCCTATGCACCCCCTTGCCGGCATCAGAGAGCTCGACCATCTTGATCGAGGACGAACTGATGTCCAGACCGATCAATGGCCGTGCCTTGAGATTGAAGAAGGACAGGTCGAATTGCAAGAAAAGTCCTTTAAAAAAAACATCTTAGACGAAGTTATGATATTTTACTTTAAATGCTATCAGCAAGTTTGCTAGCTGTAAAGTACTTTAGATGCCGGCCTCACCCCCGTATTTGCCTATAATGGCGAGCTTATTTAACCTGACGAGCCAACCCTTGCCTGCAGCCCTTCGCTGGATTCTCTACCCCGTCTTGATCGTCGTCGGCCTGATCCTGGCTGCCACAGCGCTTACCGGAATCGTCTTCATTCTCGCCTACCCTCAGTTGCCCTCGCTGGAGGCGCTGACTGACTACCAGCCGAAGATCCCCCTGCGCGTCTTCACCTCAGACGGCCATCTGATCGGCGAGTTCGGCGAAGAGCGCCGCGATCTGGTCGCCATCCATGATGTCCCGGCCATCATGAAGCAGGCCATTCTCGCCGCCGAAGACGAACGTTTCTATCAGCACGGCGGTGTCGATACCCAGGGAATCCTGCGCGCCGCCTACTCCAACCTCATCAGCGGCGGCAGGGGCCAGGGCGCCTCGACCATCACCATGCAGGTGGCAAGAAACTTTTTCCTTTCCCGGGAAAAAACCCTGTCACGCAAACTCTACGAAGTCTTGCTCGCCTTCAAGATCGAAGCCAACCTGACCAAGGACGAGATACTCCAGCTCTATATCAACCAGATTTATCTCGGCCAGCGCTCCTACGGTTTCGCCGCAGCTGCCCAGATCTATTACGGCAAATCGCTGAAAGACCTTAGCCTGGCCGAGGTGGCGATGCTGGCCGGCCTGCCCAAGGCGCCCTCGGCCTTCAATCCCGTGGCCAATCCCAAGCGCGCCAAGATGCGCCAAATGTATGTGCTGCGCCGCATGCGCGACCTGGGTTCGATCAACGAGCAGCAACTGAAGCTGGCACAGGCCGAGCAGTTGCACGTCAAGCGCAACGCCAACGACTTCGGCGTCCATGCCGAGTTTGTCTCCGAGATGGCTCGCCAGATGGCCGTCGAACGCTTCCCGGACGACGCCTACAGTCGAGGCCTCAGCGTCTTCACCACCATCACCCTGGCAGCGCAGGAAGCCGCCTACGAGAGCCTGCGCAAAACCGTCATGGATTATGACAGACGCCACGGCTACAGGGGCGCAGAGGGCTATGTCGACATGAAGGACATCAAGTCCGACCAGGATGACGAACTCGAAGAGGCGCTCGGGGATTATGAAGACAACGACGAGCTTCGCGCCGCCATCGTCCTGTCCGCCGGCAGCAAGGAGATCCGCGCCTATCTGCGCGGTGGCGAAGTGCTGAGCATTTCCGGAGACGGCCTGAAATTCGCCGCCAGGATGGTGGACGACAAGGCCCCTGCCAACAAGCGCCTGCGTCGCGGCGCGGTGATCCGGGTGGCCCAGGCCTTGAAGGACGGCAAGAAATCCTGGCAAATCACCCAGTTGCCTGAGGTCGAAGCCAGCTTCGTCGCGGCCAGCCCGATCGACGGCGCCATACACGCCCTGGTCGGCGGCTTCGACTTCAACCGCAGCAAGTTCAACCATGTCACACAAGCATGGCGTCAGCCCGGTTCCAGTTTCAAGCCTTTCATCTTTTCCGCGGCGCTGGAGAAGGGCTACACGCCGGCCTCGGTGATTCCCGACGAACCCCTGATCATCTCGGCGGAAGAAACCGGCAGCAAGCCCTGGGAGCCGAAAAACTACGACGGCAAGTACGAAGGCCCGATGACCTTGCGCACAGCCCTGGCGAAATCCAAGAACATGGTATCCATCCGCCTGTTGCGCTCCATAGGCCCGCAGTACGCGCAGGAATACATTTCGCGCTTCGGCTTCGACGCCGACAAGCACCCGCCCTACCTCACCATGGCCCTGGGCGCAGGCGCGGTGACGCCGTGGCAGCAACTCGCCGCCTACTCCATATTCGCCAACGGCGGCTACAAGATCGAGCCTTTCATCGTGCGCCGGATCATAGACGACCAGGGCAAGGTGCTGGCAGAGGTGAAGCCGGTCGTCGCCGGCGATGAGGAACTGCGCGCGATCAATGCGCGCAATGCCTTCGTGATCGACAGCATGCTGCACGACGTGGTGCGGCACGGCACGGGACACAGTGCCATGTCCTTAAAGCGCGGCGACTTGGCCGGCAAGACCGGCACCACCAATGACTACATCGATGCCTGGTTCTGCGGCTATCAGCCGACCCTGGTCGGCATCGCCTGGATAGGCTTCGACCAGCCGAAGAAGCTCGGCAACGGCGAAACCGGCGGCACGGCGGCGCTGCCGATGTGGATAGGCTTCATGGGGAAGGCGCTCTCGGGCGTGCCGGAAAATTATATGGAGGTGCCGCCGGCCCTGATTCCCGTCACAGCGATCGACCCCTCGGGCAAGAAGATCTCGGAGTTCGTCTACAAGGAATACCTGCCGCCGGCGCCCGGAGACAGCGAGGCTGAGCAGCCTCCCGCGCCGGTGCAGGAGGCCAAACCGAAGTTGATCGAGCGTCGATGACAAAGATTCACTCGCCCAGCGCCAGTTTGACGGCCACACCCGACTGCTCGAGGATGCAGCGCTCCAGAACGGCCGTCAATTCGGCGCCATCGCGGCTCGCGATCCAGCGGTTGCCCTCGGGCTTGAAGTGATAACCGCCGGATTTTGCCGCAACCCAGATCTCCCTCGCCGCGGTATGGCGGTTGATGATGATCTTGCTGCCGTTGTCAAACTCCAGTTCGAGAACGCCGCCCGGCTTCACTTCCAGATCGAGATCCGCTCCTGATTCATCGATGACCTTTTCGATGGAGGAGAGCATGGCATCGGCCAGCCCATTGAATTCACGCTCCTCCATTGCCAACGCCTCCTGCAAACCCTTGTGATAGGATCAAATTTTTCATGCTCCGCGCCACCATGAAACCTCCCATACTCAGCCTGTTGATTCTCGCCGCGTTCTCCGCACTCGCCGGCTGCGGCACCAAGACGCCGCTCGTCAAACCGGCCGGCCCGGCCACGCCTCCCGTCTTCGGCGCACCTGCCCCGCAGTCCAGCCCGGCGACTGCCCCGCAGTCCAACTCGGCGACTGCCCCGCAGTCCAGCCCGGCGACTGCCCCGCAGTCCACCGCTCAGCCCGTTTCCCGCGATGATAGCAACAAGGCCGTCGCGCCATGAGTTTCTCTTACCGTGACGGCGTGCTCTGTGCGGAGGGCATGCCACTGCCGCAAATCGCCGGACAATTCGGCACGCCCTGCTACGTCTATTCCCGCGCCGCGCTGACCGCCGCCTTCGAGGCTTACCGCGCCGCCCTCTCGGGGCGCGATGCACTGATTTGCTACGCGGTAAAAGCCAATCCCAACCTCGCCATACTCAACCTGTTCGCACGCCTGGGCGCCGGCTTCGACATCGTTTCCGGCGGCGAACTCGCCCGCGTCATAGCCGCCGGCGGCGACGCCGGCAAGGTGGTGTTCTCGGGCGTGGGCAAATCGCGCGAGGAGATGCAGGCCGCGCTCGCCGCCGGCATCGGCTGCTTCAATGT
>CAIYYX010000159.1 GCA_903930535.1 uncultured Sterolibacterium sp. | reverse complement strand
GTGGAACCACCCCTTCCCATCCCGAACAGGACCGTGAAACACCTCCGCGCCGATGATAGTAGGCATTACGCCTGTGAAAGTAGGTCAGCGCCAGACTCCCAATATCAACAAAGCCCTCGCAAGAGGGCTTTGTTGTTTCTGCTTAACGCTTTTCGCCTATCCTGTAAAATAGCTGCTTCTTCAGCAGCAGCGGCATGCCCATGAAAACCTCTTTTCTCGATTTCGAACAGCCGGTCGCCGAACTGGAAACCAAGATCGAATCCCTGCGCTATGCCCAGGACGATTCGGCCGTGGATATTTCAGAAGAGATCGGCAAACTCGAAGTGAAGAGCCAGAGTCTTACCAAGGACATTTACGGGAAATTGACGCCATGGCAAATCGCCCAGGTGGCGCGTCATCCTCAGCGTCCTTACACCCTGGATTATGTGGCGAACATGCTGACCGATTTCGAGGAGTTGCACGGCGACCGCAGCTATGCCGACGACAAGGCCATTGTCGGTGGTCTGGCCCGCTTCAATGGTCAGTCGGTGATGGTGATTGGTCATCAGAAGGGGCGCGACACCAAGGAAAAGATATTGCGCAATTTCGGCATGCCTAAACCCGAGGGGTATCGCAAGGCGTTGCGGCTGATGCGGCTTGCCGAGAAGTTTGGCATCCCGATTTTCACCTTCGTCGATACCCCTGGCGCCTACCCGGGAATAGACGCCGAAGAGCGCGGCCAGTCGGAAGCGATCGGCCGCAACCTTCTGGCCATGGCCGAACTCAAGGTTCCCTTGATTTGCACGGTCATCGGCGAAGGCGGCTCTGGCGGCGCGCTGGCGATCGCCATTGGCGATTCCGTGCTGATGTTGCAGTACGCGACCTACTCGGTGATTTCGCCGGAAGGCTGTGCCTCCATCCTCTGGAAGAGTGCAGAGAAGGCCAGCGAGGCCGCTGAAACCATGGGCATTACTGCCTCGAGATTGAAGACTCTGGGCCTCATCGACCGCGTCGTCAATGAACCCCTCGGCGGCGCCCATCGCGACCACCGCGCCATGTCCAGCGGGTTAAAGAAAGTCCTTCAGGACGCACTACGGCAGTTGGCGGGGTTGTCGGCAACAGAACTGGTCGAGCGTCGCTTCGAGCGGCTGATGAATTATGGCAAGTTCAAGGAACAGCGCGTCAGCTGAGCCTCTGCTCGCAGCGGTGGCGGCTTCATTGCGACGCCACCTGCAGCCGCACCAGGCCCTGATCGCTGCCTTCTCAGGGGGCCGCGATTCGGTAGCGCTGATCCATGCGCTAAAGTCTCTGCGGGGTGAGTTCGGCTTTGCACTCTCCGCCTGCCATATCAACCACGGCCTGAGTCCCAATGCAGACAAATGGGAAGCTTTTTGCCGGCAATACTGTGATGAGGCAGGCATCCCGCTGGTAGTGGAACACGTCGATGTGCCGCGCGGCGCTCCTGAGGGGCTGGAAGCGGCGGCGCGCGCCTGCCGTTACCAGGCGCTGGCGCTCTTGAAAGCCGATTGGCTGGCACTCGCCCACCACCGCGGCGACCAGGCCGAAACCGTGCTGTTCAACCTGACGCGGGGCGCTGGATTGCGCGGGGCTGCAGCGATGCAGGAGGTGCGCCCCTTGAGAGAAGGGCTCAGTTTGATTCGCCCGCTTTTGAAAGTGTCGCGCCAGGAAATCGAGACCACATTAAAGCGGCAAGGACTGACTTGGGTCGATGACGAGAGCAATGCCGACACGGGCTTCTCGCGCAACTTTCTGCGTCACGAGGTATTGTCTCTGCTGACAACGCGCTTTCCCGCAGCGGAAGAGCGGCTTGCCGCGGCAGCCGAGCATTTCGCCGAGTCAAGGGTATTGCTCGATGAACTTGCCTTGCTCGATCTGGGCAATTTGCCGGCGCAGTTTCCTCTACCGCTTTCCTGCCTCGCCGGCTTGTCCGAGCCGCGCGGGCGCAATCTGCTGCAATTCCTTCTCGGACGCCACGGCGTGCGCATCCCGAGCCAAGAACGCCTAACGGAGGCCTTGCGGCAGCTGCGGGAGGCCAAGCCCGACCGCCACCCTTCAGTGGTCTTCGGCGAGCATAGGCTATTGCGGCGGTGCAGCGGTGTCTGGCTCGAACGAAACATACTTGCTGACAATTCAAGCTGAGGCTATCCTAGCGGTCGAACCAGTTCTCACTAGGGAAAGAGGAAATCATGAAACTGCGAAATCTGATGCTCATGTTTGCCGCTGCCACCTTGGCCACCTTTGCGGCAACGGCCATTGCCCAGCAACCCATCATCATCAAGTTCAGCCATGTCGTCGCCCTGGATACGCCCAAGGGACTGGCGGCCGAATACTTCAAGAAGATCGCCGAAGAGCGCACCAAAGGCCGGGTCAAGGTCGAGGTCTATCCCAACAGCCAACTCTACAAGGACAAGGAGGAGTTGGAGGCCTTGCAACTGGGCGCGGTGCAGATGTTGGCACCTTCGATGGCAAAGTTCGGTCCGATGGGCGTGCGCGAGTATGAGTCCTTTGATCTGCCCTATCTATTCGACGATTTCAAGGAACTGCACCGGGTCACCCAAGGCCCCATCGGCCAGATGCTTCTGAAGAAACTCGACAGCAAAGGGATTGTCGGTCTTGGCTTCTGGGACAACGGCTTCAAGGTGATGAGCGCGAACAAGCCGCTCAGGAAACCCGAGGACTTCAAGGGTCTGAAGATGCGTATCCAGTCTTCCAAGGTACTTGAATCGCAAATGCGCGCCCTGGGTTCGATCCCGCAAGTCATGGCCTTTGGCGAAGTCTATCAGGCACTACAGACGGGCGTCGTCGATGGCACGGAGAATCCGATTTCAAACTTCTACACACAGAAGATGCATGAGGTGCAGAAGTATCTGATCCTCTCAAATCACGGCTATCTGGGCTATGTCCTGATCGCGAACAAGAAGTTCTGGGACGGCCTTCCTGCGGATATTCGCGTTGCGCTTGACGGTGCCGTGAAGGACGCCACGAAGTTTGCCAATGACCTCGCCCAGAAAAAGAACGACGAGGACCTCGAGTCGGTCAGAAAGTCCGGCAAGACCCAGATCATCACCCTGACGCCGCAGGAAAAGCAGGCGTGGAAAAAGGCGCTGATCAAGGTGCATCAGGAGAGTGAGGCCAAGATAGGCAAGGACCTGCTCCAGTCCATCTACAAGGAAACCGGCTTCGATCCCAGCAAGTTATAAGCCCCGGACTTATTGGAGCCGACATGCTCAAGTTTCTCGACCATCTGGAGGAATGGCTAATCGCCTTCCTCATCGCCGCGGCGACACTGATCATTTTCGCCGCCGTGGTGCACCGCTATTCCTCAGGCCTGCCGATCCCGGGAGTTCAGGACTGGTTGCTGACCATCAACATGAGCTGGGCACAGGAACTGTGCATCTACATGTTCGTCTGGATGGCGAAGTTCGGCGCCGCCTATGGCGTGCGCACAGGCATCCACGTCGGCGTCGATGTGCTCATCAACCAGTTGGCGGAAAAGAACCGCGTCAGATTCGTGCTCTTGGGGCTTTTCTCCGGCGCCCTATTTACCGTCATCGTCGGCTCGCTGGGCGCCAGCTTTGTCTGGCACATGGCGCAGACCGACCAGGTATCGGCCGACCTGGAACTGCCGATGTGGATGGTCTATATGGTCGTTCCGCTTGGCTCCTACCTGATGTGTTTTCGCTTCCTGCAGGTGGCGCGCACCTTCTGGAAGACCGGCGAACTGCCGCGCCACGACCATGGCCATGTCGAAGGCATCGAGGAAATCAAGGACGAGGATCTCATGCCCTATGCTCTCGATGACAACCTGCATCCGCACGACATCGCACATCACAAGAACGGCGGGGGGGAGCGCAAATGAACGCCACCATCATTTTCGTGATGCTGTTCGCACTGATGCTCACCGGCATGCCGATCTCGATCTCGCTCGGCCTGACGGTGCTGACCTTCCTGTTTACCATGACGACCGTGCCCATCGAGTCGGTGGCGCTGAAGCTGTTCACCGGCATCGAGAAGTTCGAGATCATGGCCATCCCCTTCTTCATTCTCGCCGGCAACTTCCTCACCCACGGCGGCGTGGCGCGGCGCATGATCAACTTCGCCACGTCCATGGTTGGCCACCTGCCCGGCGGCCTCGGTCTTTCCGGCGTGGTGGCCTGCGCGCGGTTCGCGGCAATTTCCGGTTCCAGTCCGGCGACCGTGGTGGCGATCGGCTCCATCCTCCTGCCGGCGATGGTCAAGGCAGGCTTTCCCAAGAGTTTCGGCGCCGGCGTCATCACCACCTCGGGTGCGCTGGGCATCCTGATTCCGCCCTCCATCGTGATGGTGATGTATGCGGTGTCGACCAGCACCTCGGTCGGCGCGCTGTTCATGGCCGGCGTCGTGCCGGGCCTGGTCCTGGCGACGCTCTTGGGCGCAACCACCTTCTACCGCGCCTGGAAGAATGGCTATCCGCGACAGCCCAAGGCCTCCTGGCGTGAGCGCTGGGCTGCCTTGAGAAAATCCGCCTGGGGCCTATTCTTGATCGTGGTGGTCATGGGCGGCATCTATTCGGGGATTTTCACGCCGACCGAGGCGGCGGCGATGGCCGCTGTCTATGCCTTCATTGTCGCGGTGTTCGTGTACAAAGACATGGACATGAAGAAGGTGCCCAAGGTGCTGCTCGACTCGGCCAATATGAGCGCGATGCTGCTCTACATCATCACCAACGCTGTGATGTTCTCCTTCCTGATTACCTCAGAGCAGATCCCGCAGGCGATGGCCGACTGGATGATAGGCCAGGGCTTCGGCCCTGTGGCCTTCCTGCTGGTGGTAAACATCCTGCTGCTGTTGGCAGGCAACGTCATGGAACCGTCTTCCATCGTGCTGATCATGGCGCCCATCCTGTTCCCGGTGGCGATGAAACTGGGCATAGACCCGATTCATTTCGGCATCCTGATCACGGTGAATATGGAGGTGGGCATGTGCCATCCGCCGGTGGGCCTTAACCTCTATGTGGCCAGCGGCATCACCAAGATGGGCATCACCGAACTGACGATCGCCGTCTGGCCGTGGCTTTTGACCATGCTGGGATTCCTGGTGCTGGTCACCTACTGGCCGCCCATGACGCTATGGCTGCCCAGGGCGCTGGGCATGATGTAGCGAGGCTGTTAGCCTGGACAAGTCCGGCGCGCGACGGGTAACCGTCGCGCGCCGTTTTTCCTTTCGCATCGGCATCTGCTCAGACTCGCCCGAGCCCTCGCCGCCCCGAAAATCGCGGGAGCACCGGCGAAAATTGAGATAAAATGCGCAGTTACCCAATTCTGACGAATATTTTTCGAGCATTACCTTTTTTGGAGAAACAGGATGGCTGTAGAACGTACCTTTTCCATGATCAAACCCGATGCCGTGGCCAAGAATGTCATCGGCAAGATTTATTCACGTTTTGAGACCAATGGTCTCAAGATCATCGCCTCCCGCATGCTGCATTTGTCGCGCAGGGAAGCCGAAGGCTTCTATGCCGTGCACCGTGATCGCCCTTTCTTCAAGGACCTGGTCGAGTTCATGATCTCAGGACCGGTGATGGCGCAGGTACTGGAAGGCGATGATGCCATCGCCAAGAATCGCGAACTGATGGGCGCAACTGATCCGAAGAAGGCCGCGGCCGGCACCATACGCGCAGACTTCGCCGACAGCATCGATGCCAATGCCGTGCATGGCTCCGATGCGCCCGAGACCGCTGCGATCGAGATCGCCTATTTCTTCCCGGCGCTCAATATTTATTCGCGTTAATGACCGTCAATCTCCTCGATCTCGATGCTGCCGGCCTGACCGACTTCTTCGCCCACTTGGGCGAGAAGCCGTTTCGTGCCAGGCAGGTGCTGCGCTGGCTGCATCGTTCCGGGGAGGGCGATTTCGCGCAGATGACCGACGTCGCCAAGAGTATGCGCGAGAAGCTTGCCACCCTGGCCTGCGTGGTGCCGCCAACGCTGGTCAGCGACAAGCTCTCAGATGACGGCACGCGCAAGTTCCTGTTCGATGTTGGAAGCGGCAATGCGGTCGAGACGGTGTTCATACCGGAGGATAACCGCGGCACCTTGTGCATTTCCACCCAGGCCGGTTGCGCGCTGGACTGCGCCTTCTGCTCTACCGGCAAGCAGGGCTTCAACCGCAACCTGACGGTGGCAGAGATCATCGGCCAACTGTGGCAGGCCAACAAGGCTTTGGGCTTCGATCCGAAGAATGAGCGCATCATCAGCAATGTCGTGCTGATGGGCATGGGCGAGCCGCTTGCCAACGTGGATAACGTCATCACGGCCTTGCGCCTGATGCTGGACGACAATGCCTACGGCCTGTCGCGCCGGCGTGTGACCTTGTCCACCTCGGGGCTGGTTCCGGCGATGGATCGCCTCGCCGAAGAGTGCCCGGTGGCGCTGGCGGTGTCCCTGCATGCCCCCAACGATCAGCTGCGCGACCGGCTGGTGCCGATCAACCGCAAGTATCCGCTGGCAGAACTGATGGCCGCCTGCCGCCGTTATCTGGAAGCGGCGCCGCGCGATTTCGTCACTTTCGAATACGTGATGCTGGACGGGGTGAATGATCACGATGGCGATGCCCGCGAACTTCTCAGACTTACCCGCGACGTGCCTTGCAAGTTCAATCTGATCCCCTTCAATCCCTTCCCGAACTCCGGCTTTCTCTGCTCCAAGCCAGAGCGCATACGCCGCTTTGCAGAAATCCTGATGGGCGCCGGCATCGTCACGACCACGCGCAAGACCCGCGGTGACGACATCGATGCCGCCTGCGGTCAGCTCGCAGGCCAGGTGAAGGATAGATCGCTGCGCACGTTAAGGGCCATTCCCGTCGTGGCGAGAGCACTGTGAGCCGCATAGTCATACTCGCCGCAGTTTTCCTTCTTGCCGCTTGTGCAGGTGTCGCTCAGCATCCGGAAGAGCCGGTATCGCAACAGCAGACAAGCAACGATGCCAGCCAGCGCGCCAAGGTGCATACGGAACTCGGCTCCCTCTACCTGGTCAGAGGAAACTTGAGCGTGGCTCTCGAAGAGGCCAGAATCGCCCTTTCTGCCGATGCGAATTATGCGCCGGCACACAATCTGATGGGCCTGGTGCACATGCAACTGCAGGAAGCCAGTCTGGCCGAGGCAAGTTTCGAACGCGCGCTGCGCCTGGCACCGGCCGACCCGGAAATAAACAACAGTTTTGGCTGGTTCCTCTGCCAGACCGCGCGCGAGCGGCGCTCTCTGCAATATTTCCAGAACGCCCTCAAGAGCCCGCTTTACGCCACACCGACCATGACTTATGCCAATGCCGGTATTTGCTCGCTGAGGATCAAGGACGACAAGGCCGCGGAGGAATATTTTCTCAACGCCTTGCGCGCCGACAACCGCAACGACCGGGCAATCTATTTCCTGGCCGATATCGCATACCGCCAGAATCGGTTGGCTGCGGCGAGGCAGCGCCTCACCGAGTTGCACAAACTGGTCGAGCCCACCTCGGATACGCTCTGGCTAGCGGCGCGCGTCGAAAGAAAGCTGGGTGATCGCGAGGCCGAAGCCCGATATTCTTCGCAACTGCGACGAAGGTTTCCGGGCACCCCCGAGTTGCAGCGCTTGATGCAGGGACAGTACGAGTGAATGACTTGCCGGAAGGACAACAGACCCTGGATACCGTGTTGGAGACGGTTGCCGAGCAGGAACTCTCGCCTGGGCGCTGTCTGCGTCTGGCACGCGAGTCGCGCGGGCTTTCGATCGCCGATGTGACGCAGGCAATCAAGTTCGGTTCGCGTCAGATCGATGCGCTCGAGCGCGACGATTTCGACAAACTTCCGGGCAATACCTTTGTGCGCGGCCTCATCAGGAGCTACGCCAAGCTGCTGCGGATCGAGGCTGAGCCCCTGCTGGCAATGCTGGTGCAGCAGAAGTTGGCGGCAGATAGCGAGATCCATGCGCCGCAGGATACCGGCGCCGAACTGCCGCTGCCGGGCGAGTTGAAGAGCCGCCTGCCGCTTCTGGCACTTCTGCTCGCGCTGGCCGCCGTCGCCGTCGCCGCCGCCAGCTATTTTGGCTGGCCAGGCAGTGCGGATAAGCAAAAGTCAGGGCAGGCGAATACTGGTCAGGTTCCTCTTCCCGCCGTGCGCATCGAGCAGCCTGCCGAGACGGCAACGCCGTCCTCCGCCGATAACCGCCAGTTGTTCTTCGCCTTCGAAGACAAGGCCTGGGTCGAGGTCAAGGATGCCACGCAGAAAGTCATCTTCGCCCAGAACAATTTGGCCGGCTCGCGGCAAGTGGTCAGCGGCAAGCCCCCCTTCGACCTGGTCATCGGCAATGCGGCGCATGTCCAACTGCAATACGGGGAGAAGTCGATCGACTTGGAGCCTTACACCAAGGTCGAAGTGGCAAGGCTCACACTGGAATGAACCCTCTGGATCGGGCTATTCTTCCCGGCCCGCTTGCGCGCCGGAATACTCGTCGAGTCATGGTGGCAGGTGTGGCCATAGGCGGCGGCGCGCCGGTGGTCGTGCAATCGATGACCAACACCGACACCGCCGATGCGATCGCGACCGCGCTGCAAGTGGCGCAACTTTTCCGCGCCGGCTCCGAGATCGTCCGTATCACGGTGAATACCCGCGAGGCGGCAGCGGCGGTACCCAGGATACGCGAGCAACTCCTGAAAATGGATCTGCGAGTGCCGCTGGTCGGCGACTTTCATTTCAATGGCCACAAGCTGCTCGAAGAGGAGCCCTCTTGCGCAGAGGCGCTCGACAAACTGCGCATCAATCCGGGCAATGTGGGCAAGGGCAAAAAGCGCGACGATCAGTTCGCCCGCCTGATAGAGATTGCCTGCAAATACGACAAGCCGGTGCGGATAGGGGTGAACTGGGGCAGCCTCGACCAGGAACTGCTTGCCCGCATCATGGACGAGAACGCCGGGCGGCCGCATCCCCTGGATGCAGCGGAGCTCATGCGCGAGGCGATGATTAGCTCGTCTCTGGAGAGTGCGGCAAAGGCCGAGGAACTCGGACTGGCAGGCAATCGCATCGTGCTCTCCTGCAAGGTCTCCGGCGTGCAGGATCTGATAGGCATCTACCGCGACCTGGCGGAGCGCAGCGACTATCCCCTGCATCTGGGCCTGACCGAGGCGGGGATGGGATCCAAGGGCATCGTTGCCTCGACCGCCGCCCTGGCCGTGATGCTCCAGGAAGGCATTGGCGACACCATACGCGTGTCCCTGACACCTGAGCCTAACGGTGACCGCAGTCGCGAGGTCATCGTCGCCCAGGAAATCCTGCAGACCATGGGTCTGCGCGCCTTCACGCCGCTCGTGGCCGCCTGCCCGGGATGCGGGCGCACCAGCAGCACCGTTTTCCAGGAACTGGCGCAGGACATCCAGTCCTATGTGCGCGAGCAGATGCCTGCCTGGCGTCTGCTCCGCGTCGGCGTCGAGAATATGAGCCTGGCGGTGATGGGCTGCGTGGTCAATGGTCCGGGCGAGAGTAAGCACGCCAACATCGGCATCAGCCTGCCTGGCACAGGGGAGACGCCGGTGGCGCCGGTGTATGTCGATGGCCAGCGCAGCGTCACCCTGAAGGGCGAGAACATCGCCCGGGAGTTCCGCGCCATCATCGATGACTATGTCGCACGGAAATACCAGAAGAGAGTATGAGCCAGACACTGCAAGCCATCCGCGGGATGAACGACATCCTGCCCGACGAAGCCGAACTCTGGGAACAGTTCGAGGAAACAGTCATCGACTGGTTGCGCGCCTACGCCTACCGGCCGATACGCATGCCCCTGGTCGAGCCCACGCCCCTGTTCGCGCGCGCCATAGGCACGGCCACCGACATCGTCGAGAAGGAGATGTACTCCTTCGTAGACAGCCTGAACGGCGAGCAACTGACGCTGCGGCCGGAGGGCACGGCGGGATGTGTGCGCGCCGTGCTCGAGCACAACCTGCTTTACGACGGTGCAAAGCGGCTTTATTACCTGGGACCGATGTTCCGCCACGAGCGGCCGCAGAAGGGGCGTTACCGGCAGTTTCATCAAATCGGCGTTGAGGCTATGGGTTTCGCCGGGCCGGATATCGACGCCGAGCAGATCCTGATGTGCCAGCGCCTCTGGGACGACCTGGGGCTTGCCGATATTCGCCTGGAGATCAACTCGCTGGGCCAGACCGAGGAGCGTCAGAAGCATCGCGCCGATCTCGTCGCCTACCTCGAGGAGCACGCCGAGGTGCTGGACGCCGATGCCAGGCGTCGTCTGCAGAGCAATCCCTTGCGTATCCTGGACAGCAAGAATCCGGCGATGCAGGAGATCGTCGAGGCTGCGCCCAAGCTGATCGAATACCTGGGGGAGGAATCTCTCGCCCATTTCGCCGGTGTGCAGGCGTTGCTCAAGGATGCAGGCATCCCCTACCGCATCAATCCGCGCCTGGTGCGCGGCCTCGACTATTACAACCTGACCGTGTTCGAATGGGTCACCGATCAGTTGGGCAGCCAGGGAACGGTCTGCGCCGGCGGCCGCTACGACGGACTGATCGCTCAGTTGGGCGGCAAGACCCAGCCTGCCTGCGGCTTCGCCATCGGCGTGGAACGCCTGCTGGCGCTGTGGAAAGAGCAAGGCCACGTCGCTGCGAGCGTCGGCCCCGACGTCTATGTGGTGCATCAGGGTGAGCAGGCGGCACGCTTCGCCTTTCGTGTCGCCGAAGCCCTGCGCGATGCCGGCTTCGCGCTGCAGTTGCATTGCGGCGGCGGCAGCTTCAAGGCGCAGATGAAGCGCGCCGATGCCTCGGGAGCAGAGCTCGCAGTGATCATCGGCGACATCGAGGCGGCGGCGAACGAGGTTTCCCTGAAGCCACTGCGGGCGACAGCGGAGCAGCGGCGTGTCCCATTCGATCAACTTGCCGAGGCAATCGGCGAACTGCTTTTTGAAGAGGAAGACGAAGATGGCGGTATATGACCTTGAAGAACAGGAACAGATAGACGAGCTGAAGACCTGGTGGAAGCAGTACGGCAACCTGGTGACGGCAATTGTCGTTGCCCTCGCCCTCGGCGTGGCCGGCTGGCAAACCTGGAACTGGTGGCAGCGCAGTCAGACGGCGCAGGCCGCGGCAGTGTATGGCACGTTGCAACAGGCGGCAGCGGCCCATGACGCCAAGCGCTCGCGCGAAGCGGCCGGCGAACTGATAGACAAATTTTCCGGCACCCGCTATGCAGGGCTCGCAGCCTTGCTCTCGGCCAAGGTGCAGTTCGAGACCGGCGACCTGAAGACGGCCAAGCTGCAATATGCCTGGGCAGCCGAGCAAGCCCGCGACCCCGAGCAGCGCGATCTGGCACGGCTGCGCCTGGCCGTGGTGCTGCTTGACGAGAAGTCCTATGATGAAGCCCTGAAGCAGTTGACCGTGGAACCCACTGCCCCATTCGCGGCGCTCTTTGCCGAGGGGAGGGGCGATATCCTTGCCGCCCAGGGCAAGAAGGCCGAGGCGAAGGCCGCCTATGAGGCAGCGCTGGCCAAGCTCGCACCTGCTGAAAAGGGCGACTCTTCGCAGCGCAGCGGACCCTATCGCGAAGTGCTGCAGATCAAGCTCGAGTCCACCGGGGGCAGGTCGTGATCCGCGCAAGGCGCAGTCGCATGCCGGCGATTCTCCTGGCCGTCCTGGTGAGCGGCTGCGCATCGGTCGGCCAGACGGTCAATTCGGCCGTCGACATGCTCAATCCCTTCTCCAGTTCCAGCAAGGTCAAGATTCCGGAGCTGACCCCCGTCACTGCCACGGCACAGCTGGCGGCGAATTGGCAGGCGAGCGTCGGGGCGAGCGGCGAATCGGTGTTCACCCCCGCGGTGGTCGGGACCCGCGTCTATGCAGTCGCCCGCGACGGCACGCTGGCGCGCTTCGATGACGGCCGCCAGGTCTGGCGCATCAGTGCCGGACAGGTGGTTTCCGGAGGTGTCGGAGCTGACGACAAGCTGGTCGTGGTCGGCACACCCAAGGGCGCGGTTCTGGCATTCGATGCGGAAACGGGTCGCGAGGCATGGAAGGCACAGGTAAGCTCAGAAGTGCTGGCGGCGCCGGCGGTGGGCGATGGCCTGGTGGTCGTGAGAAGCGGAGACTCACGCCTGTTCGGCTTCGAGGCAGTGGATGGCAAGCGGCGCTGGGTATACCAGCGCAGCACTCCGGCACTCTCCCTGCGCAGCAACGTCGGTGTCGTGCTGGCAGGCAGAGCCGTACTGGCGGGGTTTCCAGGCGGCAAACTGGTGGCGGTGGCCGCGGCAAACGGCGCAGCGCTGTGGGAGGTCACCGTGGCACAGCCCAAGGGTGCTACGGAACTCGAGCGCGTCGCGGACATCACCAGTTCCCCTGTTATCGATGGTCGCGAGGTGTGCGCCGTAGCTTACCAGGGACGTGTCGCCTGCTTTGACATGATTAATGGAAATCAGACCTGGGCACGCGACATGTCCAGTAGCGCCGGCGTCGACATGGATGCGAAGAGCGTCTATGTCAGCGACGAGAAGGGCGTACTGCACGCGCTGGACCGTGCCAATGGCGCTAGCCTGTGGAAGCAGGACAAGCTCTCCATGCGCGGCCTGTCGCGCCCCGTCGCACTGGGCAGCTTTGTTGCCGTGGCGGACTCCCTGGGCATTGTGCATTTGCTGAAGAAGGAAGACGGCGCCTTTGCCGCGCGTTTCACCACGGACGGCAGCGCCGTCAGTGCCGAGCCTCAGCGTATCGGTACCCGGGGTACGAACTTCCTCGTGCAGACGAGAAACGGCGGCGTGTACTCGCTGTCGTCGCGGTAATCACAGAAAGAAACGCCTTGAAGCCCACCCTGGTCATCGTCGGGCGTCCCAACGTCGGCAAGTCGACGCTATTCAACCGCCTCACCAAGACGCGTGATGCCCTGGTCGCAGACATTCCGGGGCTGACGCGCGACCGTCATTACGGCCACGGCCGCCAGGGAGACAGACCCTATCTGGTCGTCGATACCGGCGGCTTCGAGCCGTTGGCGAAGGACGGCATCATGCACGAGATGGCGCGCCAGGCAGAGGCCGCGATCGCCGAGGCCGACATGCTGCTGTTCGTTGTCGACGGCCGCGCCGGCGTCACGCCCCAGGACAAAGTCATCGCCGACCGCCTGAGGAAAAGCGGTCGGCCGCTCCTGCTGGTGGTGAACAAGGGCGAGGGCGTCAATCGCGCGGTGTTCGCCGCGGAATTCCACGAACTGGGCTGCGGAGAGCCGCTGGTGATTTCGTCGGCGCACGGCGAAGGGGTTCGCGAACTGGTGGAGGAAGCGCTTTCACCCTTTCCGGAGTCACCCGAGGACAGGGAGGAAGGCGGCGGTCCGCGGGTCGCGGTGGCCGGACGGCCCAACGTTGGGAAAAGCACGCTCATCAATACCTTGCTGGGCGAGGAGCGCGTCATCGCCTTCGACATGCCGGGCACGACGCGGGACGCCATCGAAGTCCCCTTCGAGCGCAACGGCAAGGCCTATACCCTCATCGATACGGCCGGCCTGCGCCGTCGCGGCAAGGTGTTCGAGACGATAGAGAAATTCTCGGTGATCAAGACCCTGCAGGCGGTTGAAGAGTGCAATGTGGTGGTGCTGATGGTGGACGCCAGCCAGGAAATTTCTGACCAGGATGCACATATCGCCGGTTTCGCCATTGAGGCCGGCAGGGCCCTGGTGCTGGCGGTCAATAAATGGGATGCGGTCGACGAATACCGCAGAAGCCAAATCAAGCAGGACATCGAGCGCAAGCTGAACTTCATGGGCTTTGCCCGCACCCATTTTATTTCGGCGTTGAAGGGCGAGGGAGTGAATGGGCTAATGGCCTCGGTCGATAAGGCCTGGGCCGCAGCCATGACCAAGCTGCCGACGCCGCAACTGACGCGCGCGCTGCAGGACGCGGTCGCCAAGCAGGAGCCGCCGCGCCATGGCGCTACCCGACCGAAGTTGAGATACGCCCATCAGGGTGGCAGCAATCCGCCCATCATCGTGATCCACGGCAATGCCCTGGAGTATGTGCCGGACTCATACCGGCGCTACCTGGAGCGGACCTTCATGGAGCAGTTTCAGTTGCAGGGAACGCCCTTGCGCGTCCAGTTCAAGACCTCCAAGAACCCTTTTGCCAAGGAATGAGGCAAAGCGTTGCGGAAAAATGCCAGTGTCAAAAAATGACCTTCTGGTGTAGGCTGCGAAAATGTTTTACATTAGTCTTTCAAGAACCAGAATAGAGGATCAACATGAGCAATAAAGGGCAACTCTTACAAGACCCGTTCCTGAATACCCTGCGCAAGGAGCATATTCCGGTCTCGATCTATCTGGTCAATGGCATCAAGCTGCAAGGCCATATCGACTCCTTCGATCAATACGTGGTTCTGCTCAAGAACACGGTGACGCAGATGGTCTACAAGCACGCTATCTCGACGGTGGTACCGGCCCGTCCGGTGTCCATCACCCAGGAGAGCAGCGAGGAGTGATGTCCTCATTGGAGTGCGGCACCTCCTGACCACAGGCATGTTCGAGCGTCCTGAAAGCGGCGAAAACGCAATCCTGGTGCAACTGGATTTCGGCGCCGGCGACTATGCCGAGCGCCTGGCCGAATTCGAACTGCTCGCCGCCGGTGCCGGCGCCAGAAAAAAGGCCCTGGTGCAGGGCAAGCGGCAGGCGCCGGATGCCGCCACCTTTGCCGGCAAGGGCAAGGTCCAGGAGATCGCTGAAGCTGCAAGGCTCCATGAAGCCGATCTGGTGATTTTCAATCATGAAATTACCGCCGCGCAGCAGCGTAACCTGGAAAAGGTTTTGAGTTGCCGCGTCATAGACCGCCCCGCGTTGATCCTCGACATCTTTGCCCTGCGCGCCAAGAGCCACGAGGGCAAACTGCAGGTCGAACTGGCCCAACTCGCGCGCTTGTCCACCCGCCTGGTGCGCGGCTGGACCCACCTTGAGCGGCAGAAGGGCGGCATTGGCCTGCGCGGTCCGGGCGAAACCCAGTTGGAAACTGACCGCAGACTGCTCGGCAAGCGCGTCGCCATGTTGAAAGAGCGCCTGCAGCAGCTCGAACGCCAGCGCGCCGTGCAGCGCCGGGCGCGGGCGAAGCGCGAGATGCTCGCGGTGTCCCTGGTCGGCTACACCAATGCCGGTAAGTCGACGCTGTTCAACGCCCTGACCAAGGCGGGCAGTTACGCCGCCGACCAACTCTTCGCCACCCTGGATACCACTTCGCGCCGGCTGTTCCTGGCCGAGGCAGGCCAGATCGTGATCTCCGACACCGTCGGTTTCATCCGCGACCTGCCGCATTCGCTGGTGGCGGCCTTCCAGGCCACTCTGGAAGAGACGGCCAGGGCGGATCTGCTGCTGCATGTGGTCGACTCGGCCAGCCCAGACCGTGACCAGCAGATGGATGCCGTGAACAAGGTTCTGGTCGAGATCGGCGCCGCCGGCGTGCCGCAGATCCTGATCTGGAACAAGATAGACGCCACCGCAGCAGCACCTGGAGTCGAGCGCGACGAATATGGTAAAATTTCGCGCATTCGTCTGAGTGCAAGAAGCGGCGCTGGACTCGATCTGCTGCGAGAAGCATTGAGCGAAGTCGCGCGCGAGCACGCTTCACGAATTCCGTCCCAGGCCGATGCGGCCTGATGTCGCCTTAACTGGCGTAATGATTGACTCCTGAAAGCAGACCAGTGATCGCAGGTATTCTGATGTCGCTAAATGACCACGGCTGGGGCAATAAACCCGATCCCGGTGGCAACAAGGGCGGTGGCCCGCCAGACCTCGAAGAGTTGTGGCGCGACGTGAACCGGCGCCTCTCCGGCCTGTTCGGCAGGAAAAGCGGCGGCGGTTCTGGCGGCGGTGAAGCCAGGCCTCCTGTCAATATGCGCCAGTTCGGCGGTGGCATTGGCCTGTTGGTCATGCTGATCCTGGTGGTGTGGCTGGCAAGCGGTTTCTACATCGTCGAGGCCAGCCAGCGCGGCGTCGTGCTCACCTTCGGTCGCTATTCCCAGACCACCGAGCCGGGACTGCACTGGCGCATGCCCTACCCTTTTCAGACCAACGAGATCGTTCGCTTGAACGATGTGCGCGTGGTCGAGATCGGTTATCGCGGCTCTGACAAGAACAGGGTTTTGAAAGAAGCCCTGATGCTCACCGATGACGAGAACATCGTCAGCATCCAGTTCGCCGTGCAGTGGTACGTCAAGGATCCGCAGGAATACCTCTTCAGCAACCGCAGTCCCGACGACTCCGTTTTGCAGGCGGCCGAGACGGCCATGCGCGAAGTGGTGGGCAAGAGCAAGATGGACTATGCGCTCTACGAAGGGCGCGAGCAGGTGGCATCGCAGGCCAGCAAGGTGATGCAGGAAGTGCTCGACCGCTACAAGACCGGCATTTTGATTTCCAAGCTGACGCTGCAGAACGTGCAGCCGCCGGAGCAGGTGCAGGCTGCCTTCGATGATGCGGTGAAGGCAGGACAGGACAGGGATCGCCAGGTGAACGAAGGCCAGGCTTATGCCAACGATGTGATCCCCAGGGCGCGTGGCGCTGCCTCGCGTCTGTTCGAGGAGGCCAACGGCTACAAGGGTCGCGTCATCGCCAATGCCGAGGGCGAGTCCTCGCGCTTCAAGCAGGTGCTGGTCGAGTACGACAAAGCGCCCGCGGTCACGAGGAACCGCATGTACCTCGATACCGTGCAGCAGGTTCTCTCCAGCACCAGCAAAATCATGATAGACGCCAAGGGCGGCAACAACCTGCTCTACCTGCCCTTGGACAAGCTGATGCAGGCGGCCGGCGCCACCGCGCCCGCTGCCGCTGCCTCCCCCGAGGTCGCTGTGAGCCGTCCGATGCAGGCGATTCCCAGCGAGGTTCCGCCGCAACTTGAAAAGCAGGATAGCCCGGCGCTGCGCTCACGCGAAGCGTTGCGCTCCCGCGAGAGGGGAGAACGCTGATGCGCCGCAACCTGCCCTTTGCCGCCGCCGCCCTGCTGATGGTTCTGGTGCTTCTGGCGACGTCTATTTTCACCGTAGATCAGCGTCAATTCGCGATCATATTCCAGCTCGGCGAGATCAAGGAAGTCATTTCCGAGCCGGGTCTTTCCTACAAGTGGCCGTTGATCCAGAACGTGCGCTTTTTCGACAAGCGCATCCTCACCTACGATGCGCCCGACCCCGAGCGTTTCATCACCTCGGAGAAGAAGCCGATGCTGGTGGATGCCTTTGTCAAATGGCGCATCATCGATGTAAAGCAGTACTACATCTCGGTGCAGGGCGACGAGACGCGCGCCCACATCCGCCTGTCGCAGACGGTCAATGCCGGCCTGCGCGAGGAGTTCGGCAAGCGTACCGTGCATGAAGTCGTTTCGGGCGCGCGCGAGAAAATCATGGATTCGGTGCGCACCAAGGCCGACGCCGATGCCCGCGCCATCGGCGTGCAGATCGTTGATGTGCGCTTGAAGCGCGTCGATTATCCGCAGGAGGTGAGTGACTCGGTCTTCCGCCGCATGGAAACCGAAAGAAAGCGCGTCGCCAACGAGTTGCGTTCGAATGGTGCCGCCGAGGCAGAGAAAATCAAGGCGAATGCCGACAGGCAGCGCGAGGTCATCATCGCCGAGGCCTACCGCGATGCGCAGCGAACCAAGGGCGAGGGCGATGCCAAGGCGACTTCAATCTATGCCCAGGCTTTCGGTCATAACCCAGAGTTCTACAGCTTCTATCGCAGCATGGAAGCCTATCGGCAGACTTTCAAGAACAAGAGCGACGTGATGGTGGTCGATCCCAGTTCCGAGTTCTTCAAGTACCTTAAGGGCAGCGGCAAGAGCGGAAAGTGATGTTGTCCTCGCTGCTCCTGGCGTTCGCGCTGATGCTTATACTCGAAGGCCTTTTGCCTTTCCTCGTGCCGAAAATATGGCGCGAGGGCTTCCGCCGCATGACCGAATTGGGCGATGGCCAGTTGCGTTTTCTCGGCCTCTCCTCGATGCTGGCCGGACTGATCCTGCTGATGATTTTCAAATGACCACGCGCCGCTGGCTGCTGCCCGAAGCGATAGAGGATGTCCTGCCCGCTGAGGCCTGGCAGGTAGAGACCTTGCGCCGTCGGTTGCTCGACCTGTTCCGCTGCCATGGTTATGAATACGTCATTCCGCCGCTGCTCGAATACGTCGAATCGCTGCTGACCGGCAGCGGGCGTGATCTCGACCTGAGAACATTCAAGCTGGTCGATCAGATCTCCGGCCGTACCCTGGGTGTGCGCGCCGACATCACGCCGCAGGTCGCGCGCATCGATGCGCATCTCCTGAACCGCAAGGGGGTGACCCGGCTTTGCTACTGCGGCAGCGTCCTCCATACCCTGCCGGCGGGGCCCACAGCCTCGCGCCAGCCGCTGCAGATCGGCGTCGAACTTTACGGCCACGCCGGCACCGAGGCCGACGCCGAGATTCTCCGCCTCCTCGCAGCAGCGTTGCAACTCTCAGGCGTGCTCGCCACCCGCATCGATCTTGGCCATGTCGGCGTTTTCCGGGCGCTGGTCGCCGGCGCCGGCATCGATGCGGATCTCGAACAGGAACTGTTCGCCGTGCTGCAGGCGAAAGACCTGCCTACCCTCCAAGAACTCGTTGCCGCCAGTTCCATCGCAGAGCCATACCGCAAGGCTCTCCTGGCACTACCGGAATGCTATGGCGGAGCCGAGGCGCTGGCGGAGGCCGGTCATCGTCTGCCGGCGCTGCCCGAGATCACCGCTGCGCTCGACGAATTGTCTGCATTGGCGCGCGCAGTCCAGCATCTTCCCGTCAGCTTCGATCTGGCCGACCTGCGCGGTTACCACTATCATAGCGGCGTTGTTTTCGCCGCCTATGGCGCGGGTCACCCCGGCGCGATTGCCCTGGGCGGGCGCTACGACAAGGTTGGCCAGTCCTTTGGCCGTACCAGGGCCGCCACTGGTTTCAGCCTCGACCTGCGCGAGTTGGTCCGGCTGGTGGCGCAGGACTCGCCGCATGGAATGATTCTGGCCCCCTGTGCGTCGGAAGACTCGGCCTTGCAGGAGTTCGTCGCGGGTCTTCGCGCTTCAGGTGAGGCCGTCGTCAGCGAACTCCCCGGCCATGAGTCCGACTGGGCAGAGGCGGGCTGCGATCGCCGCCTCGTCTGTCGCGACGGGCGCTGGAAGATGGAATTTTTAAAGGCATAACAACATGGCAAAGAACGTCGTAGTCATAGGCACCCAATGGGGCGATGAAGGCAAGGGCAAGATCGTCGATTGGCTGACCGATCACGCCCAGGGCGTGGTGCGCTTCCAGGGAGGCCACAACGCCGGCCACACGCTGGTGATAGGCGGCAAGAAGACGGTGCTGCGCCTCGTGCCCTCGGGCATCTTGCGCGGCGGCGTGACCTGTTACATCGGCAATGGCGTGGTGCTCTCGCCCGATGCCTTTCTCAAGGAACTCGACGAGTTGGCGTTGGCCGGCGTCGATGCCGAGTCGCGCCTGAAGATTTCCGAGGCCTGCCCGCTGATCCTGCCCTACCACCAGGCGATTGATCTGGCGCGCGAGGCCGCCAAGGGTGAGAACAAGATCGGCACCACCGGCCGCGGCATCGGCCCCTGTTACGAAGACAAGGTGGCGCGACGCGCACTGCGCCTGCAGGATCTGATGCGGCCCAAGCGCTTCGCAGAAAAGCTGGCTGAAGTCCTCGATTACCACAACTTCCTGCTGGCGAATTACTACCATGCGAGTGAGGTGGATTTCCAGAAGGTGCTGGATGAGTCCCTCGCCATGGCACCGCGGCTGGAGAAAATGGTGGCCGACGTGCCGCGCGCGCTCTACGAAGCGCATCAGGGCGGCGCCAACCTGCTCTTCGAGGGCGCGCAGGGCACCTTGCTCGACATCGATCACGGCACCTATCCCTTCGTCACCTCGAGCAACTGCGTCGCCGGTGCGGCTTCTGCCGGCGCCGGTGTCGGCCCGGGCATGCTGCACTATGTGCTGGGCATTACCAAGGCTTACACGACCCGGGTGGGCAGCGGCCCTTTCCCGACAGAACTCTACGATGCGCTGGACAAGCTCGATCCGGTCGGCAAGCATCTCGCCGACAAGGGTCACGAATTCGGTTCGGTCACCGGCCGCGCCCGTCGTTGCGGCTGGTTCGACGCCGCGGCGCTGAAGCGCTCCATCCAGATCAATGGCGTCTCAGGCCTGTGCGTGACCAAGCTCGATGTCCTGGATGGCGTCCATGAACTGAAGCTTTGCACCGGCTACAAGCTGGAAGGCAAATTCACCAACATCCTGCCGGTGGGCGCAGAGGAATTGTCGCGCTGCATTCCGGTGTACGAGACATTGCCGGGTTGGCAGGAGAGCACGGTCGGGGTCAAGGCCATCGAAGGTCTGCCGGCTGCGGCACGAGCCTATCTCAAGCGCATCGAGGAAGTCTGCGCCGTTCCCGTGGACATGATTTCCACAGGACCGGACAGGGAAGAAACCATCGTCCTGCGGCACCCGTTCGACTAGTGCTCGTAGTTGTCGGCACGACAACCCAGAGCACTTGTGCCTTTGCGGGGTCTGTAGGTCGGGCTGCACCCGTCCGGGTGTCTCCATCGAAAGCCCGACCTACAGACCCTTGCGAGCTATTGGTTTTCCAGTTCTACTTCCACCAGACAATCGTAAAACGTCGGCCCATTGCCCAGATCGGTGATGGCCTGGCCGGTGAGTTCGTTGGCATTCTTGCCGTCTTTGGAAAACTTCTTCCACCAGATCGACGGGATCACCACCATGCCTCTCCGCGTGTTCCCGGTGATCCGGGCCGGCAGCGTGATGCTGCCCCTATCGTTGAACACGCGCACCCACTGGCCCTCAAGAATGTCGCGGGCAGCCGCATCGACCGGATGGATCTCCAGTGCGGGTTCTCCGACCAGGGCGCGCAGGCTTTCGATATTCACGAAGCTGCTGTTCAGGAAATGCCGTGCCGGCGGCGAAATCATCGCCAGGGGATAGCGGCTTGCCAACCCGGGATTGCTATCAACCGACTCATGGGGCGGAATGTAGGCCGGCAGCGGGTCATGGCCTTGCCTGGCCAAGGTCTCGGAATAGAACTCGCAGCGGCCGGAAGGTGTGGTGAAGCCGCCATCGGCAAGGGGCATTTCGGCCAGTTTCAGCTTGCCCCAGCCATTCTCTTTCAGCGATTCCCAGTCGAGATGCTTTGCCCTCTCACTCGAGAAATCGAAAGCCTGTGCCGCCAGTTCATCGTCGCTGTCGGAGAAGCAGGATTCGACGAAACCCATGCGTCTTGCCAGCAGGCGGAAAATCTCGCTGTTGGGCTTGGCTTCGCCAAGAGGTGCTATTGCCGGATTGTTGGCGACGATATAAGCGTGGCCATAGGACTTGTGGATGTCCACGTGTTCGAGCTGCGTCGTGGCAGGCAGCAGGATGTCTGCATAGTCGGCGGTGTCGGTCTGGAAGTGCTCAACGACGACGGTGAACAAATCCTCGCGGGCGAAACCTGAAACCACCTTGGCAGACTCCGGAGCGACCGCGACCGGGTTGGAATTGTAGACCACCAATGCCTCGATAGCCGGGCCAAAAGTCGCATCTCCCTTGTGCGTCAGGGCATCGCCTATGGTGCTCATGTTGATGCTGCGCGGCAGTATCGGCCAGCCCGGCATCAGTTCGGGACGCTGCAGGGCGTTGGTATTTACAGGGAAGAAGCCCGAGGAGGACTGCAGCAGGCCGCCGCCGCGATGCCGCCAGGCGCCGACCAGGCTGGGCAGGCAGGCGATGGCGCGCATGGCATTGCCGCCGCCGTGGGTGCGCTGCAGGCCGGGGCTGAGCTTGATTGAAACCGGCTGGTTTTCCCTGACGGCGGCAGTGCCGAAGGCGAGCGCCAGATCGGTCACTTCTTGTGCCTCTATGCCGCAGATCCGGGCGACTCTCTCGGGCGTGAATTCGCGCGCGCGCTCTGAGAGTTCTCCGAAGCCCAGGGTATGGCGCTCGATGTAATCGTGGTCGAGCAGATCCTCGCGGATCAGGACATGCATCAGCCCCAGCGCGAGTGCAGAGTCCGTTCCGGGCCGCAAGGCGATGTGCTGCTGACATTTTTCTGCTGTGAGCGAGCGATAGGGATCGATGGCGACGAGTTTCGCACCGCGCCGCTTGGCCTCCTGGGCGCGCATCCAGAAATGCAGGCTGGACGTGATGGGATTCCCGCCCCAGATCAGGATCAGCCTGGCTTCATCGGCGTAATCCATGTCCAGCCCCAAGCCGCCGCCGTAGGTATGTTTCATTCCGGCGGTTCCCGCAGAGATGCAGATGGTCCGCTCCAGCCTTGAAGTCCCGAGCCGGTGAAAGAAACGCATAGCCATGCTCTCGCCCTGGACATAGCCCATGGTGCCGGCATAGCTGTAGGGCAGGATGCGAGCGGGATCCTGCGCCGCGATTTTGCTCAGGCGCTCGCCGATGATCTCGATCGCCTCATCCCAATCGATGCGAACGAATTTCCCCTGACCCTTCTTGCCGACGCGTTTTTGCGGATAATGCAGGCGCTCGGGATGATAGGTGCGTTCGGCATAGCGCGCGACCTTGGTGCACAGGACGCCGGCTGTCGGCGGATGGTCTGGATCGCCGGCAATTTTCACGACGCGGCCGTCAGCCACCGTCACGAGCATCGCGCAGGTGTCCGGGCAGTCATGCGGACAGGCCGCACGCACGATACGCGTGATCGTCATGGTAGCGGCAGGCTACGCGATGTCCTGGCATTAATCAAACGGTGCCTATTCGCCGCCCCCTAAAGGGCTTCAGCTATCTTGCACGCTGATCTCGACTGCTCGCATGAGCTAAGCTGCCTGTTTGTGCATTCCTGCCAGCAAGCTGTCGATCGCCGCCTGAACCCGGGCATTGGGCTGTCTTTGCATCCAGGCCGAGACACTTACGACCAGTGGTCGCATGCTGTCGCCAGCCAGTTCGTGAGACTCCAATGCGGAAAGAAGCGCGCAGGCGAGAAGATGAATCTGGCTGCCCTCGGCCGCCAGAATTTCCGCGACCAGGCCTATCGCCTGAAGATCGGTTCTGTGATTTTCGCAAAACCAGGGCTGACCGATCGCCTCAAGCGCCACCAGGGCGGGGAGTTCGGTTTTCATGGGGTTCTTTATCCCCAGAGGGAGCAGTCTTGCTTTCATGAAACCGGTAACGGCAGATAGTCGCTGTTCTTGAGAGCTGGGCTTGCTGCAGATAACGGCAGAGAATTTTGGATGCCGCCTGAGGCGGGTATAGAATGACAACAGGCCGCATGAGCGGCCTGAAGTTTTGTCCTTGTCCTCATTGTCCTCATTGTCTAGATCGGAAGGACAACTTTTCTGGTGCCCAGGAAGGGACTCGAACCCCCACACCTTGCGGCGCATGGACCTGAACCATGTGCGTCTACCAATTCCGCCACCTGGGCAGGTACGAAACAAAGAGGCGCGAATTTTATAGGAATTAGCGAAATTGTCAAACAAGCATAGCAAACCAGCGAAACAGAGCAAGGTGCGCCGCGCCGATCCACACCTGGAACGCGAACTGGCGAAATACGAACATCCCCTGCCGAGCCGCGAATATATCCTGGCGACGCTGACAGAGCACGGCGTTCCGCTCGAGACCGATCGCATCTGCGATCTGCTGGATGTCGTTGACTCCGAACTGGTTGCCTTCCAGCGCCGCCTGGGCGCGATGGCGCGCGAAGGTCAGTTGCTGCAGAACCGCGCCGGCGCCTGGCTGATCCCCGACAAGGCGGACCTGATACGCGGCCGCGTCGAGGGTCATCCCGACGGCTACGGCTTCCTCGTCCCGGACGATGCGGTTAAACGCGAGGCCGACCTGTTCTTGGGCCCCAAGGAGATGGAGAAGGTGCTGCACGGTGATCGCGCCATCTGCCGCATCATCGGCCTTGACCGACGCGGTCGGCCCGAAGGCAAGATCGTCGAAGTCCTGGAGCGCGCCAACACGCGCGTCGTCGGTCGCGTCTTCAGCGAACATGGGGTGTGGTTCGTGGTGGCGGAGAACCGCCGCATCACCCAGGACATCCTGCTTGCGCCGCCCGAGACGGGCAAGGCATTGAAGCCCGTGGCCGGGCAAGTGGTGGTGGCCGAGATCATCGAACAGCCGAGCAAACAGTCGCAGCCGATAGGTCGCATCGTCGAGGTGCTCGGCAATTATGCCGATCCCGGCATGGAGATAGAGATCGCTCTCAGGAAGCACGAACTGCCTTTCGAGTTCGGTCCGGAGGCATTGGCCGAGGCGAAGAAGCTGCCCGACACCGTGAAGAAAGGGGACTGGAAAGGCCGCGAGGACGTCACCACCCTGCCTCTCGTGACCATAGACAGCGAGACTGCGCGCGACTTTGACGATGCCGTTTTTTGCGAGCGGGCGGGCAAGGGTTATCGCCTGGTGGTGGCCATTGCCGATGTCTCACACTATGTGATCCCTGGCGGCGCGCTCGACAAGGATGCCTATCTCCGCGGCAACTCGGTGTATTTCCCGCGCCGGGTCATCCCCATGCTGCCGGAGAAAATCTCCAATGGCCTGTGTTCGCTGAACTCCGGGGTCGAGCGCCTGTGCATGGTCTGCGACATGTCCATAGCGGCGAGCGGCGAGATCTCGGCTTACCGTTTCTATGCGGCGGTGATGTTTTCGCACGCGCGTCTCACCTACACGGAAGTCGCGGCGGCGCTCTACGAGAATGACCAGGCCGCGCGCGCGAAACTGGCGCCGCTCCTGCCGCATCTGGAACACCTCGATGCTTTGTTCCGTGTCCTGGTCAAGGCGCGGGCCAAGCGCGGCGCGATCGATTTCGAGACGCTGGAGACGCGCATGAATTTCGACGACCAGGGCAAGATAGCGAGCATCGAGGCTTACGAGCGCAACGATGCCCACCGCGTCATCGAGGAGTGCATGCTGGCAGCCAATGTCTGCGCCTCGGAGTATCTCAAGACTCATAATCATGCCGCGCTCTATCGCGTCCATGAGGGCCCGACGACGGAGCGTCTGACCAAGCTGCGCGACTTCCTGGGCGGCTTCGGCCTGCAGTTGGGCGGCGGTGACGACCCGACCGCCAAGGACTATGCAAGACTGCTTGAGCAGTTGCATGGCCGCCCGGACAAACAGCTCTTGCAGACAGTGATGCTGCGCTCGCTGCGGCAGGCGGTCTATAGCCCCGAGAACGTCGGTCATTTCGGGCTCGCCTACGAGTCCTATACCCATTTCACTTCCCCGATCCGGCGCTATCCCGATCTGCTCGTCCATCGCGCCATCAAGGCGGTGATCGCGCGCACGAAATACATTCCCGGACCCAGTGCCAATGCCTGGGAGGAGATCGGCATGCATTGCTCGCAGACCGAGCGGCGTGCCGACGAGGCGACGCGCGACGTCGAGGCCTGGCTGAAGTGCTACTACATGCAGGATCATGTCGGCGAGGAATTCTCCGGCAGCATTTCTTCTGTCCTGCCCTTCGGCATATTCGTCGCACTGGACGAAGTCTTCGTCGAAGGCCTGGTACATGTTTCGGAGCTCGGCACGGATTATTTCCACTTCGACGAATCGCATCACACCATGTTGGGGGAGAGGACCGGCAAGCGTTATCGCTTGTCCGACAGGGTGCGCGTACAAGTGGTGCGCGCAGATCTCGAGACCAACAAGATCGATTTCCGGCTGATCGACTCGACCCCCGAGGGCAAGAAGGGCGTGGCTCCCGTGAAGATGGGGAGCGGGGCTCCCGTGAAGAAGGGGAGCGGGGCTCCCGTGAAGATGGGAAGCAAAAAATCTGCGCTCAGCGTCAGCAAGAAACCCGTCGCCAAGGCGGTGAAGAAGGTCGGCAAGGGGAAAAAGCGCCATGGCTGAGCATCGCTTCATCTACGGTTTCCACGCCGTCATTGCCAAGCTGCGCCACAGCCCGGACGATGTCCGCGAAATCTTCGTGGACAGCCAGCGCCAGGATGGCCGCACGAGGGATCTCATCAAGCTGGCGGAAACCCATGGCGTCCGCCTGATCCCCTCGGACGCTGCGAGGCTGGACGGCATGGCGGGGGGGCAGGCGCGCCATCAGGGGGTGGTCGCACGGGTCAATGCGACCCTGCGCGTCCTCAAGCTCGATGATGTCCTGGACACTCTTTCCGAGCCGGCACTGCTCCTGGTCCTGGATGGCGTCCAGGACCCGCATAATCTCGGCGCCTGCCTGCGCGTGGCGGATGCCGCCGGCGCCCATGCCGTGATTGCGCCCAAGGACCGCGCCTGCGGCCTGAATGCCACGGCGATCAAGGTTGCCAGCGGCGCAGCAGAGAGCGTTCCCTTTATCACTGTCACCAATCTGGCGCGCAGCCTGCGCGAACTCAAGGAGCGGGATGTCCTGACCCTGGGCGCCGATGGCGAGGCCACTGGAGACCTCTACTCGGTGAACCAGAAGGGCGCAGTGGCCTGGGTTCTAGGCGCCGAGGGTGGAGGTTTACGCCGGCTCACGCGCGAGAACTGCGACCAACTCGCGCGCATTCCCATGCACGGCAGCGTCGAGAGCCTCAATGTCTCGGTGGCCAGCGGCATCTGCCTGTTCGAGGCACGGCGCCAGCGGGAGTCTTCCTAGTGCCCATAGTTGCCGAAGGCAACCCAGGGCACTTGCGCCCGTGAGGTGCTAGTTCCGCCCTTGCTCGAGATGGAAGCGATGCAGGAAGCGGTGAATGACAGGCGCCAAGGCGATGCCTGCGGCCACCAGGACCACGAAGCCGCTGTAGAGAGCATAGAACCCCGCGAAGAGTTTTCCGCCGGTCGTCTGGGGCGAGGCCAGAGGCCCCATGCCTGAGAGCAGCATGGCTGCATTGACGAAGGCGTCGATCCAGGAAAGCCCCTCGAAAACTCTGTAACCCGCCATGCCGCAGGCCAGGGAAATAATGATCACTGCCGAGCTGCCGGCCAGGGACAGGGCAAGACGGTAATAAAAGACCCCCTTCGGCGCCAGGGATTTGGAGCGATGTTCCAACATTCCAGCGAATCAGGCGGTGGCAGGCTGCATACGGCGCGATTCCAGGCTTGTTTCATTGACGGCCAGATTGAGCAGAGCCGCGACGAAGCCCAAGGCGATGCAGATTCCCCAGACGATGTTGTAGGAGCCCGTGCTGTCAAACAGCCGGCCGCCCAGCCAGACGCCCATGAAACTGCCTATCTGGTGGCTGAAGAAGACGAAGCCGGAGAGCATGCCGAGGAAGCGTACCCCGAACACCTGGGCGACGATGGCATTGGTCAGCGGCACCGTGCCCAGCCAGAGAAGGCCCATCGCTGATGCGAAGAGATAGACCGACCAGGGAGTCAACGGCAGCAACATGAACAGCGCGATGGAGACGCTGCGCAGGATATAGATCGCCGCCAGCAGGTTGCGTTTCGGCCAGCGTATTCCCATCGAGCCCAGGCTGTAGGTTCCTATGATGTTGAACAGACCAATGAGCGCCAGCGCCGTCATGCCGACGTTGGCGTTAAGGCCCTTGTCGAGCAGATAGGTCGGCATATGGATGGCGATGAAGACGACCTGGAAGCCGCAGACGAAATAACCCAGCGTCAGAAGCACGAAGCCGCGGTCGGAGAATGCCTCGGTGAAGGCCTCCTTCGCGCTTTGGCCGCTTCCCGAAGCGGCGCTCGGGCCAATGCCTTTGGTGAGCGCCGTGCCCAGCGGTACGATCAGTGCGGCCGCCCCGGCGAAAACCAGAAGCGTGCCGAACCAGCCCAGCCCTTCTATCAGGCCGGCGGCCACCGGCACCATGAGGAACTGGCCGAGAGAGCCGGCTGCGGCGACGATGCCCATCGCCCAACTGCGCTTCTCCGGCGGCAAGAGCTTGCCCATCGCCGAGAACACCACGCTGTAAGTGACGCCGCTTTGGGCGATGCCGATCAGCAGACCCGTGCTGGCGACGAAGCCGGTGCTTGTAGTCGACCAGGCCATGCCAACCAGTCCGAGCACATAGAGCAGGCTGCCCAGCCAGAGCACGCGTCGCGCGCCGAAACGATCGGCGAGCAGACCCGAAAGCGGTTGTGTCACGCCCCAGAGCAGATTTTGCACGGCGATTGCGATGGAATAGGCTTCGCGGCTCCAGCCCAAATCCATGGTCATCGGCGTCAGGAACAGACCGAAAGTATGGCGTATTCCCATGGACACGCAGACGATCATCGAGGCGAAGAGCAGGACGGAGGCGAGGGTGCGGGAGGTCGAGGTCATGGTGCAGAGGCTCAGGAGGAAAACTAGGCGCTATGGTAAGGCATTGACCGGGATGACTCAACTTGCGAGTTCGGCAAAGCGCTGCAGATGGCTGTCGCTGTCGCCGAAAGTGGACTCAATCATGGTCAGGCGCTTGAACCAGTGGCTGACCATGAGCTCGTCCGTCATACCCATGCCGCCGTGAAGCTGCACCGCGCTCTGCGCAATGAAGCGGCAGGCCTGTCCGACGACCACCTTGGCGGCGGAAAGCATGCGGCGGCGCTCCAAGGTGTTCTCCGCGGTGCAGCGCATGGCGGCGAGATAGCTCATCGATTGCGCCTGCTCAAAATGGATCAGCATGTCTGCGGCACGGTGCTGCAGGACCTGGAAGCGGCCTATCGGCTGGTCGAACTGCGATCGCGTCTTCAGGTATTCGATGGTGGCGTTCTGCAATGCCTTCATGGCGCCGACGGCCTCTGCACACAAAGCGGAAAGACCGATGTCCAACGCCCGCTCGATGGCCGGCATGGCCTCGCCTTCGCCTCCCAGTCGCGCGGAGGCGGGGACGGAAACCTTGTTCAGTAACACTTCTGCGGCTCGCCCCCCGTCCAGTGTCGGGAACTCGCGGAGCACCAGGCCTGGGCTGTCGCGGGAAACGAGAAACAGGGAAACGCCCGTGTCATCATCAGGCAGGCCGGAGGTGCGCGCAGAGACGAGCAGATGGCCTGCGGCAGGGGCGTCGAGCACCGCCGCCTTCTGGCCTTCCAGCACGTAGCGTTCCCCGTCTTTCCTGGCGCTGCATTCGACATGGGCGATGACGAAGCGCGAGGCCGGCTCGAAATGGGCCAGGACAGCGATGCGCTCGCCGCCGGCGAGTCTCGGCAGCAGTTCTGCTTTCACGGATTCTCCAGCGATGTCGCAAAGCAGCGATGTGGCAATGACGGCACTGGAAAGATAGGGCTCGACCAGAAGGGCGGCGCCGAAGACGTTCATCGCCAGCATGGTTTCCACAGGGCCAAAGCCCAGGCCGCCATACTTCTCCGGCACGTTGATGGCGAGAACGCCGAGATCTGCCAGAGATTGCCAAACCTCTTTGCTCCAGCCTTCCTGCGAATCGACGATGGTCCGCCGCCTGGCAAAGCCATAATCGCGGGCGACGAAGCGCCCCAGAGTGTCGACGAACTGCTGCTGTTCTTCGCTGAGACCGAAGTCCATGGCTTAGTCCTTTACAGCCCCAGCATCATCTGACTGATGATGTTTCTCTGGATCTCGTTGGAGCCGCCATAGATCGAGAGCTTGCGCTGGTTGCAGTAGTTTGCGGCGAAGGGCTGGGCATAGGGTCCAGCAGCCTGCATGAGAAGCTCCGAGATGTCCTGCTGGATTTCGCTGCCCTTGATCTTCAGGATGGAGGCCTCAGGGCCCATTTTTTCTGTCGACAGCACGCGCAGGTTGGTGATCTCCAGTGCCATGAGGTCTACCTCGACCTGCGCCACTTTGGCTGCGAACAGGGGATCCTCAAGCAGTGGTCGAGCATTTTTCATCTCGGCTTTGGCGACCCGCTTCAGGTGCGCCAGTTCGCGCTTGGCGATGCCGATACCGGCGATGTTGGTGCGCTCGTGGCCGAGCAGGAACTTGGCATAGCTCCAGCCCTGGTTCTCCTCGCCGACGCGATTTTCCATCGGCACCCTGACATCTTCCAGCCAGACCTCGTTCACCTCGTGACCGCCATCCAGGGTGATGATGGGGCGCACGGTGATCCCCGGCGACTTCATGTCAATCAGGAGGAAGGAGATGCCGCGCTGCGGCTTCACTTCGCTGTCGGTGCGCACCAGGCAGAACATCCAGTCGGCATATTGGCCGAGCGTGGTCCAGGTCTTCTGGCCAGTGACGCGGTAGTGGTCGCCGCAGTTCTCGGCGCGCGTTCTCAGGGAGGCGAGGTCGGAGCCGGCACCCGGCTCGGAATAACCCTGGCACCACCATTCCTCTGCCGACATGATCTTGGGCAGAAAGCGTTCCTGCTGTGCTCTGCTGCCGAAGGCCATGAGCACGGGGGCGAGCATGCGCAGGCCGAAGGGAATCAGACGCGGCGCCCCGGCTGCGGCGCATTCCTCCTCGAAGATGTAAAGTTCGGTGGCTGACCAGCCGGGGCCACCGAACTCCTTGGGCCAGGAAACCCCTCCCCAGCCCCTGGCAAAAAGCGCGCGTTGCCAGGAGACATAGTCATCGCGCGTCAGGTGCAGGCCATTCATGACCTTGTGGTGGATGTCCGCAGGCAGCTTTTCCCTGGCGAAGTCGCGCACCTCGTCGCGAAAGGCGTTCTCCTCCTCGGTGAAGTCGAGGTCCATTTCTCAGTTCGAGAAGGCCGCTATACCTGTCTGGGCTCGGCCAAGGATCAGGGCGTGGATGTCATGGGTGCCTTCATAGGTGTTCACCACTTCGAGATTGACGACATGGCGGATCACGCCGTACTCGTCGGAGATTCCGTTGCCGCCGTGCATGTCGCGGGCCATCCTGGCGATGTCCAGCGCCTTGCCGCAGGAGTTGCGCTTCATGATGGAGGTAATTTCGGGCGCGGCCTTGCCCTCATCCTTGAGACGGCCCAGGCGCAGACAGCCTTGCAGACCCAAGGTGATCTCGGTCTGCATGTCGGCCAGTTTTTTCTGGATCAGCTGGTTGGCGGCGAGAGGCCGGCCGAACTGTTTGCGGTCCAGGGTGTATTGCCGCGCCGCGTGCCAGCAGAACTCGGCTGCGCCCATCGCGCCCCAGGCGATGCCGAAGCGCGCGGAATTCAAGCAGGTGAAGGGACCCTTCAGTCCCTCGACATTGGGCAACTGGTTTTCTGCCGGCACGAACACCTCGTCCATCACCACTTCGCCCGTGACCGAGGTGCGCAACCCCACCTTGCCGTGTATGGTCGGTGCGGACAGGCCCTTCATGCCCTTCTCGAGGATGAAGCCCTTGATCTTGCCCTGGTCGTTCTTCGCCCAGACCACGAAAACGTCGGCGATCGGCGAGTTGGTGATCCACATCTTGGCGCCCGAAAGGGAAAAGCCTCCGGGTACGCTCTTCGCTCGCGTCTCCATGCTGTCGGGGTCTGAGCCGTGGTTGGGCTCGGTCAGGCCGAAGCAGCCTATCCACTCGCCGGTGGCGAGCTTGGGCAGGTACTTTTTCTTCTGCTCTTCCGTGCCGAACTCGAAGATGGGAACCATCACCAGCGACGATTGCACGCTCATCATGGAGCGGTAGCCGGAGTCCACGCGCTCGACTTCGCGGGCGATCAGGCCGTAGGCCACATAGTTCAGGCCGGCGCCGCCATACTCGCTCGGGATGGTGGGGCCGAGCATGCCCATCTTGCCCATCTCGCGGAATATTTCCGGATCGCTCTGTTCGTTGCGGAAGGCCTGCTGCACCCGCGGCATCAGGCTGCCCTGGCAGTAGTCGCGCGCGGCATCGCGCAGCATGCGTTCGTCTTCGTCAAGCTGTTCGTCCAGTAGCAGCGGATCTTCCCAGCGGAATGCGGTTTTGCTCATTTTGAATCTTCCTCTGTAGGCCTGTTGGGCTCGACGGAAATAGCATTCCGAGTCGCCCGTGAGGCATCATAGTTTCGTAAGCCACCCCGGCTGTCAATACAGACCGTTGGCGGCTGCTCATGTCAAGTTCGTGGCCCTTGGCCTGCCTCGATTATAATCGCGCCTCTGCCCCATTTTTTCCTATTTGCGCCGCCATGCCCTTCGCCATCATCGAATCCCTGGACCACGAAGGCCGCGGCGTCGCCCATGTCGAGGGTAAGACGATTTTCATCGAGGGCGGTTTGCCGGGCGAAGAAGTTGATTATTCGAGTTTCCGCAAGAAACCCAGCTATGAGCAGGCGACCGCACTCTCCATCCTGCGCCCCAGCGCCCAGCGCATCGGCCCGCGCTGCCGCCATTTCGGCCTCTGCGGTGGCTGCAGCATGCAGCATCTGGAGCCCGCGGCACAGGCGGCGGCGAAGCAGAGGGTGCTCGAGGATGCCCTCTGGCATATCGGCAGGCTTCACCCCGAGGTGCTTTATCCTGCGATCTACGGCCCGGCCTGGGGTTACCGCAAGCGCGCGCGGCTATCGGTGCGGCTGGTTCCCAAGAAGGGCGGCGTTCTCGTCGGCTTTCACGAGAAGCGCAGCAGTTTCGTCGCCGACATGGACAGCTGCGAGGTCCTGCCGGCAGATGTTTCCGCATTGCTGCCGGAACTGAGGAAGCTGATCTCCGGCCTGTCGATTCCCGACCGCATCCCGCAGATCGAGGTTGCCATCGGCGACAGCCAGATAGTCCTGGTGCTGCGCGTGCTTGAGTCTTTGAGCAGCGCAGACGACGGCCAATTGCGTGCGTTCGCCGACAGACATGAACTCGTCATTTTTCTGCAGACGGGCGGGCCGGATTCGCTCGCTCTGTTCCATCCCCAGAACGCGCAGCCGCTCGCCTATTCCCTGCCCGAGTTTGCCGTCGAGTTACGTTTCTCTCCGCTGGACTTCACCCAGGTCAATCACGGCATCAACCGCATGCTGGTGCGGCGCGCACTGATGCTCCTGGCACCGCAGAAGCATGAGCGCATCGCCGACATGTTCTGCGGCCTGGGCAACTTCACCCTGCCGATTGCCAGAAGCGGCGCGCAAGTGGTCGGCGTCGAGGGCGCGGCAAGTTTAGTCGCAAAGGCGAAGGAAAATGCGCTGCAAAACGGGCTGGAAGCCAGTACGGAGTTTCGCGTCGCCAACCTGTTCGAGGCGACTGCCGAGAACATTGCCGGGCTGGGCAGGTTTGACAAGATGCTGATCGACCCGCCACGCGACGGGGCGATTGCTCTGGTCAAGGCGCTGGGGAATGATGCGCCACGTCGAATCGTCTATGTCTCCTGCAGTCCGGCGACCCTGGCGAGGGACGCTGCCGTGCTGGTGCATGAGCAGGGCTACAGGCTCTCCGGTGCCGGCATCGCCAACATGTTTCCGCAGACCTCTCACGTCGAGTCGATCGCGCTGTTCGAGCGCTAGTACCTCACGGGCACAAGTGCCGTGGGTTCCCTGCAGGAACTACCGGCACTAGAAATGAGAAGGGCGGCCTAGGCCGCCCTTTTGTAGGTCGGGCTTTAGCCCGACAGCTTAGTCGCGGCGGCCGCTGAATATCATCAGGATGTTCAGGAGGCTCACGAAGATATTGTAGACATCGAGATAAACAGCCAGCGTCGCGCTGATGTAGTTGGTCTCGCCGCCATGCACGATGCGGTTGATGTCATACAGGATGTAGGCGGAGAAGATCACTACGGCAATCGCAGATATCGCCAGGGCCAGCGCCGGGATGTGGAAGAAGGCATTGGCCAGCGCTGCGACCAGGATCAGGATCACTCCGGCGAAGAGAAACTTGCCTATGTTTGAAAAGTCGCGCTTGGTCGTCGAGGCGACGCCGGCCAGGGTGAAGAATATCGCCCCTGTGCCGCCGGCCGCCATGGCGATCAGCATGCCGCCGTTGGAGAAGCCCAGCGCCGCGCGCAGGATGTTCGAGAGCATCAGCCCCATGAAGAAAGTGAAGCCGAGCAGCAGGGCTACGCCGAGCCCGCTGTTCTTGTTTTTCTCGATGCCCCACATGAAACCCCAGGCGATGCCGAGGAACAGCAGGAAGCCCATCACCGGGCTGCCGGCG
>CAIYYX010000158.1 GCA_903930535.1 uncultured Sterolibacterium sp. | reverse complement strand
GAGCTCAATCATTTCGTCGGCGTGATCGCCGAGGCCGGCGTCCGGGGCGGCGAACAGCCGGCCGGCGAGCGTGCCGGAAAATTCCTGGGCGGCGACGATCAGGTTGTCGCGCACCGAGAGCTTGGCAAAAACCTGCAGCGTCTGGAAGGTGCGGCCGATGCCGCGGCGCGAGAGATCGAGCGGCGACATGCCGGTGATGTCCTCGCCGCAAAACTGTACATTGCCCGAGGTCGGCCTGATCTGGCCCAGGATGCTGTTGAAAAGCGTCGTCTTGCCCGAGCCGTTGGGGCCGATGACGCCGACGATCTCGCCCGGGCCTACAGACAGCGAGACCCCATCTACGGCGCGGATCGCTCCATAGTGCTTCCTCACATCGCGGACTTCGAGAAATGTCATTTGCCGCGGCCCATTTTGCCACTGAGCTTTTCGGGCAGAGACAGCAGGCCGCCGGGCAGCCAGACCATCAACAGAACGACCGCGATGCCGAACGCCGCGAGATACCAGGTCTGCATGAATTTGAGCCAGGGCGAACTCGAAGCACGCAGCATCTCGGGCAGGAGCACGATGACCACGGTGCCCAGCGCCGGGCCGAAGAACTTCCCGGAGCCGCCGACGATGACCGCGAGCAGCATGGTCAGGGAGGTGGAGAAATGAAACGGTCCGGGCTCGATGAACTCGACCAGGGAGGCGAAATAGACGCCGCCGATTCCCGCGCAGGCAGCGCCGATGGCGAAGGCGAGCAGGGTGTAGGCGGTGATGTTCACGCCCAGGCTTTCTGCCCGGATCGGATTGTCGCGCAAGGCGGCGAAGGCGCGCCCCCAGGGCGAGCGCAACAACCACCAGAGCAGGAGACCGAGCAAAATGAGGGAGACCAGGGTGAAGTAGAAATAGGCGAGATGGCCGGAAAGATCGAAGCCGAAAAGAGTAGGCCGCGGGATGTCAGAGATGCCATAGGTGCCGCCGGTGAGTTTCTCCTCGTTCCTCATCACGAGGAAAACCAGGGCGTTGAAGCCCAGGGTGGCGAAAGCCAGGTAGTGATGCTGGACGCGCAATGCCGGAAAACCCAGGGCCAGCCCCAGAACAAAGCAGATGATCGCCGAGCCTGGCAGCACGGCAAGGAAAGGCCAGCCCAGTTTCATCAGTATCGCTGCGTGATAGGCGCCTATGCCGAAGAATGCCGCCTGGCCGAGAGACATCTGTCCCGCGAAGCCCACCGTCAGGTTAAGCCCCATGGTCGCCATCAGGAAGACGCAGTAAAGCGTCAGGAGATAGACGTCGCTGCGCTTCATGAATGCCGCAGCGATGGCGATGGCCATCAGAAAAACGAAAAGAGCGGCAGACTTGGCGTTCATACCTTGCGCTCCTCCGGCCGGCCCAGGAGGCCTTCGGGGCGAACCAGGATGACGGCGAGGAAAAGCATGAGGGCCACGCCTTCCTTGTAGGCGGGCGAGATATAGAAGCCGACCAGGTTTTCCAGGACGCCGATCAAGACGCCCCCCAGAAGCACGCCGCGGGTCTGGTTGAAGCCGCCGATGATGGCGGCAAAAAAGGCCTTCAGCCCGATCGCGTCGCCCATGTCGAACTTGGCGAGATAGGTCGGCGTAATCAACAGCGCGACGACGACCATCAGCGCCGCATTCATGAGGAACGTATAGAGCACCATGCGCTTCACATCGATGCCCAGCACGATGGCGGCATCCGTGTTCTGCGCCACGGCCTGCATGGCGCGGCCCGTCACCGTCTTGTTCACGAAGGCCTGCAAAGCGAGCACGATCAGACCGGCGAGCAAAAGCGTGCCCATGTCGGCGTAGGAGACATTGATGCCCAGCAGAGACATCTGCCCGTCAGGAAAGGGGCTGGCGAAGGGGTGGGCCTGGGCGCTGAAACCGGCGCGCACGAATGTCTTCAAGGCGATCGTCAGGCCCAGGGTGGCCACGACCAGAGGGATGACGCCATGGCGCATCAGCGGATCCACCATCAGCCGCTTGAAGCCCAGGCCCAGCACCAGCATGGAGAGGGCGCAGGTCAAGAGGAAGGCAAGCCACAGCGGTGCGCCGGCCGCGATGAGCAGCAGCATGGAGAAGGCCGGCAGCATCACGAACTCGCCCAGCGCGAAATTGATGGTTCCCGATGCCTGCCAAAGCAGCGTGAAGCCGAGCGCCGCCAGCGCATAGATTGCGCCCACCGCCACGCCGGACACCAGCAACTGAACAAGTTCACCCATCGTGTTTCATTCCGGCTCTCATGTATACTTATTGAAACCCTGTCAGCCCATTCTGGAGCGGCCACACATGCGCATGCAGCCCACCCTCGGACACGACGAAGTCAGCAAGGCCATCGCCGCCATCCGCGCCGAACTGGAAAGGCAGGGCCGCACCGCCGTGATCGCCGTCGCCGATGCCGCAGGCGAAACGATCGCACTCCTGCGGCTGGACGGCGCACCCTTGAGTTCCATCGCAGTGGCGAGCAACAAGGCTTTCACCGCCGCGCGCCTGCGCCGGCCCACGCGTGAAGTTGGCAATCGTCTTAGGGAAATGGGCACGGACATCTCGTTCTATGGCGACCGGCGCTATCTCGGCTTCGGCGGCGGCCTGCCGATTCATGTCGACGGAATCGTCGTCGGCGGCATCGCGGTGAGCGGTCTGTCCGATGCCGAGGACGAGGCGCTGGCAGCGATGGGCGCAGCCATCATCACCGGCAGCGCAATTTCATAAACGCCCAGGGAAACTCTGATCAAGTCCGTCATCGCGAGCTCCAGAGGGGCGTGGCGATCTTCAAGCCACTGATCAAGTCCGTCATCGCGAGCCCCAGAGGGGCGTGGCGATCTTCAAGCCACTGATCTTGCATGGCTCTTAGATTGCTTCGCTTTGCTCGCAATGACCAAGTTGTACTTGATCAGCGTTTCCCTAGAGCGCAATCCCCATCCCTCCGTCTACGACGATCTGCTGTCCCGTGATGTAGGCAGCAGCGGATGACGCCAGGAAGACGGCGACGCCCGCGACATCATCAGGCGTGCCCCAGCGTTGCAAGGGAATGCGGCCGTTGATGCGCTCGACGGTCGCGGCATCGCTCCTCATTTTCGCGCTCATGTCGGTCTCGAAGTAGCCCGGCGCAATCGCATTGCAGGTGATGCCGTGTCCGCCCAGTTCGACGGCGAGCGAGCGCATCAAGCCTGCAAGGCCTGCCTTGGACGAGCAATAAGCGGGAATCGTCGGCCGCCCCATGAGGCCTGTCAGCGAAGCCGTAAAAATGATTCTGCCGCTGCGCTGCGGCATCATCGCTATCGCCGCCTGCTGCGCCAGGAAGAAGCAGGCGTCGAGATTCGTGTTCATGACCCGGCGCCAGTCCTCCATCTTCCATCCTGCCAGGGGGCTCGAATGATGAATGCCGGCATTGGCGATCAGGATGTCCAGCGCCCCATGGTTCTTCACGACAGCGGCAACACCTGCGCTGGCCGCGGCTTCGTCTGTAACGTCGAAGGGCGCGATGTCGGCTTGCAAGCCGCGCTGCTGCAACTCGCGGGCACGGACTTGGAGCGTCGCGGCATCGCGCCCGTTCAACACGACGGTGGCACCGGCCTCGGCCATGGCCTCGGCCATGCCGAAACCCAAGCCGCGCGATGCGCCGGTCACCAGCGCAATCTGCCCGGCAAGGGAAAACATATTTTTCATTGCTGTTCCGTTCAGCGCTTAAAAGGTTGCCTTGATGGCCTGCAACAACTCCGGCGTGATCTCGGGCATCGTCCCGAACCAGGCGTTGAATGCCGGCCTCGCCTGATTGAGCAGCATCCCCAGTCCATTGACGGTGAGATTGCCGCGGATCCGGGCGGCGGCGAGCAGGGGCGTTTCCGGCGGCATATAGATCGCGTCGGCCACGATTGACTCGAAGAGGCCGAAATCGTGAGGGGATGCCATGGTCGATCGCGGCCCTACTTCTTACTTGGCAGACAATGGCGGCACAATGGCGAACACATTCTGCTTGCCTTTCTCGACGCGGACCATGAAGCTCTCGCGGTCGAGGTCGCCGTTCTGGTCGAAGGCGACGTCCATCAATACGCCGGGGTGTTCCTTGGCCGAGATATGCGCGCCGTGCAGCGCGGCGGCGAAGGCCTTGCGATCGAACTTGCCGATTTTCTCGGTGATGGCCTTGACGATATAGACAGAGGTGTAGCCCTTCAGCCCGTTATGGTCGGCCTTGTGCTTCCACTCCTTCTGGAACTTCTCGTCGAAGGCCTTGATCAATGGCAGCGGCGCATCTGCAGTCAGGCCGACGTGGGCGAGTGCGCCGTTGGCAGCGTCCCCGGCCAAGTCGATGACCTTCTGCCCGACCAGCGTCGTCTCACCGACCAGCGGCTTGTCGTAGCCCTGTTTCTTGAATTCGCGCATGGCACGCGCAGACTCGTCCTCGTTAAGATAGACGAAGGCGGCATCGGCATTGGACTGCTTTGTTTTCAGTACCGGGCCGGAGAAGTCGACCTGATTCTGGTCGGTCGAGATGTCGGCGACGACCTTGATCCCCTGCTTCTCGAAATCCTTCAGGACGGTATCGCGCCCGCCCTTGCCGTAGTCGTTATTGACCCACATCAGCGCGACCGTCTTCACCTTCATCTGATCCTTCATGTAGCGGACGACTTTCGGCATCGCCGCCGTCTGCGTGAACGAGGTGCGGAAGATGTAGGGATTGCCCTGCTGGGTGATGGACGCGGCCTCGCCGCCGGTGAAGTTCGGCACCGCGCCGCGCCGGGTCTCGGCCATGCTGACCATGATGGAACCGGAGAATACCGGGCCCAGGACGACATAGGCGTCGTTGTCAACCGCCTGCTGCGCCAGCGCCTTGGAGATCTGCGGCGAAGACTGGGTGTCGCTGCTGGTGTAGTCGATCTTGCGGCCGAGGATGCCGCCCGCTGCATTGACTTCCTTGATGGCCAGCCTGATGCCCTCGTCGAGGTTGGTTCCTGACGTCGCGCCGGCGCCGGACAGTTCGACCAGGCCGACGATCTTGACGGAGCCCGATTGCGCCATGACGGGCGGAGTCAGGCACAGCGCCGCGAACAACAAACCCTTGCACAGACTCTTCATAGACTCCTCCATTGCTATTTAGAATGACTGCCCGAACGGGCAGCGGCGCTTCTGCCTCCCGGCGCGGATTATAGGCTGGGCCTACCGTCGCGTCCATCGACCGGGGCTGGCCGGAGCGGGCATAGTGGTCAATTCGCAACACAATTGACCGTGCGCTTTTCCTTGCGCTGTGAAATAATTGCCTCCATGTTGATCCTTCTCCACGCCGCCTTGTTTGCAAGCCGCTGGCGCAAGCCTTCGCTATAGCCGCATTACATAGCCCTTCGCATCGCCGTGCGCATCGTCGTACATTGGGCGAAACCACCCCCGGCCGGCCACGGCCAAGCCTTAAGCGGACAAGAGGATAACCATGCTGCTCATGATAGACAACTACGATTCCTTCACCTACAACCTGGTGCAGTATTTCGGCGAACTGGGCGAAACGGTGAGCGTCTATCGCAATGATGCCATCACCCTGAAGGAAATTGCGGCGATGAAGCCCGCGCGCATTGTTGTCTCCCCCGGTCCCTGTTCGCCTGCCGAGGCCGGCATTTCGGTGGCGGCGATCAAGGAATTCGCCGGCTCGATCCCGATACTCGGCGTCTGCCTGGGCCACCAGAGCATCGCCGCGGCCTTCGGCGGCGAGATCATCCACGCCAACAGGCTGATGCACGGCAAGACCTCCGCCATCCATCATGGAGGACTCGGCGTCTTTCGCGGCCTGCCCAATCCCTTCCAGGCGACGCGCTACCATTCCCTGGCGATCAAGCGCGAGACCCTGCCCGCCTGCCTGGAGATCACCGCCTGGACCGAGGATGGCGAGATCATGGGCGTGCGCCACAGACAGTTCGCCCAGTGTGCGTTGGAAGGCGTGCAGTTCCATCCCGAATCGATACTCAGCGAACACGGGCATGAACTGCTGCAGAACTTCCTCAAGGACTGAACGATGATCACTCCCCAGCAAGCCCTGCAGCGCACCATAGAGCACCGCGAGATTTTCCAAGACGAGATGCTGCACCTGATGCGGCAGATCATGCACGGCGAGGTGTCGCCCCTGATGGTGGCGGCGATACTCACCGGCCTGCGCGTGAAGAAGGAAACCATTGGCGAAATCTCCGCTGCGGCACAGGTCATGCGCGAGTTGTCGACGAAGGTGATCGTGCCCAAGCTGGATCACTTCATAGACATCGTCGGCACCGGCGGCGATGGCGCGCAGACCTTCAACATCTCGACGGCCTCGATGTTCGTCGCCGCAGCCGCAGGGGCCAAGGTCGCCAAGCACGGCAATCGCGGCGTCTCGTCGAGTTCGGGCAGCGCCGATGTGCTCGAAGCCCTGGGCGCGAACATCATGCTCACGCCTCTGCAGGTGGCTGAGTCTCTGGCAGCCACTGGCATAGGCTTCATGTTCGCCCCCAGCCATCATCAGGCGATGAAGAATGTCGCCCCCATCCGCCGCGAGATGGGCGTGCGCACCATTTTCAACATCCTGGGTCCCCTGACCAACCCGGCCGGCGCGCCCAACACCTTGATGGGCGTCTTCCACCCCGATCTCGTCGGCATCCAGGTGCGCGTCATGGAGCAGTTGGGCGCAGACCACGTGCTGGTGGTGTGGGGCAAGGACGGCATGGACGAGATCTCACTGGGCGCGACCACCATGGTGGGCGAACTGAAGGACGGCAAGATCAGCGAGTACGAGATACACCCCGAGGACTTCGGCCTGCAGATGGTTTCCAACCGCGGCCTGCGCGTTGCAAACGCCCAGGAGTCGAAGGATATGGTTCTTGAGGCGATGGCCAACAGGCCCGGCTCGCCGCGCGAAATCGTCGTCCTGAACGCCGGCGCCGCCCTTTGTGCCGCCAACCTCGCCGGATCCATCGCCGAGGGTATCGTCATTGCGCGTGAAGTCATCACCAGCGGCGCGGCTCGCGCCAAGCTCGACGAGTTCGTAAATTTCACCCGCCGCTTCAAATAGGAGACAAAAAAATGTTGCGCCACTTTTTCATTTGCTTCGTTGCCGCCTGCCTTAGCCTTCCGGCTCACGCCCAGACGCACCCCTGGCCCGCGCAAACCATCAAGTTCATCGTGCCCTTCACGCCGGGAACGGGAATGGACATGATCGCCCGGATCGTGGCGCCAAGACTCTCGACGCGACTCGGCCAGGCCGTGATCGTCGAGAACAAGGCGGGCGCCTCGGGCAACATCGGCGCAGACTATGTCGCCAAGGCGGCACCCGACGGCTACACGCTGATGGTGGGGGCAAACACCATGCTGATGGCCGCCAACCTGTACAAGAACGTGCCCTTCGATCCGATGGCGGACTTCTCGTCGATCTCTCTGGCGGCATGGGGCACGCTGATGCTCGTGACCAACCCCAAGACCGGGATCACCAGCGTTGCGGATCTGCTGGCGAAGGCCAAGGCAGCGCCCGGCAAGCTCACCTACGGCTCGCCCGGCATCGGTACCCCGCACCATATGGCGATGGAATTATTCAAGGACCTCACCGGCTCCGACCTGCTGCACATTCCCTACAAGGGCAGCGCCGGCGCCGTCGTCGACATCCTCGCAGGCTCAATAGACCTGATGTTCATCCCGATCCATGTCGGCATGCCGCACGTCAAAGCTGGCAGGCTGAAAGCGCTCGCGGTGGGAAGCCCGAAGCGCCACCACATGGAGCCCGAGTTGCCGACCTTGCAGGAACAGGGCATCAAGGGCGGCGAAGTGGACATGTGGTACGCCTTTTACGCGCCCAAGGGCACGTCGCCGGCGATTGCTTCCCGGCTCAACACCGAGCTGCGCGCCATCCTCGCCATGCCTGAGGTGAAGACCGCCTTCGAGAACCAGGGCATGGACGCGGCGTCCTCTTCCAGCGCCGATCTGGTCTCGCTGATGCAAAAAGACTCTGTGCGCTGGACGGCCATCATCAAGAAAAACAATATCAGCGCCGAATAATGTCCGACATCCTGGCGAAAATTCTCGCCGTCAAACGCACTGAAGTCGCAGCCAGCCTGGCCGGGAAGCCTCTGGCGAGTCTCATCAAAGAGGCCCGCAGCCAGCCACCGGCGCGCGACTTTGTCGGGGCGCTGCGGGCCAAGATCGCCGCAGGATCGCCCGCGGTGATCGCCGAGATCAAGCAGGCCAGCCCATCCAAGGGTCTCTTGCGCGCCGACTTCGATCCGGCGGCGATCGCCGCCGACTATGCGGCGCATGGCGCCGCCTGTCTCTCCGTGCTGACCGACAGGCAGTTCTTCAAGGGCGCGCCTGAGTACTTGCGTCAGGCGAGAACCGCCTGCCCTCTGCCGGTGCTCCGGAAGGACTTCATGGTGGACGCCTACCAGGTCTATGAAGCCCGCGCCATGAATGCCGACTGCATCCTGCTGATCGTCTCCGCCTTTTCCGGCATAGAGGAAATGCAGGCCCTGGAGGCCATCGCGCAAGAACTGGGAATGGCCGTTCTGGTCGAAGCCCACGACGCCCATGAGGTGGATCTCGCCTTGCGCCTCGAGACACCGCTGATAGGCGTGAATAACCGCAATCTGCGCACTTTCGAAGTCAGCCTCGCCACCACCCTGGAACAGATAGGGCGAATCCCGGAAGAGCGCATCCTGGTCAGCGAATCGGGCATTCTCGGCCCCCTGGACGTGGCCCAACTGCGGGAAGCAGGCGTTTCCGCCTTCCTGGTCGGCGAAGCCTTCATGCGGGCGCCCTCGCCGGGCATGGAACTCGCGCGCCTGTTCGCCTGATATGGCCATCCCGCCCGCTTTTTCATGGCTTGTTGCGCAAATACAACAAAGGCCACTCCAAATCCCATATTTCACTTGCCACGCCCGGGACTAGGCCGGCACAATCACGCAGCTTCTACTGATTCGAAGCGAAAAGCGGGGGCAGCAGTGACCGACCACGTGGTGCCATTGCAACCCACACTCTTCATAAACTAGGAGATCCATCCAAATGCAGAAAAAAATCATCGCCCTGGCCATCGCCGGCTTAGCCGCCGCGCCGGTCTTCGCACAATCGAACGTCACCATCTACGGCCGCGCCAACCTCGGCGTGGACAGTTGGTCTGCCACCGGCGCCACCGCCGGCGCAACCGCCGACTGGAAGTCCCGCACCCGCGTTTATGACCAAGGCTCGCGCCTGGGCTTCAAGGGCACAGAGGATCTGGGCAACGGCATGAAGGCCAACTTCCAGATCGAATCCGGCATGAGCATGGACACGGGTTCTGTCAATGGCCAGGCTGGTACAGCCAACGCCTCCGCCGGCACCCTGGCTTCCCGCCAGTCCTATGTCGGCCTGCAAGGCGGCTTCGGCGAAGTCCGCTTGGGTCGTCAGGAAGTGCATTGGACGGGCGGTCGCGTCAACGACGTCTCGGCCAACCAGATCGGCACGACCTTCACCATCCCCACCGGCGGTTCAGGCCTGGTCGCAGGGCCGGCCGCGCGCACCTCCAACGTGCTGATGTACGTGACCCCGGACTTCAATGGCCTGCAATTCCAGGCTGGCTATATCGCCAACGGCGAAACAGCCGCTGTCGGAGCTGACGCCAATGGCAAGGGCTGGACAGTCCAGGCCAACTACAACAACGGCCCGTATGCGTTGAAGTGGGACTACACCAAGATCAACGTCAATTACGTCGGCAGCGCCAACCCGCAGAACACAGGCAACAAGCTGATGCTGGGTTACTTCTACTCCGGCCAAAGCCACGTCGGCCTGACCGTTCAGCGCAACAACAACAACAACAAGGCTGTCACCGCCACCAATGCAGCCGGCGCCAGCGTTGCTCTCTCGGCCGCGACCGACAACATTGCTCAGTCGTCCTGGTCGTTGAACTGGGAGCATTACTTCGGCAACTTCGAAGTTATCGCTGTGTATGGCCAAGCCGGCGCAGTCAGCGGTCTGAACGCCAACGCCAACTCCGGCGAGACCAAGTACAAGGAATACGGTCTGATCGGTCTGTATCGCTTCTCCAAGCGCACCCACGTTTACGCGCAATTTACCCAGATCGTGAACGGCACCCAGCAAGTCGCCGACAACGGCGGCGG
>CAIYYX010000157.1 GCA_903930535.1 uncultured Sterolibacterium sp. | reverse complement strand
TCGAAGAACTTGCGCCGGGCATGCGCCATGCAGCCCGCTTCAGTGAGGCCATTGGCCAGCAGCGCCTTGTAGCCCGAGTAGTCGTCACAGATCAGCGTGCCGCGCCAGTCGCCCAGAAATGCCTGGGCGTGCCGGCCGGCGCGACTTTCGGCAAAGTCATAGATCACCGCTTTGGTCGGCTCGAAGGCGCCGATGCTGTATGACCAGAGATAGGCGCGGTGCGTCTTGCCGGCACCGGGATCGAGCATGGCGACCGGCGTTTCATCGGCGTGGAGCACCCGATGCCCGAGCATCTCGTCCTTCAGCGCATCGACTAGGGGCTGGAGCGCCACACCGCATTTCCCCACCCATTGCGCCAGCGTCGATTGCGGAATGGCCAGACCAGCCCGGCCGAACATCGCTTCCTGCCGATAGAGCGGCAGATGATCGAGGTATTTGGCAACCAGCACCTGAGCGAGCAGTCCGCTGGTCGGGATGCCCTTGTCGATGACATGCGCCGGCACTGGTGCCTGGATCAGCGTTTCGCATTGCCCACAAACCCACTTGCCACGAATGTGGCGCTCAACGCTGAAGACGCCAGGCGTGTAATCCAGCTTCTCGGCCACATCCTCGCCAATGCGTTTCATCGTACAGCCGCAAGGACAGACGGTGGATTCCGGCTCGTGGTGAATGTCGGTACGTGGCAGGTTGGCCGGCAACGGCTGGCGTTTGGCCTGGCCTTTCGCCTTCGCAGGTGCCTGAGACAGTTGTGCCAGTTCTTCTTCCATCGCGGCCAGATCGGCATCAATAGTTTCCTCGAACAATTGGCGCTGCTCGACCGGCCACTGCTCGGTCTTGACCCCAAAGCGCCAGCGCTTGTGCATCGCCAATTCATGCGTCAATTTGTCGATCTTGGCTTGGCGCCAGTCCAACTCGCGGTCTTTCTCGACCAGCAGGCGACGCAGTTCGTCAGCGCTGAGTTGGTGATAGTTGGCGGGCAAGGACATGACCGGCATGATGCCGGCCACAATCCACTCTGACTATCGTGGACTTCCCTACTGGTGGACCGTCAAACAATCCGGATCACGCCACCGTCGGCCAGACGCTCCCAGGGCAGACCCAGAATGAGGGCATCGAATTGCTGCCGGGTCAGTTCGACGCTGGTGTTGCCGCGTCGCCAGACAAAGCGCCCCTGATTCAATCGGCGATGGGCCAGCCAGATGCCATACCCGTCATGGATCAGCACCTTCATCCGGTTGGCCCGGCGATTGGCGAACAGATAGGCGTGGTGCGGCCGGGCTTCGCCAAACATTGATACAACGCGAGCCAGGATCGTTTCTGTTCCGGCGCGCATATCCAGCGGCGTGGTCGATAACCACAGGGCATCGACCCGAATCACCGTAGCCAGTCCCGTAACCAGGCGGCGCAATCGCTCGCCGCCTGGGCGGGCCATTCAATCTTGATTGCGGTGGTGCCACGTCGCACTTCGATCCGAATGTCGGGGATGGCCGAGACGATGGGTGGAATCGGCACCGGCACAAACGTCGGCCCTCCACCGCGCTCCACTGAAATCCCCCGTAACGGCAGGCTGCGCCTCGGCGGCTCAATGCCTCGTTCTCGCATCCAGCGACGGACCTGATTTGCATTGACCCCATTGGCCAGCGCAATGCCAGCAACGGATGCGCCGGCCTCACCACAGGCCGCGATCACCGCCTGCTTGAATTCCTCGGGGTGAGTCCGCCTGCGGCGACTCGGCTTCTCGATTTCCATAGTGTCCACCATCTTCTTTAGTGGACACTATCTTCACGGTCTAAGCCGTCAATTCACAGATGACTTCGCCGGTGGCTTACTGTAGAAACACCACAGCGACGCCTCCAGGCTGTCGATCACGTACAGTCGGGCAGCGTGGCATCCTGTGCAAAGGTCGTATCCCATTGCCCGAAGGGCTGATTGCTGATCACGATCAGTG
>CAIYYX010000156.1 GCA_903930535.1 uncultured Sterolibacterium sp. | reverse complement strand
GGCCGGCAGGATTGGTTGTTGGACTCGGTAAGGATACAAGCCCTTTACTCAAATTGCTCAACGGCACCGCGCCGGGTATGGATCCATATTGCATCGCATCGAATTTATTCGAGGCAGTTCCTCTCCCAACCTGCTGCCCACCAACCAAATGGTGGCAACTTTGGCAGGACGTCGATTCGTCGCTTCAACACTTTTTAAAGGCTCTGGAACAAGCGTCTGAATCCCAGGGCCTGGGGCAGCGTGTCAACATCATCCTGGAACGGATGATATTGGTACATGCCACCGATGCGCCATGGCCCCTTCAGATTGGCCATACTTACGGTTTTCTGATAGATTCCGCGCAACCGATAGTCGATATCAATCCTCCCGTTGGGGCGGAGCGACTATACTGTATCGTGACGTTTGCAGGGCAACGCTTAGGGGTGTTGGAACTCCCTGTTTGTGACGGACAAGTTTCAAAAATCGTTTTGAAGGACAGCATTGCCGCCCGGTTTTACTGGCAAATTCTGGGTTACTTCTATAAAGAAACGGCTTACCAAAAACAGGCCATTCCCAATGGTGCGGATGCCGATGATTGGAATACCCAGCACAATCAAATTGGCTGGACGACTTTCTTACAAGACCTCTGGGATCGACCTGACTGGTCAGAGGAAAATTTCTATGATGCAGGCCACGTAGACCCTTCGGCTCAAACGCTTCAGACCGGGTCCAATGAAATCACCCTGGAGGTCAGCCATCCTCTATTCAATGTCATTGTGGCTAGCCCCGATGTATCCGACCTCAAGGTCACCCTGACTGTTGGGGGTATTCCCTTTGGCTTGTTCACGGTGCCGGTGCATGACGGCCAAGTATCGGCTCAGGCACTGCGAGTCGCCCTCACCTTGGAAGGCAGCGTTGAGTTGTGCCGTGTGGCCGTAAGGGAGGCATTTGTAGGACAGTCCATCACGCCAGCCATGACGCTTCGGCAGGGTTTGGCGATCGCCGCTCAAGCGCGGATACGACACACATCCTGTTCTGCAAGTCTCTCCAAAGAATTTGAGTCACTCCCTTACACCCTTATCCTGGGGCAACGTCAACAGATGCTCGGCAGCAGCAGTTGTCGGTGGGCATCACTACCGGCCCAGGCCGCTGAAGATCTGATGGCCATGGCTAAAGCAACGGGAGAGAAGATCGCCCCAACGGCTGATTCACATCAACCGATCCAGCGCGTGATCTATGCACCGAATATTCTGCCCACTGGTCAGCCGGCTCAACCCCATCAAGCCAAAGGAGGCGGTTCATCAGAAGTGACTGCCAACCCTGCATCCCTGCAAGTCGGTTTTAATAGCCGCGACCATTTTGAGACCCTCTTTGCAACTGGCCCCGATCCCTGGAAATACACATTTGGCTACGAACAAACAAAATATGAACAAACTCTTTCCTTGCTCCCGCCGAAGAAAATCAAGCGCGCCCTGGAGTTGGCTTGTGCAGAAGGACATTTCACCGCGCAACTCGCACCCCGGGTTCAGTCGTTAATCGCCACGGATATTTCTCAAATTGCCGTAGATCGAACCGCGCAACGCTGTGCGCAGTTTTCCCATATCCAATTCAAGCAACTGGACATGGCAATCGACCCCCTGCCCGAGTCACTGCAACTCATTGTCTGTAGCGAAGTGCTCTACTACATGGCTGGACTGGACGCATTGGAAAATTTCGCAAAAAGGATCGCAATTGCCCTAGATCCGGGCGGCTATTTTCTCACCGCCCATGCCCATTTGGTCGTCGATGAACCCGATCATACGGGTTATAACTGGGACCATCCTTTTGGAGCAAAAGTCATCAGTGACACCTTCACGAAGGTAGAGAATCTACTTCTTGCAAAGGAAATCAGAACACCCCTCTATCGGATTCAGCTTTACCGAAAATCAGGGAAAACCTGGATTCCTTGGAAGAAACACTCCCCGAGCATTGTAACAATGTCTCAACCCACGCCACCGCCTGCAGCGGCAGCATCACAGGTTCTGTGGAATGGAGGGAAGCCGTCAAAAGCCGCCACCCCCATAACAACTGACCGTCTCCCCATTTTGATGTATCACCGCATTGCCCCCGAGGGTGAGGCGGGTCTCAAGCAATGGCGACTTTCCCCCGAGATGTTTGCCGAGCAGTTGCACTATCTCCGTGATGCCGGTTATTACAGCGTCAGCCTGGCGGCCTGGAGGATGGCGATCGCCACCAAAAAACCGCTCCCCGGACGTGCCATCATCCTCACCTTTGATGATGGCTATCTCGATTTCTTTGAGCATGCCTACCCTGCCCTGAAACAATTTGGGTTTTCCGCCACGGTTTTCTTAGTCGCCGATCGGGTGGGGCAATCGAACCAATGGGATGCCGCCTATGGCAAAGAAGTTCCGCTGATGGATTGGTCGCAAATTCGCCAGTTGCAGGCACAGGGCATTGAGTTTGGCTCCCATACCGCGACCCACCGCCATCTGTGCGCGCTTTCCATAGCGGAAATCGTTCAGGAATGCGGGCGATCACGCGCCATCCTCACACGAGAACTGGGCCATCCCATTCAAACCATTGCCTATCCCTATGGAGATGTCGACCCAGTCGTCCAGCACCTTGTGGGAGCCTGCGGCTACACCATGGGCCTATCGTGCTTCCCTGGACATAGTTCCTTTCAAAACGCACTGCTCTTGCTACCCCGGATTGAAGTCGAAGGCACTACGAGTTTTCAGGAATTTGTGAGAAAGTTAAACCCAAGCTAGATAGAACATCACCCACTCAGACCTAGAGGAATGTGGCTATCAATCGCAGGTCAAGCATCCTGAACCACAGGGAGTGTGGTGCCTCCTTCACTCATGCCTGAGCGCATCGATGGGATCGAGGCCGGCGGCGCGGCGGGCGGGCATGAAGCCGAAGACGATGCCGATGGCGGCGGAAAACACGAAGGCAATAACGTTGATCCTGAGATCAAAGATGAACGGCGCGCCGACCACCTTCACCAGCATGACGCACAGCCCGTAGGCGAGCATGATGCCTGCGATTCCGCCGACGCAGGACAGCGTGACTGCCTCTACGAGGAACTGCAACAGCACCTCGCGGGCGCGGGCGCCGATGGCCAAGCGGATGCCGATCTCGCGGGTGCGTTCGGTCACGGAAACCAACATGATGTTCATGATGCCGATGCCGCCGACCAACAAACTCACACCGGCCACCGCGCCTAACAGCGATGTCATCACCTTGGTGCTGGAACTCATGACTTCGGCGAGTTGTTGGGAGTCGTAAACGTTGAAATTATCCTCCTCGTTCGAGCGGATGCCGCGGCGTTCGCGCATCAGCGAACCGACATCAGCGACGATGTTTGCACCGCCGTAGCCGTTGATGCCGGAGATCATGACCTGGTTGATGTTCTGGCCGTTGCCGCGCCCGGTGAGGCGGCGCTGGACGGTGGTGTAGGGAGTGATGATGTTATCGT
>CAIYYX010000155.1 GCA_903930535.1 uncultured Sterolibacterium sp. | reverse complement strand
TACCGCCAATGCCTATGCCCAGGATGCCGGGCGGGCACCAGCCCGCGCCCATGGTTGGCACCGTTTTGAGCACCCAATCGACCACTGAGTCATTGGGGTTGAGCATGACCATCTTGCTTTTGTTCTCGCTGCCGCCGCCCTTGGCCGCCACCGTGACTTCGAGCTTGTCGCCCGGAACGATCTCGGTGAAGATCACTGCCGGTGTGTTGTCTTTGGTGTTCTTGCGCTCAAACTGCGGGTCGGCCACCACGCTCGCACGCAGCGGGTTGTCGGGGTTGGTATAGCCGCGGCGCACGCCTTCGTTGACGGCCTCATCGAGACTGCCGGTGAATTCGCCCCAGCGCACGTCCATGCCAACTTTCAGAAAGACGTTAACGATGCCCGTGTCCTGACAGATTGGGCGGTGGCCTTCTGCCGACATCTTGCTGTTGGTCAGAATTTGCGCAATTGCGTCTTTGGCGGCGGCGCTTTGTTCAAGCTCATAGGCACGTGCCAGATGGGCGATGAAGTCGGCCGGGTGGTAATAGCTGATGTACTGCAAAGCAGCGGCAACGGACTCGATCAGGTCAGCTTGACGGATGGTACTCATGATGCGGTGAAACCTCAGGTTTTTAGGGGATTTGATGTCTGTTAATAAGAAGGTCAAGTTTAACCAACCCCGCATCCTCAAGGAACTCGGCAGTGGTCAAATGAAAAGTTATTCAAGTGAGCGGGAAAAAACAGTTCTGCGAGAGCGGCTTGCCGCGCACCGCAGCACGATTGCTGTCACCGGATCATAAGTACAAAAAGTCTCTTTCGTGGGTTAAAGGGGCCTGACCCCCTTGACTGGCTTTGACTCGGAAACTAACCCCCAAAATCCAGGCAAAGTACGGCATAGTTGGACATAGAATTGAACTTGGCCTATAGCTAAAGCAATATCCTAAAAACATCAGGAGATCTAATATGAAACATATGAGAGTCACAACTGAATTGCTGTGTGCGGGCGCTGTTATTTTATGGATGGGATACTCTCCGAGTCTGCAAGCAGCGCAGGAATCTTCCAGCCCGAGTAAGGTGACAGCTGAGGAGTATGCGGCCTCGCTTCCCAAGGACGTTTATCCTGATTCTAGAAGCCGTGTTCCATTAATCAAACGAGAAGCCCTGGACGAGCAAGGCAAGAAGGTTTACGACTTCCACATTTCCGAAGGAACTTCCTCGTTGGCCGGGCTCGCTGGGCCTGGGGGGATACGACTCCACGTGTTACCCGCAGATCGTAAGGGCGCTGGCTTGGGGGGCCGACTACAGGAATTAGCGAGGCTGGTGGTAGCTCGCGAAATGGACCAGGTATTTGAATGGACGGTCCATGAACCCAAAGCATTGAAAATGGGCTTGGAACCGGCAATCATCGATGTGGTCCGGTATCGTAAGCCTTTGACGGGAGTGGGTGCAAAGGAGGCGGCGATCATCCAGCTTGGTCGTGAAGTCTTTCAAAACCACAAAGTAAGCCCGGAAACCTTCGCCAAAGCCAATAAACTTCTCGGAGCGAGTAATCTTGTTGTCCTGTGCGATCTGATGGGCAGTAATACTACCACCGCCATCCTTCTTCACACGGTCGATGCGCACCTGCCTTACGATCAAAAAGCGCTTTTGCCAGTTCCCTAAAATTGCTGGACATCGACGGCAAGGGCAAGGGCAAGGGCAAGGGTTAACGTATTTGGATGACTATTCACCACCTACCAACGTCAAGAATCCAGCCGGTGCCATCAAGTCCAACCAAACCCGCTGCGTTTGCCGATGCCGCAGAAATGTG
>CAIYYX010000154.1 GCA_903930535.1 uncultured Sterolibacterium sp. | reverse complement strand
GCAGTCGAGGCCAAGTCGAATCTGATTGATACCGACGTCGCACAGTCTGCAGCAGACCTGGCGACTTACCAAGCCCAGTTGCAGGCGGCTCGTTCGCTCTTCAGCCGGATTTCGTCCAACACCCTTTTCGACGTCCTTCGTTGACTTCGATTTTCAAGCGAGCTGAACTGATATGACGATCCCTCTTGGCTGGATCATAGGCATGGCATGTGCGTTGGGCGGCTATGCGCTGCACGGCGGACATATCAGTGTGCTGTGGCAACCGACTGAAGTGCTGACCATTGTGGGCGCTGCCATCGGCTATATGGTGGCTTCCAACAGCATGCGCATCTTGTCGATGACCATGAAGGCATTGCCAACCGCCTTCAAGGGCGCTGACGCTAGCAAACGGCTCTACCTGGACCTGTTGTGCCTGTTGTTCGAAATCCTCAACAAGATCCGCCGCGACGGTCTGATGTCGATGGAAGCCGACATCGAAGAGCCGCATTCCAGCGCCTTGTTCGAGAAATATCCTTCGCTCAACAAGAACCATCATCTGATCGAGTTTCTGACCGATTACATGCGCATGATGCTGGGAGGCGCCTTGAACGTGGTGCAGATCGAGAGCTTGATGGAGCAGGAACTTGAAGTCCATCACGAGTCGGCCCATGTGCCTGTCGGCGTGATCCAGAAAGTGGCCGATGCATTGCCTGCGTTCGGGATTGTGGCTGCGGTGATGGGCGTGGTGCACACCATGGGATCGATCGGTCTGCCGCCGGCTGAGCTGGGCAAGTTGATCGGTGCGGCCCTGGTCGGAACCTTCCTGGGGATTTTGCTGGCTTATTCATTCGTCGGCCCAGTGGCAACGGTGATGGAGCAGAACGCCGAATCCGAGGGCAAGGCTTTTCTCTGCGTGAAGTCGGTGCTGCTGGCCCATTTGAATGGTTTCACGCCACCCGCAGCGGTCGAATTCGGCCGCAAGATCCTCTACGCCGATATGCGTCCTAGTTTCAAGGAACTCGACGAAGAGACCAAGAATACCAAAGGCAAGTAGTGGCAACAGCTCCCGATAAGTCGCTGCCGCCGATCATTGTCAAGCGGGTCAAGAAGGCCAAACACGAAGCTCATGGCGGTGTCTGGAAGATTGCCTACGCCGACTTCGTGACGGCGATGATGGCCTTCTTTTTGCTGATGTGGGTGCTGGGTTCCACCACTTCAGGTGACCTGGCCGGTATTTCAGCTTATTTCCAGAATCCGCTGCGGATCGCGGTGGCGGGAGGCTCGGGCTCTGGGGACGCCACGCGCATCATCAAGGGCGGTGGCGACAATATTTTCAAGCAAGCCGGCCAGGAGGCGAAAGCAGACTCCAATACGCCGCAGGCAAAGATCAGCAACGAAGAAGAAGTTGACGAGAAGTTCAACAAGAAGGAACAGGCCAAGCTGGAGGATCTGAAACAGGATTTAGCCAAGCAAATCTCCGAAAATCCAGAGCTTGACAAGGTCAAGAGCCAGATTTTCATGGACATCACCAGCGATGGGTTGCGGATCCAGATCGTCGATGAGAAGAATCGGCCGATGTTCGAATCGGGAAGCGCGGTGATGGCTCCCCAAACCCGGCAACTTCTGAACACGATTGGCAAAGTATTGAGCGGGCTGCCGAACCGCTTGCGTATCGAGGGCCACACTGACTCACGTCGCTTCGGTGGTGGTACAGCCGGCTACGGCAACTGGGAGTTGTCGAGTGATCGGGCCAACGCCGCGCGCCGCGCGATTGTCACGGGCGGCCTCGACGAGGTTCGAATTGCCCTTGTGGCTGGATTCGCCGACAGCGTACAGCTCAATCCGGCCGACGCCACCGATCCATTGAATCGACGCATTTCCCTGATGGTGCTCAAGCCGGTACCGGGCGCTCGTCCGGTTCCGGCCAAACAGGCTGGCGAGGGCGAAATGCCGGGTCCTCCTCCAGACAAACCGATTCCAGCCGGTATGCCGCCCGTCAAAGCCAATCTGGATGAGCCTGCTTCCAAGGCCGGCAATACACCGGCTGCGCCGACCCAGGCTGCGCGTGAAGCTGCGGCAGTCGCAAGGCCTTATAGCGCCGGCATGATGCAGCAAGCCGGGTCCGGCGGCAGTGAAGAGAAGCCTTTATCGCTATTCCCAGTCCCGCCTGACGGAATGAAACGCCGTGACGAACCGCCTCCAGTGGCGCCGGTTCCAGCCGCCGCGAATAATCGCGGTCAAGCATTCATACTGCCGGCGCGAAAATGATGTTCGGCAAAGCGCTGCCATCGATGCGGCGCCTTGTCGGCGCGGCTTTGCTGTCTGTGCTGACGAGCGCTGCGATGGCGTCGGATGACGGCCATGGCGCACCAAAGGCGGGGGCGCATGGCGAAAAAAAGACCGGCAAGCATGCGGCCGTTGAATCCGAGTTGGACGGATTGTTGCGCCGGTATTCGACCGCCAATTTGACGGCTCTGAAAGAAAAGGTTTGTCTGATCACGCCGAAATGCGCGACCGACGAGGGCCGTCTGCTCGACGCGATGGAAAGTAGTCGGCTGATCTTGCAGAGAATGGCCGACATGGCTGAAGCAGGGGACGCCGAAGCAGCGTTTCATCGTGGCAGGTTGTCATATGAACTCGCTGACAGGCAAGGCGAGCGCGCGCAGGTCGACGCCACGGCCGAATACCCCGATATGGGCAAGGTCTTGCGCCGCCGCTGGGCCCAGGAAACAGTGAACGGCCAACATTTTCTGGCGATTGCTGCTGCCCAGGGTCACCCCCCCGGATGCCTGATGCTGGCTGAGCGGATTGCAGCCAGAGTGCCGCGTACCGAGCCCGAGTTGATCGCGCATTTGTTCCGCTGCGCCGTGACCGGATTCCTGGACAACAAAGACCGTGCCAACGCGGTCGACGCTTTCGCCAAGATGCGCAAAACCATCGGTCCGCGAGAGCCTTTGCTGCTCGAGGCTCATTCCCTGATATTCCGTCAAACCCCACCCGAGCGACCGTGGCGAAGGGTGGAACCCGCTGAAGCGTTAGCAGAAAGAAAGAAGGTTGCGCCATGACCCCCAGTACCATGCGCTATTTCATCTGGGCGAGCTTGCTGATGTTGGCCAGCATCATCTCGTTCAGCTACGTGCAAGAGAATGTTGGCTACGACAAGTTCCACGAAATCAGTTGTACGACCGACACGCCACGGACATGTGAACCCAACGGTCGTACGGTGTTGCTGGTGCGCAAGATTGGTATCGAAGTGCCCAAAAAGCCGCGGGTCGACAATATGCGCGTCGAGGTCTATACGACCGAGGATCGACTGGAATCGAGGCTTGACTTGCCGATTTGCGTGATCACCGATGTCAATAATTTCACCTGCCGCGGCTTTTCAAGCGGTGGTTCGACGGGTGACATGCCGCCCTGGCATATGGTGAAGGGCAGGCTCTTCAGCAACAACGGCAATGGGCCAAGAACCAATTATCTGAACGGTTTCCAGTTCTGGACCAACCGGCTCACTTTCGGCAACTTTGAGCATTGACCTATCAATATGAATGCAACTGCACTTAAAATCGGCAATCTGCTGAAAAACACGCTGAAGTGGCTGGCCTTGACCGTGATCCCACTGTTCATTGTTTTCGTCATCGGCGAACAGATCGAATCAGCCCGACTGGGCGCGGTGGCTGCCTGTGAG
>CAIYYX010000153.1 GCA_903930535.1 uncultured Sterolibacterium sp. | reverse complement strand
ATCATGCTGAAGCTCGGCGCCTACGGCTTCGTCAGGTTCTCTCTGCCGATCGCCCCCGATGCCAGCCATGCGCTCTCCGGCATGATGATTGGACTGTCCTTGATCGCGGTGATTTACATCGGCTTCGTGGCGCTGGTGCAGACCGACATGAAGAAGCTGATCGCCTATTCGTCGATCTCGCACATGGGTTTCGTCACCCTGGGTTTCTTCATCTTCAACCAGCTGGGCATGGAAGGCGCGCTGGTGCAGATGATCTCCCACGGCTTCGTCGCCGGCGCCATGTTCCTCTGCGTCGGCGTCATGTACGATCGCATGCACAGCCGCATGATTGCCGACTACGGCGGCGTGGTAAATACCATGCCGAAGTTCGCCGCCTTCTTTGTACTCTTCGCCATGGCCAACTCCGGGCTGCCGGCCACCTCGGGCTTCGTCGGCGAGTTCATGGTGGTGCTGGGCGCGATCCAGTTCAACTTCTGGACAGGATTCGCCGCCGCCCTCACCCTGATCCTGGGTGCGGCCTATACGCTGTGGATGATCAAGCGCGTGGTCTTCGGCGCGATCGGCAACGACCATGTCGCCAAGCTCACCGACATCAACGGCCGCGAATTCGCGATTCTGGCAGCCCTGGCACTTTGCGTGCTGGGCATGGGCCTCTATCCTTTCCCCTTCACCGATGTCATGCACGCTTCGGTCGACCACCTGCTCAAGCATGTGGCGGCAGGCAAGCTCTAAGGCCAGGAACCCAAGATGAATTTCCTCATGCCTGACTTTTACCCTGCCGCGGCGGAAATCTTCCTCGCCGTCATGGCCTGCGTCATCCTGCTCACCGACCTGGTGCTGTGCGAGTCGCAGCGCTGGGTCATCCGGCTCCTGACGCAGACGACGCTGATAGGCTGCGCCATCATCACCCTACTCACCACCGACGGCCAGGTGACGCTGACCTTCAGCAATATGTACGTCGCCGACCTGATGTCCGGGGTCCTCAAGCTTCTCGTCTATATTTCCGTTGCTGCGATGCTGATCTACAGTCGCGGCTACCTCGCCGACCGCGCCCTGGACAAGGGAGAGTTCTATCTCCTGGTGCTGTTCGCGACGTTGGGCATGATGGTGATGATTTCGGCCAATCACTTCCTCACCATCTATCTGGGTCTTGAACTCCTCTCCCTGTCGCTCTATTCCCTGGTGGCGCTGGACCGCGATTCGGGGCGCGCCACCGAGGCGGCGATGAAATATTTCGTCCTCGGCGCGATGGCCTCCGGCCTTCTGCTCTACGGCATGTCGATGATTTACGGTGCCACCGGCACACTGGAGATAAACGGCGTCGCCCAGACCATCTCCCACGGCGTCGCCAACCAGACCGTGCTCACCTTTGGTCTGGTGTTCCTGGTTTCGGGCATCGCCTTCAAGCTCGGTGTCGTGCCATTCCACATGTGGATTCCCGATGTCTATCACGGTGCGCCCACTGCGATCACGCTGTTCATCGGCTCGGCACCCAAGCTGGCGGCTTTCGCCATGGCGATGCGTCTCCTGGTGTTCGGCCTGTTCGAACTGGCCGAGCAGTGGCAGACCATGCTCATGCTTCTGGCGGTGCTGTCGATCGCGGTCGGCAACCTCGCCGCCATCGCCCAGAAGAACCTGAAGCGCATGCTCGCCTATTCGACGATCTCGCACATGGGCTACATGCTCCTGGGCCTCGTTTCCGGCGTCGCAGGAGGCGACCGCCAGTTCGCCTTGAACGCCTACAGTTCTTCCATGTATTACACGATTTCCTACGTCATGATGAGCCTGGGCGCCTTCGGCATGATTCTGCTCTTGTCGCGTGCCGGCCATGAGGCAGAGAATCTCGAAGACTTCAAGGGCTTGAACCAGCGCAGCCCCTGGTTCGCCGCCGTCATGGGCAGCCTGATGTTCTCCATGGCCGGTGTGCCGTTTTTCATCGGCTTCTTCGCCAAGTTTTCCGTGCTGCTGGCGGTGATCGCCACCGGCCAGGTATGGCTGGCGGTGGTCGCAGTGCTGTTCTCGCTGATCGGCGCCTTCTACTATCTGCGCGTGGTCAAGCTGATGTACTTCGACGCCCCGAACGACGTTGCGCCCATCAAGGCAGGACTCGACATGAGGCTGCTGCTCTCCGCCAACGGTCTGGCGGTGGCTCTGTTCGGCCTGTTCCCGCAGTTGCTCATGGGCTTGTGCAACTTCGCGCTGCGGCATTCTCTTTGATTGCTTCGTAGATCGTGAATGACGACGATCACCTCGTCGAAACCCTGATCTCCAGCGAGGATGTCTTTAGCGGCACCCTGCTCAAGGTCAAACTGGACCACGTGCGCCTGCCCGACGGGGGCGAGAGCGTACGCGAGCACATTGTCCATCCCGGTGCGGTGACGGTGATCGCCGTTCTGGACAACGGCAAACTGCTCTTCGAGCGCCAGTATCGCCATCCTCTGAAGCAGGTTTTTCTCGAATTGCCGGCAGGCAAGATCGACAGCGGCGAACCCATACTCGACACGGCAAGGCGTGAACTGCGCGAGGAGACAGGCTACAAGGCGAAGAGCTGGAGGCATCTTGGCGTCATGCATCCGTGCATCGGTTACTCCGACGAGCATATCGAAATTTTCCTCGCCCATGGTCTGTCCTATGTCGGGCATGAGCGCGATCGTGAGGAATTCATCGAGGTGGTGGAGTTGTCCCTGGCCGACGCCTTACTCGCCGTTCGCGACGGCGAGATCAGCGATGGCAAGACCATCGCCGGCCTGTTCTGGGCGGAGAAGATTTTTTCCGGCGCCTGGGATATTCCGGCATAGAATGAACATCCGATAGTCGTGGAGCAAGGACTATGAGCGCTGTCGCAGGCAGCCAGCGTCTCCCCGCCGGTTCCGCTGAAGCGGCTGATGAGGACGCAGCCGGCAGCTACAAGCTGCAGGCCCTCCATGTCCTGTCCGAAGTCACCTCCAATCTGGCCAGCGACAGCGACATCGAGGAACTGCTCGGCCGTTTTCTCGCCACCATGATCCGCCTGGCCGGCGCCCAGGCCGGTGCGGTGCGCGTGCTCACCAGCGATGGCGCACATTTGCGCCTGATCGGCTCACTCGGCCTGCCCGAAGACTTCCTCCTGCGCGAGCAGTTGATGCCCCTGGGCTGCGGCGCTTGCGGCACGGCCATGAGCGAGAACCGCATCAGCTTTACCATAGAGATGCACGACTGCGCCGAGCGCACCGGCCTGTCCTTCTTCAACGAAAAATGCCAGGCGATGGTAGTGGTGCCGCTGCTGTACCGCGGCAAACTTCTCGGCGCTTACAATCTCTACCTTGACCAGCCCTTCGAACTGCCCGAGGAAGTGGCTCTGCTGTTTCGCTCCATCGGCGAGCACCTCGGCATGGCGCTGGAGAACGTCAGGCTGAAGCGCGAGAATCTGCGCATCACCCTGATGAACGAGCGCCAGATGATGGCCAACGAAGTGCATGACTCGCTGGCGCAGACGCTGGCCTACATGAAGCTGCGCGTGGCGTTGCTGCAGGATGCGCTGCTTGAAGCCGATACCGAGCGCGCCGGAAAATATGCCGGCGACGTCAGCCAGGCGCTCGACGACGCCTACACCGGGCTGCGCCAGCTGCTCACGCAGTTCCGCAACCGCATGGACCCGCTCGGCCTGCTGCATGCGCTGGGGGAACTGGCGACAAACTTTCCCGAGCGCACCGGTATCGCCCTCGACTACATCAACAGCATCAGCGACCTTCACCTCGGCGTCGATCAGGAGGCGCAGGTGTTCTACATTGTCCAGGAAGCGCTGGCCAATGTCGTGCGCCATTCCGGCGCCAGCCGGGCGCGCCTGCTGCTGGATAAGGCGAACAATCAGTATCTGGTGACCGTCGAGGACAACGGCAAGGGAGGTCTGGGCTTCTTCGTCGTCGCCAATCCCCTCGGCAGCTTCGCGGAGCACCCGCAATTGCGCGATCATCTGGGGCTTGCCATCATGCGCGAACGGGCGCAGAAACTCGGCGGCCGCATCGATGTCGCCAACCTGCCTGCGGGCGGCGTGCGCCTTCGCCTCTCCTTTCCGGTTTCCGGGAGCGCGACATGACGGCGAAACTGCGCATCCTTCTGGTCGACGACCATACGCTATTCCGCAAGGGTCTGGCGGAACTCCTCGAGCAGCGCGGGGAGATCAGCGTCGCGGGGATGACCGGGAATGAGGATGAGGCGATGCGGCTGATCGCGGCAGAGAAGCCCGATGTCATCATCATCGATCTGAATATGCCGCCTCTGGGTGGGATCTCGCTGCTGCGCCGCATCCGCGCCGGGGAGTGGCGCGGCCCGGTGCTGATACTCACCGTCAGCGACGCCGAGGAAGATCTCTCCAGCGCCCTGCGCAACGGCGCGCAAGGCTATCTCCTCAAGGACATGGAGCCGGACGACGTCGTCGATGCCGTGCTGCGCGCGGTGCGCGGCGAGACCGTCGTGGCGCCGGCGATGACGCTCAAGCTGGTGCATCTGCTGCAAGGCGGCGGGCCGGATGCCGCCAAGGAGTCCGCCCTGAAGCAACTCACTGCGCGAGAGAGGGAGATTCTCGACTACCTTTCCCGCGGCCTCACCAACAAGGCCATTGGTCGCGCCCTCGATATCAGCCACGACACCGTCAAGCTGCACGTGCGGCACATCCTCTCCAAGCTCAATCTTAGCTCCCGCGTCGAGGCGGCGGTGTTTGCCGTGGAGCAGAAGAGCGCTGCAGCGGGGCGCAGGGCTGGCTAGTGGCCGTGGTTGTCGGAACGACAGCCACTTGTGCCGCGAAGCAGAGTTGCCAGAGGACAGCCCCGGGCTGTCTGCTTCAATACGGCGACGATCTCTTTACTGAAAACCGTTTCTTCGTCATGACAAACTCCCTTCAATGCGAAAGTTTGCCGAGCAGCTAACATTCAGTCTGGTACGTATTGGGCGGACCACATCAGGTGGCACGGATCACGATGCCTGCCTGCTACCAAGGTGTTTGACCGCTTATGAGTGCCGTGATATGTTGCATCAGGGCAAAATAAGTTTCCAAGATTCCAGCCCCCGGCGACAGTAATTCCTGCATCGATAAGCGCGGCATTGGGTGTTTTCGCCACCGCATGCATAGCCGCAAAATCTGTTCGCAACTGCGCCGTGGGTAATGGGCCCGATACCGTTGGACCTGCGACGACCGCGGCTCCGGCACAATTCCCGATCAGGGGCCGTCTACTGCAGGAGGAGGCATGACAATGCGCAAGATTCTATTGACTGGCATGGCTGCAATAGGTATCGCAACCATGGGCTTGTTCGCAACGGTTTCAGTGCAGGCGCAACCGGCGGTCAATGTCGCCATCGATGACGACGATATCGGCGGCGTCGTCAACGGACCGAAGGGCCCGGAGGCCGGCGTCTGGGTGATCGCGGAAACGCACGATTTGCCGGTGCGTTTCATCCGCATCGTCGTCACCGACGACAAGGGCCGCTATGTCGTCCCCGATCTGCCCAAAGCCAATTACGACGTGTGGGTGCGTGGCTACGGCCTCGTCGATTCGAAAAAAGTGAAAAGCGTGCCCGGCAAGCAACTTAACCTGAAAGCCGTGGCCGCGCCCAACGCAGCCGTCGCTGCGCGTTATTACCCGGCGATCTATTGGTTCTCGATGATGAAAATCCCCGAGGCCAAGGTGTTCGGCAGCAAGGAGGCGCCGGACAACGTCAAGCTCACCGACTATCTCAACCTCATGAAGAACAACGGCTGCGTCGGCTGCCATCAACTCGGCCAGCTGGCGACCCGCACGATTCCGAAGTTCCACCTCGAGGGCAAGACGCACCAGGACGCCTGGGTCCGCCGCATCCAATCAGGCCAGGCGGGCGAAAACATGGTTCTGCTCGCCGCAGGGCAGTTGGGCGGCCTGCCATTCAAGTACCTCGCCGACTGGACCGAGCGCATCGCCAAGGGCGCCTTGCCGGATGCCAAGCCGACGCGGCCGCAGGGCGTCGAGCGCAACATCGTGGTCACGCTGCGCGACTGGCACAATCCCAAACAATATCTGCACGACCTGATTTCCACCGACCGCCGCTACCCGACCGTCAATGGCTATGGGCCGCTCTATGGGCAGTGCGAGCACGCCTGCAACGACATGCCTATCCTCGACCCGGTGAAGAACGTCGCGACGAATTTCGTGCTGCCCACGACCGCCGACATGCCGTTGGCGCTTGGCCCCGGCAACGCCGGCTCGGTGCACATCCTGCAGCCCTCCGCCTATTGGGGCACGGAAGACATCTGGGACAGCAAGGCCAACAACCACAACTCGATGATCGACCGCAAGGGCCGCGTCTGGCTCGCGGCGACGGGCCACAAGCCGGACAACCCCGACTTCTGCAAGAAGGGATCGAGCCATCCCTCTGCCGTCGAGTTTCCCT
>CAIYYX010000152.1 GCA_903930535.1 uncultured Sterolibacterium sp. | reverse complement strand
GCGATCATGGTCGCCCTCCTGCGAACCGTCCAGACGGTGCAGGGACGACGCTTACGACTCAAGTCCAATTTCAAGTCTTGAAATATATAGCACCAGGTGCTACCATACTACATGGGCAAGACAAAGCCACAGTCACGGGTTTTCAAAACCGCGTGGTTCGCCAAGATAGCCAGGAAGGCTCATATTGGAGATGCAGACCTCTGCCTGGCCATATCGCAGGTGATGCGTGGACAAGCCGATGACTTGGGGGGAGGGGTGTTCAAGAAGCGATTGAACGACAACCGGCACCGCTCCATCATTCTTGCAAAAGGCGGTCGTTTCTGGGTGTATGAGTATTTGTTTGCAAAGCAGGATCGAGACAATATCGATGACGACGAACTCGTTGCTTTTCGATCTCTTGCCGCAATCTATGGAAAGCTAACGGATCAGGAAATAGAGAACCTGATTGCAAATCGGAAATTCTTGGAGGTCTGCAATGACTGCTAAACGTAAGTTTAAGAGCGATGCTTTCGAGGCCATTCACTCTTCGGCCACTGCTTTATTGGAGGTCGGCGCTATCGACAAGACGACGATGCGTGAATTCGATGAATCGTGTCTGACCAAACCGCCAGAGATTGACTCCGAGGACATCAAGAAAATACGAGAGCAAAATCACGTCAGCCAACCGGTATTTGCGCGATATTTGAACACGAGTGAATCAACTGTTCAGAAATGGGAGGCGGGGACCAAGCGACCCAGTGGAATGGCGCTGAAATTGCTGTTTGTGGTTAGAAAGCATGGGCTGCAAGCGCTAACCTAAACGATGCACGTTGATGAGCCAGCGCGACGAAGTGACCATCGAAGAAGGCAGCACCAACGTCTATGCCGACTTGGGGTATGCCGACGCGGCAGAAATGCAACGCAAGTCACAGCTCGCCGGCGAAATTGCCCGCGCGATCAAGGCGCGCCGCTTGACGCAGGCCGGGGCCGCCACTCTGCTCGGCATCGATCAGTCAAAGATTTCGCGCATTACCCGAGGACAGTTTCGCGGCGTCAGCGAAGCCAAGCTGCTGGAACTGGTGACCAAGTTGGGTCACGACGTGAAGATTGTCGTCGGACCTGTACGTCGCCGCGCTGGCAAGATTGAACTACAGTTTGCTTAGAGCGGGGGATGAAAACTCACCTACCTGGGAACTAGTGCAGTGTCATGACTTGTTTTGACAGGATTCTCCGGCAGGGTTCGAATCTCTGAAGCGGATTCGAACCGTACGCCTTAGTGGCGGTCGAGTATGCCGAGGGCGCGCGCAAGGTTGACCTGGATGCTGGGAGTGTGAGTTCGAATCCCCGCCGCCACCACAATCGTTCGTTCTGCACCAGAGCGAGTTTGTGGTGTGGTATGTTCTGGCCCGCCAGTAATGCATCTAAGCGATTGAATAAACAGCTTTTGTATTTATTGTTATAAACCGACCCATCAATTACCCCATCAATTATTTCTTAATGAGAGTTGCTTTAGACTCGACCTTCTGCTCCAAACAACCCGCTTGCATTCTGCTGAAACATGAAGCCGACCGCTGACCGTCCTGGTAGAGAAGCCGCAGATCAAGATCAAGCTGGCTGGGATCGTCGCGTCAGAACTGCGGCAACCGATTGGTAATCACTTGCAGCAAGGCGGCGGCTCTGCCAACCCGTCATGCCTTGGTAATTTCCTTCAACATTGCCTTACGCAGAATCTCGTTGATCCGCGTCTGGTAGCCTCTACCCTTCGACTTCAGCCACACCAGCACATCCGAATCGACGCGCACCGTGGTCGATGTCTTGGTCGGCTTGTAGAGCGGATTGCGCACCGCGTTCTTCCAGAATGCATCCGTCAGCGGCGGAATATCGCTGGTGTCGATCTCACTATCAGGCCGTTCCAGCAATGCAGCCACCTCGGCCTTTTGCTTGGCCGTCAGCT